>NZ_JBMDWH010000114.1:0-2691 GCF_048595345.1 Allobosea sp.
ATACCTCCGCGCGCGGGATTCTCCGGCAGGCATGCAGCCCCATCTTCGCATCCTCATCGTGGACGCCAATCAGGTGCGGGCCGCGATCATCGAGGAAGGCCTCCGGGAAGCGGGCTACCGGCACCTCATCCATCTTTCGGCCACGACGGGCCTCGTCGCGGCGATCGAGGCCCATGACCCCGACGTCGTGGTGATCGATCTGGAAGATCCCAGCCGCGATGCCCTGGCCGACATGTTCCTGGTCAGCCGCCATGTCCGCCGGCCCATCACCATGTTCGTCGACCAGTCCGACTCCGCCTCGATCGAGGCGGCGGTGGAAGCCGGCGTCTCGGCCTATATCGTCGACGGGCTGAAGAAGGAGCGGATGCAGCCGATTCTGCAGGCCTGCATCAGCCGCTTCAACGCCTTCCGCAAGCTGCGCGAGGAGCTCGACGAAGCCCGCTCCCAGCTGGAAGACCGCAAGATGATCGACCGCGCCAAGAGCATCGTCATGCGGATGAAGGGCCTCTCCGAAGAGGAGGCCTATGCGCTGATGCGGCGCACGGCCATGAACGAGAAGCGCAAGCTCGCCGATATCGCCCGCTCCCTCATCACCGCCGCGGAGATGCTGAAATGACGACGCTGCATTTGCGGGTCGGCTTCATGCCGCTGGTCGATTGCGCGCTGGTCGTGTTCGCCCGGGACGAGGGCTTCGCCGAGGAACAGGGCCTCCAGCTAGAGCTCGTGCGGGAGGTGTCGTGGTCCAATCTGCGCGACAAGCTGAACGTCAGGCTGTTCGACGCCGCCCATATGCTGGGGCCGGCCGCCATCGCCGCGACGCTCGGCATCGGCGGGGTCAAGGCGCCGATGGCGGTGCCCATGGGCCTCAACCGCGACGGAGCGGCGATCACCGTCTCGCTGCGCCGCTTCGAGGAGCTCAGCCGCCATGCCCAGGGCGATCTCGCTGATCCCGCGGTCTCGGCCCGGGCTCTGGCCGGCATCGTCGAGGCGCGCCGGCGCTCCCACCTGCCGCCGCTGACCTTCGCGGCCGTGTTCGGCTTCTCGATGCACACCTATCTGCTGTGCGAATGGCTGGCGAAGGGCGGGCTGACGCTGGGCGAGGATGTGCGCTTCGAGGTGGTGCCGCCGCCCCAGACCGTCGAAGCCCTGGCCAGCGGCCGGGTCGACGGCTTCTGCGCCGGAGCGCCCTGGAACGCGGCCGCCGTCGCGGCGGGCGTCGGCGCGATGCTGCATCCAAGCGTGGATCTGCGCAGCGATTGCCATGACAAGGTTCTGGCCTGGCGTGCGGACGATGCGGTGAACCGGCCTACAGCCGTGTCCAAGCTGACCGCCGCGATCCTCGCCGCCAGCGACTGGGCCTGCCAGCCGCAGAACATCCCGCGCATGGCGCAGCATCTGGCGGCGCACGACAGGCTCGGCTTGCCCGCCGCGCTGCTGGAGCGGATCCTGAGCGGGGAGCTGATCCAGGGCGGCGGACGGGCGCCGCGGCAGATCGACCGTTTCCTCAAGCTGGACCGGGCCGCCCTGCGCACCCACCCCGCGGACGCCGACTGGGTGCTCGCCGGCATGTCCCTGGCCGGACAACTCCGGCAGAGCGAAAGCGCGAGAGGCGAAGCGCGGAGCGTCTTCCTGCCCGCCTCTTTCTGAGGCACCCTGAAGACTGCCGCTTTTTTGATCCAAAGCGCAGTGATTGTGCAGCGCAACCGCCCTGCCGTTCCAGAGCCCTCATCCTGCAAGCTATTGAAATTCAAAGCGCAGGCTGAAAGCGGGCTCTTGGCACGATCTTTGTAAAGCTATCGCCACGCGGCCAACGCTGCCCGCGCCACTCCCGAATTCGGAACACAGCAACGACGCTGTCGAACGTGCCTGTCCAAGGCGCATTCGCGCGGCGTTTTTTCGCGTTCGGGAGGGCCGTTTCACCGATTCACGAGAGCGAGAGATTCGATGAGCAAGGTCGAGATCGGGGCGAATTTCCTGCCATCCAAGCCGAGCCGCCGCAGGCTGCTCCAGCTGTCCGGCACCGCGGCGCTGCTCGCGGCCGCCCGCAGCGCCTTGCCCTCCGGCGCCTTCGCCCAGAGCGCGGGGCCGGAGGTAAAGGGCACGCGGCTGGGCTATATCGCGCTCACGGATGCCGCGCCGCTGATCATCGCCAAGGAGAAGGGGCTGTTCGAGAAGCACGGCCTGCCCGAGATGGACATCTCCAAGCAGGCGAGCTGGGGCGCGACGCGCGACAACATGGCGCTCGGCTTCAAGAACAACGGCATCGACGGCGGCCACATCCTGCGGCCTAAGACCCATCTCTACACCACCGGCAAGGTGATGCAGAACGGCCAGCCGCTGCCGATGTACACGCTGCTGAACCTCAACGAGGACGGCCAGGCGATTTCGGTGGCCAACGAATACAAGGATCTCAACGTCCAGAAGGACGCCTCCCCGCTGAAGCAGGCTTTCGAGCGCAAGAAAGCCGCCGGCAAGGAGCTGACCGCCGCCATGACCTTCCCGGGCGGGACGCACGATTTGTGGATCCGCTATTGGCTCGCGGCCGGCGGGATCGACCCCGACACCGACATCAAGGTCATCGTCGTGCCACCGCCGCAGATGGTGGCGAACATGAAGGTCGGCACGATGGACTGCTTCTGCGTCGGCGAGCCCTGGAACGAGCAGCTCGTCAACCAGAACATCGGCTACACG
>NZ_JBMDWH010000115.1:0-2881 GCF_048595345.1 Allobosea sp.
ATATGCTGGCGACGGCGCATCACGAGACGGGCGGGCGCATGCAGCCGGTGCGCGAGACCTTCGCGGCGAGCGACGGCACCGCGATCGCCCGCCTCGACCGGGCCTTTGCCGAGGGCCGTCTGCCGCAGGTCTCCGCACCCTACTGGCGGCGCGACGTCGACGGGAGGACCTGGCTCGGGCGCGGGCTGGTCCAGATCACGCACCGGCACAACTACGAACGGCTGTCATCGCTGATCGGCGTGGATCTTGTGCAGCACCCCGAGCGGGCGATGGAGATGGCGGTGTCGGTGGAAATCCTCGTCGTCGGCATGCTGCGCGGGGCCTTCACCGGCCGGCGGCTGGCCGACTGCTTTTCACCCGGCCGCGCCGACTGGATCGGCGCGCGGCGGATCATCAACGGACTGGACCGCGCCGAGCGCGTGGCGGGGTACGGGCGGGCGTTTTTCGCCGCGCTGGGCGGGTAGGCGGCGGCGGTGCTGCCCCCCTCATCCGGCTGCCGCCCTCTTCTCCCCGACGGGGATAAGGGGATTGGAGGACCGTTTTCCCGGAGAAAACCGCCTTCAACGGGGAGGAGACCGTCTCGACCTGCCCCGTCGCCCCGCTTGCGGGGAGAAGGTCCCGGCAGGGGGATGAGGGGCGCTTCCCTGCACGAACCGCATTTTGCAACGAACCGAGGGCATCATGAAACTGCCATCCATTTTCTCCCGACGGCGTGCGGCGCCGGCGGAAACCAAGGCGTCGGGCTTCTTCACGCTGACGGCCGAGGGGCGGGCGCACTGGTCGAGCCGGTCCTATGCCTCGCTGTCGCGCGAGGGCTTCATGAAGAACCCGATCGCGCACCGGGCGGTGCGGATGATCGCGGAGGCCGCCGCCTCGGTGCCCTGGCTTGCCTATGAGGGCGAGAGCGAGCGGCCGGGCGATGCGCGTCTTACGCTGCTGTCACGGCCGAACGGGCGCATGGCGGGCACGGATTTCTTCGAGACGCTCTACGGGCACCTGCTGCTTGCCGGCAACGCTTTCGTCGAGGGCGTGCGGGTGGGCGACGAGTTGCGCGAACTGCACCTCCTGCGGCCCGACCGGGTACGCATCGTCGAGGGGCGCGACGGCTGGCCGGAAGCCTATGAATACCGCACCGGCAACCATGTGCGCCGTCACCGCGCGGGCGACGGGGCGGCGGGCGAGGGGCAGGCGATCCTGCATCTGCGGCTGTTTCACCCGCTCGACGACCAGCTCGGCTTCGCGCCGCTCGAGGCCGCCTCCATGGCGCTCGATCTCTCCAATGCCGCGGCGATCTGGAACAAGGCGCTGCTCGACAATTCGGCGCGTCCCTCCGGCGCGCTCGTCTACCAGCCCAAGGAGGGCGGCAATCTTTCGCCCGACCAGTATGCGCGGCTGAAGAGCGAACTGGAGGACGGCTATTCGGGCGCGGCGCGTGCCGGGCGGCCGATGCTGCTGGAAGGCGGGCTCGACTGGAAGGCGATGGGCCTTTCGCCGCGCGAGATGGATTTCGTGGAGGCCAAGAACGGCGCGGCGCGCGACATCGCGCTCGCCTTCGGCGTGCCGCCCATGCTGATCGGCGTGCACGGCGATGCGACCTATGCCAACTACCAGGAGGCCAACCGCGCCTTCTGGCGGCTGACGGTGCTGCCGCTGGTGAGCCGCACCGCCGCCGCCTTCGCCAACTGGTTTTCCGAGGAAGGCGAGGCCGCGCTGCGGCTGGTGCCGGACCTCGACCAGGTCAGCGGCCTTGCCGTGGAGCGCTCCGAACTGTGGGCGCGCGTGGGGGCGGCGGGTTTCCTGACGGACGAGGAGAAACGGCGGGCGGTGGGGTATTGAGGGGGGCGAGGGGCGGTCGTCTGATCGCTTGTGAGAGAGGTGCGGGCGAGAAGACGCGGCGGGCGGTGAGGTTTGAGGGTGCGGTGCACCCCCCTCTGTCCTGCCGGACATCTCCCCCACAAGGGGGGAGATTGGATGGGGGCGATGCTTCGGTTATCTCCAGCGTTACTGAGTGAGCAGTCAGTAGCGTCCTGCCGATCTCCCCCCTTGTGGGGGAGATGCCCGGCAGGGCAGAGGGGGGTGAGCTCCCGAAAACGCCGAAAAAACAGATCGTTGCCCGCAGGACCTGAATCGTTTTGCCGCCATCCGGATTCAACATCTGAACGCGTTGAATCGGATGTCGAGGAAAGCGCGCCAAGGGATTCAAAAGACTCGGCGTTTGCCGCGCCCGCTGCAGAGAAGCCGGCGTGTTCTCGGCCGGTTGGCCGATGCTTCTGGATTTTCATAATAATCTGAAAGGCTTAACAATGGCTGACTTCGGAAACGACGGCGGGCTGTGGACGGCCCGTCTGGTCGGGGCGTCGGCGGGTGCCGCCGTCTCGCTGATCTACCTGCTGCCCAAAAGCCGCCGCGAGGCGGCGTGCCGGTTCTTCACCGGCCTCGCCTGCGGGCTCGTCTTCGGCGGCCCGGCCGGGCTGTGGATCGCTGTCCGCCTCGGCATCGCGAGCTATCTCGGGCCGGTGGAGGTGCTGCTGACGGGATCGGCTGCGGCGAGCCTCTCGGCCTGGTGGGGCCTCGGCGTCCTGGCGCGGGCGGCGGAGCGGATGAGGCAGTGAGGGAGCGAATAGCGAATAGCGAATAGGGAATGGCGAATAGCGAATAGGGGCCGGCGGGCGATGATCGGTCCGCCCTCCCTATTCGCTACTCCCTATTCGCTATTCGCTATTCGCTCTTTCCCAACCCAAACATCGGAGCAACCCATGACAACCGACGACCTGCCGGTCTGGCGGACGAAGAAGTATGCCGATCTGACGCTGGCCGGGGTTTCCGGCGACGGGGCGTTTTCGGGCTATGCCAGCCTGTTCGGCGAGGTGGACCTGGGCAA
>NZ_JBMDWH010000116.1:0-34613 GCF_048595345.1 Allobosea sp.
CCGGCCTGCGCGCCGGTCCATGCGAAGGCGGCGGGGCTCTACATGATCTGCTCGCTCTCCAAGCACAAGGCGGAGCGCGGCGGCTATGCCGACGCGATGATGCTGGACTGGGAAGGCAATGTCGCCGAATGCACCGGCGCCAACATCTTCTTCATCAAGGACGGCGTGATCCACACCCCGCTGGCCGACCGCTTCCTCAACGGCATCACCCGCCAGTCGGTGATCGATCTGTGCCGCTCGCGCGGCTTCGAGGTGGTGGAGCGGCGCATCCGACCGGAGGAGCTGGACGGCTTCAGCGAATGCTTCATCACCGGCTCGGCCGCCGAGGTGACGCTGGTCTCCGAGATCGGCCCCTATTCCTTCATCACCGGCAATATGGGCAAGGTGATCATGGAGGATTACTCGGAGGCGGTGCGCCCGCAGTCGAAGGCGGGGTGAGGCGCTCGCGGCGCTGTTAACTCGTCGTCGCCCACGATCATGGTCGTTCCGGGGCTTCGCGCAGCGAAGAACCCGGAACCCAAGGCTTGGCGGGCCTTCGACCGCCTCAAAATCAATGTCTCACCCCGCCTTGGGTTCCGGGTTCGCGCCTGCGAGGCACCCGGAACGGCAACCGCTTCACTGCCTGCGGCTGCGATAAAGGGTGAACCAGTCTTCGGACGGGATGCCGCGGCATTCGCCCATCATCGACAGCTCCATCCGAACGAAGCCCGCGCCTGTCCAGGCATAATCGCCCGACACGCCGCAATCGCCGATGCCGCGCCCCTTGGCAAAGAAGGAGAGGTGGCCGGTGCGCGGGTCGAAGCTGGCATTCGTCAGTTCGTTGCCGTCGTCGCCATCGCTATCAGGCAGGCGGATGGGCTTTGCCTTGGCCGGTTCGTTCTCCGGCATGACGAAGAAGGACGAGCCGACATTGTAGGCTCCGCGCGAGCAGGCCAGCGCCACCAGCATGCGCTTGCCGCCGAGCGCCCAGGCCTCGTCGGCCTCGGCGGCATCGTCCTCGCAGGCATCGGGCTTGCGCTTCTTCAACTCGGCCCGCAGCTTCGCGGCCTGCGCCTTGCCCAGCTTCATGTCGAGCATCGGCGGCACCGGGGTCGCGGCGACCAGCGGCAGGTCCGGGGTAGCCGGCGCGCTGCCGGTCGTGCCCTTGCGGATGAGCGCGGAGGGCGTGCCCAGCCGGCCCTGCTGCTCGTCGATCCAGAGCAGCGAGGCGACGGAGCCGGCCAGAGAGACGGTTGCCGTCACCTCCGGCGCGGTCACGCTCAGCTTCGTCGCCTTGCGCGCGGCCTCGATCAGCGCGGCGGTGTCCTGCGCCGAAAAGGTCAGGGTGGCGGCATCGTCATCGGCGGTGACGGGCAGCGTCCTGCCACCGGCCGGGAAGGGCGCTCCGTCGAGCTTCAGCTGCACTGCCTTCGGAGCCGTCTTGCCGTCGCGCTGCAGTCGCAGGATGAGGCGAGGGGCCGCATCCGGCCCGGCCGGGCGCTCGAGGCGCAGATAGGCGATCGAATCCGCGGCTTCCGGCGGCAGAGACAGGGCAGTGCAGCCCTTGACGTTGTCACAGGCCGCCATCCAGTCGCGGAAGGTCTTCGGCTCCGAAAGCTTGGCTTCCCCGGCGGCGAGTGCTGCGCCCGCGCAGCCGATCGCTGCGAGCAGGAGGGCGATGCGAAGCTCAGATCGTCCAGCGCTGCGCCGCATCGTCGTCCTCGCTTTTCGCCTCGACCCAGCCGCCCAGCGTGCCGTCGGCGCGGTGCTCGCGCTTCCAGAAGGGGGCGCGGGTCTTCAGATAATCCATCATGAAATCGGCGGCCTCGAAGGCGGCGCGCCGATGGGCGCTCGCCGCGATCACAAGCACGATCTGCTCACCCGGCCGGATCAGCCCGTAGCGATGGATGGCGGTCAGACCCAGCAGCGGCCAGCGTCCGGCGGCCTCATCGGCGACGCGGACGATCTCGGCCTCGGCCATGCCGGGATAATGCTCGAGCTCGAGCGCCGCAAGCGTGCCGGCCTCGTCGCGGCAAAGCCCGGTGAAGGAGACGACGGCGCCGATATCGGCCCGGCCGGGCGAAAGAGCGGCGATCTCGGCGGCGAGGTCAAAATCCTCGCGCTGGATGCGGATGGTGGGGGTCATCGGCATCGGACGTCATTGCGAGGAGGCGGAGCCGACGAAGCAATCCAGGGGGGCGTCGAGCGCTGCCGCTCTTGGATTGCTTCACTTCGCTCGCAATGACGGAGATGATCCGCGTCCACCTTCATCCCCCCGTCATTGGCGGGAAGAAGGCGATCTCGGTGGCCGTGCCCAGCGGCGTCCCGGGCTTGGCATGCGTCCGGTCGAGCGCGGCGCGCACGACGGTCTCGTCGGCGAAGGCGGTTTCGTAGCCCTCGCCCCGGGTCTTCAGCCAGCGCGCGAGGTCGGCGACGGTGATGAGATCGGCAGGGATGGCGAGCGTTTCCTCGGGGAGGCCGATGCGCTCGCGCACCCAAGCGAAATAGACCAGCCTGACGGTGCGGGTGTCCGCTGGGGCCAATGCGGCGTCGCTCATGGCAAAACCCTCGCCCCGCTCACGGCTGGCGCTCGTCTTCCTCGACGAGATAGCGGATGCCGGCGTTGAAATAGTCCCAGCCGGTATAGATCGTCAGCCCCGCCGCCGCCCAGAGCAGCCAGATGCCGATCTGGGTGTTGGCCGGCAGCACCTTGTCGCCAGCCGGGCCGGCGACGAGGAAGCCGAGCGCGCAGAGCTGCGCCGTCGTCTTCCATTTCGCGACCTTGCTGACCGGGACGGACACCTTGAGGTCCGCCAGGAACTCGCGCAGCCCCGAGACGAGGATCTCGCGGCACAGGATCACGATCGCGGCCCAGAGGGTCCAGCCATGGATCTGACCGGTATAGACCAGCATCAGCAGCAGCGCGGCGACCAGGAGCTTGTCGGCGATCGGGTCGAGCATGCGGCCGATGGCCGATTGCTGGCTCCAGGCGCGGGCGATGTAACCGTCGAGATAATCGGTGATGGCGGCGAGGGTGTAGATCGCCAGCGCGATCCAGCGCATCCAGTCGTCAGTCGGCCAGAACAGAATCGCCACGAGGGCCGGGATCGCGAGGATCCGCCCGTAGGTGAGCAGGTTCGGCAGAGACCAGGGTCCGCGCCGCCTGATGGCGTCTGGAAGAATCGTCACGTCGGGCACCAAAGCAGTCGGTCGATGACAGCGTCAACACGGAAGACCGGGAATGTGTCGGAATGATCAAGCATCGTGAAAAAAGTCATGCACCGCCTTGGCCGTGGCGGCATTGACGCCGGGCGTGCGTATCAAGTCGTCGAGCTTGGCGCGCTGGATCGCCTTTACCGTGCCGAAATGCAGCAGCAGTGCCCGCTTGCGCGAGGGGCCAATGCCGGGGATCTCGTCGAGCGGGTTCGTCATGGTGTCGCGCTTGCGCTTGGCGCGATGCGTGCCGATGGCGAAGCGATGCGCCTCGTCGCGCAGGCGCTGAATGAAGTAGAGCGCCGGATCGCGCGGCTGCAGCTTGAACGGCTCCTTGCCTTCCATATGGAAGGTCTCCCGCATGGCGTTGCGGTCCTCGCCCTTGGCGATGGCGACGAGCGGGATATCGCCCGCGCCGAGCTCGCGCATGATCCTGAGCGCCGCCGAGAACTGGCCCTTGCCGCCATCGACGATGACGAGGTCGGGCCGGGAGGGAAAGCCGTCCACGTCCTTGCGGGGCTTGGTCACCTTGCGCGTTTTCCCGGAGGAGCCCTCATCTTGAGAGGCTGACTGGGCACCGTGCGAGCCCTCATCCTGAGGAGCCGCTTCAGCGGCGTCTCGAAGGATGGTCGAGGAGGCTGCCGAACCATCTGGAGCATCCTTCGAGACGGCCCTGCGGGCCTCCTCAGGATGAGGGCTGGAGGGTTGGGGCAGGCTCTCGGCATCGGGGCTCGGGGACCATCCCTCCTCCTTCGCCAGACGCGCGAAACGGCGCGTGAGCACCTCGCGCATCATGCCGAAATCGTCGCCGGCGATGGTGTCGGTGGAGATGTTGAAGGTGCGGTAATGGCTCTTCATGAAGCCCTCCGGCCCCGCCACGACCATGCCGCCGACCGCATTCGTGCCCATGATATGGGAGTTGTCGTAGATTTCGACGCGGCGGGGCGGCGTCTCCATCCCGAAGGCGGCGCCCAGCGCCGCCAGCAGCGATTGCTGGCCGGCATTTTCGGCGAGCTTGCGGGAGAGCGCCTCGCGGGCGTTCTTGACGGCATGGGCCATCAGATCGGCCCGCTCGCCGCGCTTCGGGTTGGCGACCTCGACCTTGCGCCCAGCGCGGGCCGAGAGCGCCTGGCCGATCAGCTCGATCTCCTCGACCGGATGCGAGAGCAGCACCAGCCGCGGCGGCGGCTTGTCGTCGTAGAATTGCGCGACCACCGAGGCGAGCACTTCGGCGGGCGTCAGCGAGCGGTCGGCGCGGGGAAAGAGGGCGCGGTTGCCCCAATTCTGGTGGTTGCGGAAGAAGAAGATCTCGACGCAGAAATGCCCGCCCTGCTCGTCGATGGCGAAGACGTCCGCCTCCTCGACGCCCTGGGTGTTGATGTCCTGCCCGGCCTGCACGGCCGAGAGCGCGGCGAGACGGTCGCGGTAGCGGGCGGCCTTCTCGAATTCCAGCTCCTGCGACGCCTCCTGCATACGGGCCGAGAGCAATTGCTTCACCGCCGAGGAGCGGCCCGAAAGAAAGTCGCGCGCCTGGCCCGCGAGGGCCTGATAGTCGGCGATCTCGACCTCGCGGGTGCAGGGGCCAGCGCAGCGCTTGATCTGGAAGAGCAGGCAGGGCCGCGTCCTGTTCTCGTAGAAGGAATCCGAGCAGGTGCGGATCAGGAACGCCTTTTGCAGCGCGTCGATGGTGCGCTTCACCGCCCAGACCGAGGCGAAGGGGCCGAAATAATCGCCCTTGCGATGGCGTGAGCCGCGATGCTTGAACAGGGCCGGGGCTTCATGGTCGCCGCTCAGCAGGATGTAGGGGAAGGATTTGTCGTCCCGCAGGAGCACGTTGTAGCGCGGCCGCAGCTGCTTGATCAGGTTCGATTCCAGCAGCAGCGCCTCTGTCTCGGTGCCGGTGGTGACGAACTCCATATTGGCCGTCTCGGCGATCATCCGCGCGACGGCATTGGTATGCGCCATGCCGCGGGCATAGGCGCCGACGCGGTTCTTCAGGCTCTTGGCCTTGCCGACATAGAGCACCTCGCCGGCGCGATCGAACATGCGGTAGACGCCCGGCTTGTTCGGCAGGTGCTTGGCGAATTGCTGGATAACCTCGATGCCGGCCTTCAGGGCGCCCGGTGCGGCCTCCGTCAGATCGACGGCCGGCTCCGATGCGGGGAGGGTATCCTCCTCGTCCTCGAAATCCTCCTGGGGCAGATCGTCCTGTCGGTCGCGATTCATGGCGCTCATGTAGGATGCCGCGGCGCCTTCGTCATGTCAGGAGATCGCGAGTCGATCAGGCGAGATCGGCCTGCTGCCGACGGCGCGTGACGCGCTGCAACAAAATCCGTCGCCCGCTCGCAGTGTCCGAAAGTCGCTATAGCGTTGCAGCCAAGAAAATCAGCCGCGAAAACGAGCGGAAAAGCGCTGCATAAACAAGGCTGAATGGTCGCGCTGCGCGGAAGGATTTGACAAACTGCGATCGAGCCCCTAAATATCAGTCTCGATATCGGGCCTGATGACTTGGCCGTTCGCGCTTCATTGCGCCGCACGCTGACGATTTTCTTCCTTTGATCGAATTCACGCGGTCGCATCCTTCGGGATGGGGCCAAGGCAAATCATATGGAAGGAGAGTCCGATGGCTTCGGGTTCGGTGAAGTGGTTCAACGCCACTAAGGGTTTCGGTTTCATTCAGCCTGACGATGGCGGGCAGGACGTGTTCGTCCACATCAGCGCCGTCGAGCGGGCCGGGATGCGCGATCTGCGCGAAGGCCAGAAGATTTCCTACGAGATCGTGCAGGACAAGCGGTCCGGCAAGAACTCCGCGGATAATCTGCGCGCCGAGTGATCATCGTGCGTCCGATGGGCGCGCCGATCTGACAATCGAATGGGGCATCGGATTTGCCGGAAGGTGAAGTCCACTTTTCGGATCGATGCCCGAGCCGCTCGACGCAGAGCGCCGGAGATGTGAGGCGACCACGGATGTACTGGCGCCACGACGCGGATGCTCTGTGACAGCGGTGATCGAAGGGTCGGGATCAGAAGCCCGGCCCTTTTGCTTTTTGGAGAAATGGATAGCCATGCAAGTTCTGGTGCGGGACAACAATGTCGAGCAGGCGTTGCGCGTGCTGAAGAAGAAGCTGCAGCGCGAGGGCGTGTTCCGTGAGATGAAGCAGCGGCGCGCCTATGAAAAGCCGTCCGAGCGCCGCGCGCGCGAAAAGGACGAGGCCGTGCGCCGCGTGAAGAAGGCCGCGCGCAAGCAGGCCCAGCGCGACGGGCTGCTGCCGGCCCCCAAGCGCAAGCCTCCCGTCGCGCGTCCGCGTCCGGGCGTCGTGCCCCCGCCGGCGGCCTGAGCCGCCGCGCGCCTTCCGGGGCGCGGTTGCGACGCTCCGGATCGTGCCGGAGCATCGCCGTCTGTGAAGGGGAGTCCAGTTTCGGTTCGATGCTCTGGATGCCGCCTTTTTCGCCACAAGGAGTTTCGCCATGTCGATCCGCAACATGAAGCTGGACGAGATCAAGGCGCGGGCGCAGGCCGCGTTCGAGACGGCCGAACAGCGCAAGCGCGACGCGCTGCTCTCCTGGCAGGCGCTCGACGAGGAATCCAACCAGACCCGGCTCAAGACCGAGAAGCTGCGTGCCTTGCGTCTGGCCCGCGAGGCCGAGGATGCAGCGGCGAAGGCTGCCGCCCCGCCGAAGGCGGCGACCCGCAAGGCTTCCGGCGCGGCTGCCAAGCGGGCCAAGGCGTCGTCCTGACGAGCGGGCGGAGTTTTCCGGCTTCGCGCGCGGGAGACCCTTTGCTAGGAAGACGCGGCAGCTCCTGCCGTTCAAGGCCGGTGCCTCTTGGCGCCGGCTTTTGCGCGTTCGGTGACGCCTTACTGACCTCCGCGGCCTGCCGATGACACAGATCGATTCGTCCCCGCCGGCGGCCGGCCCAGGCCGCATCATTCTCCTCAACGGCGCCTCCAGCAGCGGCAAGTCCACGCTCGCGCGGGCCTTGCAAGCGCGGATGCCGACGCCGTTCTGGCATATTTCCATCGACCATCTGCGCGATTCCGGCGTGCTGCCCATGGCGCGCATCCGCTCCCGCGAATTCGACTGGCGGGCGATGCGCGAGCCCTTCTTCATCGGCTTCGAGCGGTCCCTTTTGGCCTATGTCGAGGCGGGGAACGATCTTATCGTCGAGTACATCATGGAGAGCGACGCCTGGCTGAAGCGGCTCGCGGCGACGCTGGCGGGGCAGGACGTCTTCTTCGTGGGCGTGCATTGTCCGCTGGAGGTGCTGGAGCAGCGCGAGATCGCGCGCGGCGACCGGCCGATCGGCGATGCGCGGCGGGATTTCCACCGCATCCACAGCTATTGCCGCTATGATCTCGATGTCGACGGCCTCGCCGACGCTACGGCCAATGCCGACGGCGTCATCGCCGCCTGGATGCGCCGGGAGCGGCCGCAGGCCTTCGACTGGATCGGCGAGAACCCGGCCGGCTGAAAGCCGTGCTTCGCTCCTCGCAAGGGCGGCTCCCTGGCGATCGCAAAGATCGTCGATCCCTGGCGGCTGGGAAGCTGCGCCCCATATCGGGGCCTCAGACCCCGACCGCCTCGCCGAGGATCGCAAGCCCATGACCGAGACAGAAAACACCCGCATCGTCCTCGCATCGCGTCCGGAAGGGCGCCCGACGCCAGCGAATTTCCGGCTCGAGCGTGCTCCCATGCCCAGCCTCGGCGATGGGCAGGTGCTGCTGAAGACGCTCTATCTCTCGCTCGACCCCTATATGCGCGGGCGGATGAGCGCGGCGAAATCCTATGCCGCGCCCGTCGAGATCGGCCAGGTGATGGAAGGCGGGACGGTCGCCGAGGTGGTCGAGAGCCGCGACGCGGCCTTCAAGCCCGGCGATATCGTGCTCTCCTATTCCGGCTGGCAGAGCCACGCCGCGGTGTCGGCGAAAGGGCTGCGCAAGCTCGATCCGCAGGCCGCGCCCGTGACCACCGCGCTCGGCGTGCTCGGCATGCCGGGCTTCACCGCCTATGCGGGGCTGCTCACCATCGGCCAGCCCAAGCCGGGCGAGACCTTGGTTGTCGCCGCTGCCAGCGGCCCGGTGGGCTCCGCCGTCGGCCAGATCGCCCGATTGAAGGGCGCGCGGGCTGTCGGCATCGCCGGCGGGCCGGAGAAATGCGCCTTCGTTCGCGAGACCTTCGGCTTCGATGAGGTCATCGACCATCGCGATCCGCAGATGGCGGACAAGCTCGCCGCTGCCTGCCCGGGCGGGATCGACGTCTATTTCGAGAATGTCGGCGGCCATGTCTGGGATGCGGTGTTCCCGCTGTTCAACAGCTTCGCGCGCATTCCCGTCTGCGGCCTCGTGGCGCAATACAACGCGACCGGCGCTTTCCCGGGGCCGGACAGGCTGCCGCTGCTGATGCGGGATATTCTGTCGAAGAGTCTCACCATCCGCGGCTTCATCCAGCGCGAATTCGTGCCGACGCAGGGCAAGGCCTTCCAGGAGGAGATGACGCGCTGGGTCGCCGAGGGCGCCATCCGCTACAAGGAAGACATCGTCGAGGGTCTTGAAAATGCGCCCGAGGCGCTGATCGGCCTGCTGGAAGGCAAGAATTTCGGCAAGCTGATCGTGAAGGTCTGACGCACAGCCGGCTCGAGCCCTCGTCCTCAGAAGCCGAAGGGACGTCTCGAAAGATGAGGGCTTCGCGAGCCACGCGCGACCCAGCCGCGGGATGGCGGGGTGGGCCAGCCTTTTCCCTTGACCATTGCGCGGGCGCGCGGCCATCTCCCCGCGCCCGCCGCCGGACCTGCGCCATGCCCGTTTTCGCCATCCCCTTTCCGATGATCGACCCGGTCGCGGTGCAGATCGGGCCGCTCGCGATCAAATGGTATGGGCTGGCCTATGTCGTCGGGCTGCTCGGCGGCTGGTGGTATGCGCGCCGGCTGGTCGCGACGGAGCGGCTCTGGGGCGGGCTGTCGCGGCCCAAGCCCGAAGAACTCGACGACATGCTGCTCTTCGTCGCCTTCGGCGTCGTACTCGGCGGGCGCACCGGCTTCGTGCTGTTCTACGATCTGCCGCGCTATCTGGAGCGACCGCAGGATATCCTGGCGATCTGGCAGGGCGGCATGTCCTTCCATGGCGGGCTGATCGGCGCCACGCTCGGGCTGTGGCTGTTCGCAAGGCGGCGCGGCTATGCAGCGCTGTCGGTGTTCGATCTCGCTGCGGCCGTGGTGCCGATCGGCCTGTTCCTGGGCCGCATCGCCAATTTCATCAACAGCGAGCT
Source organism: Allobosea sp. (assembly GCF_048595345.1). GTDB lineage: Bacteria > Pseudomonadota > Alphaproteobacteria > Rhizobiales > Beijerinckiaceae > Allobosea. Next base: position 9,457 of record NZ_JBMDWH010000116.1, read on the forward strand.
CTGGGGCCGGCCGGCCCCCGATTTTCCCTGGGCGATGGTCTTTCCCAATGGCGGGGCGGTGCCGCGCTATCCCAGCCAGCTTTTCGAGGCGTTTTCGGAAGGCATCCTGCTCTTCGCGCTGGTCAATCTGCTGGTCTGGAGCGGCTGCTTGCGCCGGCCGGGGCTCGTCGCCGGCGTCTTCGGCATCGGCTATGCGATCGCGCGGATCGTCTGCGAGTTCTTCCGTGAGCCGGACCCGCAGCTCGGCTTTCTGTTCGGCACCTCGGTGAACGCGCTGTCGGGCGGCATCACCATGGGCATGCTGCTGTCGTTGCCGGTGCTGATCGCCGGGATCTGGCTGGTGCTGCGCGCGCGCCGCGAGGCGGTGGCTTGAGCGCGCTGAAGGCTGAGCTCGCCCGGCTCATTGCCGAAGAGGGGCCGCTGCCGGTCTCCCGCTTCATGGCGCTGGCGCTCGGCCATCCGCGCCACGGCTATTACATGACCCGCGATCCGTTCGGCCGGCAGGGCGATTTCACCACTGCGCCCGAGATCAGCCAGATGTTCGGCGAACTGATCGGGCTCTGGGCCGCGCATCTGTGGCAGGCGATGGGCGCGCCGGCCGCTTTCCGCCTGATCGAACTCGGGCCCGGACGCGGCACGCTGATGGCCGACATTCTGCGAGCGACTCGCCGGCTCCCCGGTTTTCGCGAGGCTGCGAGCGTCCATCTGGTCGAAACCAGTCCGGCCTTGCGGGCGCGGCAGGCGGCGGCGCTGCCCGAGGCGGCCCCGGTCTGGCATGACACGGTCGGCGCGGCGCTGGACGGCCCGGCGATCGTCATCGCCAATGAGTTCCTCGACGCGCTGCCGCTCGACCAGTTCGTGATGACGCAGCAGGGCTGGCGCGAGCGGCTCGTCGGGCTCGGAGCGGAGGGCGAGCTGGTGTTCGGCCTTTCACCCGCACAGGAGACGATCGGCGCCGTCGCGTCCATCGGCAGCGTGCTGGAGCAACCGGCCATCGCGGCCGAAATCGTCTCTCAGATCGCCGCCCATCTCTCCCGCGCCGGCGGAGCCGCGTTGTTCATCGATTACGGCTCGTCGCGCTCCGGTTTCGGCGACACGCTGCAGGCGATGAAGCGCCACGCCTTCGTCGATCCGCTGGCGCAGCCCGGCGAGGCGGATCTGACCGTGCATGTCGATTTCGAGCGGATGGGGCAGACGGCCCTGAACGCCGGTGCCGCCCTGAACGGGCCGTCGACGCAGCGCGATTTCCTGATGGCGCTGGGCCTCGCGGAGCGCGCCGCGCGGCTTTCGCAGAGCGCCGCATCCGCGCAGGCGCAGGCCGTCGCGCAGGCCTTCGAGCGGCTGACCGCGCCCGGCCAGACCGGCATGGGCGAGCTGTTCAAGGTCATCGCGCTCGCCCATCCCGATCTGCCGCCTTTGCCCGGATTTGACCTTCATCGGCTGCCAGACCAGCGCTGACGCCCAAGACTTCGCCTGCTCTGAACGGGACGACGCCATGTTCATCACCTCCCCGGACCTCGCCGCCGAAAGCGGCATCCGCCACGCCTTCTTCACCCGCGAGGGCGGGGTGTCGGACGGCATCTATGCCTCGCTCAATGGCGGGCTGGGCTCCAGCGACGACAAGGCCGCCATCGCCGAAAACCGGGCGCGGATGGCGCGGCACCTCGCGGTGGAGCCGAGCCATCTGGTGAGCCTGTGGCAGGTGCATTCGCCCGATGTCGCCGTGGTGACGGGTCCTTGGCAAGGCGAGCGGCCCAAGGCCGATGCGATGGTGACGGTCTCGCGCGATGTCGCGCTCGGCATCTCAACCGCCGATTGCGGGCCGATTCTCTTCGCCGATGCCGAGGCGCGCGTGATCGGCGCGGCCCATTCCGGCTGGAAGGGCGCTTTCAGCGGCGTGGTCGGCGCGACCGTCACGGAGATGGAAAAGCTCGGCGCGCGGCGCGAGCGCATCCTGGCCGTGCTGGGGCCGACGATCAGCGCGAAGGCCTATGAGGTCGGCCCGGAATTCGTCGAGCGCTTCCGCGCGGAGAACGCGACCTATGCGCGCTTCTTCACCGCCTCGGAGCGGGCGGCGCATATGATGTTCGACCTGCCGGCGTTCATCGCGCTGAAGGCGCAGGAGGCGGGAATCGGGCGCTTCGTCGATCTCGCGCTCTGCACCTATGGCGACGAGGCCCGCTTCTTCAGCTATCGGCGCACCACGCATCGCGACGAGCCGGATTACGGCCGGCTGATTTCCGCGATCGCACTCGGCTGAGGGAGTCCCGCATGGCACGGCAGATCCGCTATTTCTTCTCGCTGCATTCGCCCTGGACCTATCTCGGCAACAGCTATTTTCATGAGATCGCGCACCGCCATGGCTGCGTCATCGACTACCGGCCGCTGCCGCTGCGCTCGCTCTTCGACGAGACCGGAGGCCTGCCGCTGCCCAGGCGCCATCCCGTGCGGCAGCGCTACCGCCTGATGGATCTGCAGCGCTGGCGCGAGCGGCGCGGCCTCAAGCTGGTCTTGCAGCCGCGCTTCTTCCCCTTCGACCCGTCCCTCGCGGACCGGATGACCATCGCCCTGCTGCTGGAAGGGTGCGACCCGTCCGCCTTCATCGGCGACGTGATGGCGGGCGTCTGGGCGCGCGAGGAGGATATGCGCGAGCCGGCCGCCCTCTCGGCCGCGGCGCAGCGGGCCGGCTTTTCCGGGGAGGCTCTGCTCGAGCAGGCGCAGAACCCCCAGGTCCTCGCGCGCTATGAGGCGACTCTCGCCGAGGCGATCGAGGCGGGTGTGTTCGGCGCGCCGAGCTATGTCCTCGACGGGGAGGTGTTCTGGGGGCAGGACCGGCTCGAACTGCTCGATTCGGCGCTGGCGAGCGGCCGGGCGCCCTTCAGGCCGGACGGCGCGGTCTGACGCTGGTCCCGGGAACCATTTCGCAGCAGGCGTCTCAGCCCGGCAAGGCAGGCAACTGCCGGCTCGGGGATGAGGACTCCCACTATCCCCGATCGACACTCAGTGCTTTTGTGAATCGCCGTTCTCGGAACGGCGCCGCAGGCGCCGCTCCCAGTGCTTGGCGGCGCGCAAATAGCGATAGAACGCATAGTTCATCGCGGTCATGAAGCCGTAGACGCCGCGCAGGGCATGGCGGCGGCCGATATAGGCCTTGATGAAATTGGCCGGAAACTCGGCGATGAGCCGCGGGAGCGAGACCGTGACGCCGCGCTTGTCGAGATCGTCGGCCTGGGCATCGCTATACGCGTTGAGCTTGTCCATCTGCTCGCCGAGGGAGCGCACCGAGAAATGGTGGACCGTGCCCCTGAGCTTGCCGACGCGCGCATCGGGCGCCAGATCCACCCGGTCATGCACGGGCGAGGGGGAGTAGCGGCCCTTGGATTTGCGGTAGAGCCGCACCGGCGCCAATGCATAGGCGAAGCGATGGGGCGCCCGCTCGCCGGGAAAGATCTCGGCAATGCGCATGGCATAGGCGTCGAGAGCAGGCTCGCCCGCCGCGAAGAGCGCCGCGATCTCGGTCGCGAGATCCGGCGGCACCACCTCGTCTGCATCCAGGTTGAGCAGCCAGTTATGGCGGCAGGCTTCTTCTGCGAAACGCTTCTGCTGGCCATAGCCGGGCCAGGCATTGAAGATGACGCGCGCGCCGCATTTTTCGGCTACGGCTTGCGTGCCGTCGGTCGAGCCCGAGTCGATCACCACGATGTCGTCGCTGAGCCCGCGCACCGCCTCGATCGTACGCCCGATACGGTCGGCCTCGTTGAGCGCGATGATGAAGATGGAGAGCGGCGGCACGACCAGGTGATCCATTTGATTTCACTGCTTAAACACGCGCGCCGTGCAGCGGCAAGGCGCGTCCGGCGACAATTTTTCAGATCCAGCAGGAACCTTTTCGGAACGAGGGGGTTATTGCGCCGATCGGGTGCGATTGCGTCATCACGCAATCGTCTTCGATTAGTATTCGGTTTACCATCTTCCATCCGTTCCGCTTGGTTAACCCATTTTTACCTGTTTGCGTCCAGTTATCGCATTCGTGCCGCATTTCTGCCGCGGTTCGCGGTGGCGATGTGCTTCCGGTGCAACAGACAAAGCCGGCATCTGGCCCTATACAGATGTCATCGAAATCACCCGCCGGGTCCTCCGGCAAATGCGACGACTAAGGAGTTTGTCATGAAGAAGTTTCTGCTCGCGAGCGTTGCCGTTCTCGGCCTCGTCGCCGCCGGCGCCGCCTCGGCCGCCGATCTGCCGTCGCGCAAGGGCCCGGTTGCCGCTCCGATCTACGTTCCCCCGGCCTTCACCTGGACCGGCTTCTACATCGGTGGCAACGCCGGCTACGGCTGGGGCAACGTGAACACCAATGGCGGCTTCCAGGTCACCAACACCGGCGACCTGAACGGCTTCGTCGGCGGCGGCCAGGTTGGCTACAACTACCAGATGGGCCAGTTCGTGATCGGCGCCGAAGCCGACATCCAGGGCGCTGACCTCTCGACCGGCGGCAACCTCGGCCTCGTTCGCGTCAAGACCGACTATTTCGGCACCGTCCGTGCCCGCGTCGGCGTCGCCTTCGACCGGTTCATGCCCTACGTCACCGGTGGTTGGGCCTATGGCAACGTGAAGACCACCCTGCCGGGCACGATCGTCTCCTCGGACAACAGCCACACCGGCGGTTGGACCCTCGGCGGCGGTCTCGAGTACGCTGTCACCAACAACCTGATCGCCGGCGTCGAGTACCTCTACGTCGACCTGGGCGAGAAGCGCATCCTGAACACCGGCGCCAAGGTCGGCACCGACTTCTCGGTGGTCCGCGCCCGCCTGTCCTACAAGTTCTGATCACCATCCTTCGGGATGTCGGAACGACCCGGTGGCCTCTGGCCACCGGGTTTTTTTGTTGTCGCGATGCCGCTCTGGATCTGAGGAGCAGCGGCTCGCCCCGGCCAAGCCGAAGAGTGACACGAAAAAGGGCGGTGCCGACCGGCACCGCCCTTTCGCTTTACAAGCGCGAGGTCGAAAGCCCGCTCGCCGCTCAGCCCTTGAAGCGGGTCGCCTCGAAGGCCGGCACGCGGGCGGCGAAATCATCGAGCCAGGCGACGAGGGCAGGATGGCTGGAGCGCCATTCCCCGGCGAATCGCAGGTCGAGATAGCCGAGCGCGCAGGCGAGCGCGACTTCGCCGATGCGGGGCCGATCCGGGAAGCTGGGCGGCGCGGCTTCGAGCGCGGCGAGACCGCGCGTCACCTTGCCGTCCTGATGCGCGACCCAGTCGGCATTGCGCTGGGTTTCGGGGCGGAAGCGGCCCTCATAGACCTTGAGCAGCGCGGCATCGGCGATGCCGTCGGCGAGCGCCTGCAGGCGCAACTGGCCGAAGCGCGATTCGCCGGCCGGGATCAGTCGATTGCCGCCGGCGAGATGGTCGAGATAGTCGACGATGACGCGCGAATCGAACAGCGTCGTGCCGTCCTCAAGCACCAGCGTGGGAATCTTGCCGAGAGGGTTCTGCTGGCGCAGCGCCTCGTTGGGGTCGGTCGTGTCGGCGGCGACGATCTCGATCCTGTCCATCAGCCCGAGTTCGAGGGCTGCCAGCTTGACCTTGCGGCCGAAGGGCGAGGCGGGGGAGGAGCGCAGCACGAGCATCGTCGTCATCCGTCGAAACGAGGGGCAGGCGCGATCAGCCATCGGGCCGGATCGCCTCGCATAGATAGCGCGGGCGCTGGCCCTGCGCGAGCCGTTCGGTCAGCGCTGGTAGCAGGGTCTGTGCCTCCTCGGCCAGGCGCCAGGGCGGGTTCGCAATCAGCAGGCCGGTGGCGCTGAGGCCGCCTGCGGCGGCCGGACGGTCGACATCGATCTCCAGCCGCAGCAGCCGGGCGATTCCCGCCTCCTGCACCTCGTCGATCAGGGTCGAGACGGCGCGTGAGTCCTTGATCGGATACCAGAGCATGTAGATGCCTGTCGGCCATTTGCGATGGGCTGCGATGAATTGCTGCGCCAGCGTCTCGAACTCGTCCTTTTCCTCGAAAGGGGGGTCGATCAGCACGAGCCCGCGCCGTTCCTTGGGCGGCACATTGGCGCGCAGCGCCGTCCAGCCGTCGATGGCGAGGGCCTTGCCGCGCCCGTCGCGCGCCAGCGCCTCGGCGAGTTTCGCGTGGGTCTGCGGATGGAGTTCTGCCGCGATCAGACGGTCGAAGGGCCGCAGCGCATGGCGGCAGAACCAGGGCGAGCCGGGATAGGCCGCGGCGCCATGCTCGGCACGAATCGCGGCAATCGTGTCGCGATCGGGGGCGAGCAGCGCCTCGACCTCGGGCGCGAGTGGCGAGCGGTCCAGGCGGGCGATGCCGTCCTTCCACTCATGCGTGCGCAGAGCGTCGTCGGCGCCGAGATCGTAGCGGCCGGCGCCGGCATGGGTGTCGATCACCCGATAGGGAGTCGGCTTGCCGTTCAGATGCTGCAGGATGCGCGCGAGAATCGCGTGTTTGAGCACATCGGCAAAATTGCCGGCATGAAAGCTGTGGCGGTAATTCATGGCCCGCTTATCGGCCGCGGCCGCGCGGGAGGCAACAGCGGCAGTCTATTGCGGCGCCGGCACGGTGATGTCGCGGCTGCGGCAGCCGGAGCGATCGACCTGCGGGCAGGAACGGAAGTCGCGCAGATCCCTCGTCAGGCAGATACGGACCTCCTGCAGCACGCCGCGCTTGCAGGCGACCGACATCATGTCCGGCCGAAGGCCGGGATTGGCGGCGGCGAAGGCGCGTTCGAGGTCGATCGCGGTCCAGCTCTGCTCGCGCTGCGGCTTGGCTAGCGCCGGCGGCACCGCGACCTTGTCGCGGGCGCGGCGGGCATCGCGGAAATAATCGGTCGGGCTCGATCCGGAGCAGGTGCCGTGCTTGCGCCACTCGTAGCGGGCCAGCCCCTCGGTGGGGAACACGCCCTTGGTCTCTTCGAGCGCGATGCGTGAGGGCACGCGCCCGGCCGGGCCGCATTCGCTGGGGAAGCCGCGCTCATATTGCGGCCACAGCCCATGGACGACGAAGCCGAGGCCGGCGCCCTCTCCGCATTGCTCGCGGTTGCGCGGTTGGCCACCATCGAGCGTGCAGAAGCCCGGCGACCAGGACAGGGCCAGCACGTAGAAGTCGAAATCGCCGGGGGTGCCGCTGCGCGAGCCGAAGCCTTGCGCGGCGGCCGCGCCGTTCAGCGCCAGAACGCCGAGCGCGGCGAGGGCGAGTCGACGGGGCAACGCGCGCATCGGTTGGGCCTCAGGGGCGCGCCATCTTGCAGTCGGGCGCGTAGCTGCGCTCGCGGTCGAGCCCGGCCACGCACCAGTTCACGTTCCAGCCGCGAGCGAACAGACCGAGATTCTCGCGCACCGAATAATCCACGCGATGGAACAGTCCGTTGTTCAGCAGCACACGGGCGGTGCAGAAGCGGCGCGGAATCGTGTCGTCGCCCCAGGGCCGATAGCCGAGCTGGCCGATCCGGTCATAGGACAGGGTTTCGAGCGGGCCCCAGAACTTGGCCTCGCGCGAGCCGAATGAGCTGGTGATGCTGCCCAGCACGGCCGGATCGTCGCAGCCCGGCAGATCGCCATACATCGCGATGATCCGCTCCTCCGCCCGGTCGGCGGGGTGGACCAGGCGCCGGCCTGCGGCATCTGCGGAGAAGCCGGTCAGGCAGGCGAGCGAAATCAGAGCGGAGGCGAACCAGGCGCGTGACATGAGAATCGGCCTCATCGGGGCAATCGGATGTGGGAGGGACGATGGCGATGCCGCCCGGACAAATCAAGGCGCGCGGGCGCCACGGCGCTCCAGAATGAGCAGAGCGAGGCCCGCGGCCACGATCAGCCCGGCGCCCAGCAGCATCGCCGGCGTCGGCCAGTCGCCGAAGATGAGCCAGCCGAAGACCAGCGCCCAGACGATCAGCGTATACTGATAGGGCACCACCACCGAGGCCTCGGCGAGCTTCAGCGAGCGCGTGACGCACAGATGCGCCACCATCGCCACCACTCCGAGCAGGGAGAGCAGGCCGAGATCGCGCAGGCTGGGCTGGACCCAGCCGGTCGGCAGCAGAGCGAGGCCGATCAGCGCCGCTCCGGCCGTCTGCCAGGCGACCAGCGTCACGTCCGGCGTGCCACGCAGCTGCCGCCCGGCGATCATCATCGCGGAAAAGCACAGACTGCCGAGCACGGCCATTCCCGCCGGGGCCGAGAGGCTGGCGGCGGAAGGGCCGAGCGCCACCGCGACCCCGACGAAGCCGACCGCCACAGCACACCAACGCGCGGCACCAACTTTTTCGCGCAGTAGAATCGCCGCCAGCACCACCACGAAGACCGGAGCGGCCAGCCAGATCGTCATGGTGTCGGCGAGCGGCAGATGCGCGACCGCCGCATAGAACAGCGCGACATCACCGGTGCCGAAAGCGACGCGCAGGGTCTGCAGCACCGGGCGCTCGGGCCGCAGCGTGCGAGAGAGCCCCTGCTTGATGACGAAGGGCGCCAGAACGACGAGCCCCGCGAGGCTGCGGATCAGCAGCACCTGGCCGACCGTATAGGTCGAGACGAGCCATTTCCCCATCACGTCGTTGACGGAAAACAGCAGGATCCCGAGCAGCATCATCGCGATGCCGAGGAGGGTGTTGTTGCGCGAGGCGGTCATGAGATCCGGCCGGAAGGGGCGCTCTCTGTGGCCGAGGCGGGTGGCCCTGGCAACCCTGCGGCGCAGCATGCACGCTGCGCGCGTGCGAGGCCGGCTTGCCACGCAATTAATGCGCCCACCCACGCGCCGTCATCCCGGGCCTGACGCGGGATCCATGCCGGGACGCCGGTCGGCCAGCTTCCGGCATGGATCCCGGATCTCCGCTTCGCTGCGTCCGGGATGACGGGGACGGCCAATTGCGGCTGATTACAAACTCGCCGCTGCCCTCGCCGCCTGATCATATTGCCCCGACAGCGAGCGCATCGCGGCGGCGATGTCGGAGAGGCGGGCGGCGTCCGCGCCGGAGGCGAGTACGGATTTGACGAGGATCTGCTCGCGCACCTGGGCGTAGCGACGGCAGGCTTCCTCGCCCGCCGGGGTGATGGCGACCGTCTTTTCCTTGCCCTTGCGGCCGGATTTCATCAGGCCGAGCTTTTCGAGCTTCTTCAGAGAATAGTTCACCAGATGCGTGTCCTCGATGTTGAGGACGAGGCAGATATCGGCGAGCCGCTTCGGCTTGCCGCGATGATTGACGTTGTGCAGCACGATGACGTCGAGCGGGGAGAGATCGGGCAGGCCAGCCGCCGCCATGCCGCGCACGATCCAGCGGTGGAAGGCGTGGACCGTCATGCTCAGCGCGAATTCGAACTCCGACAGCGAAGGCATCGCGCCCGCGGCGAGATGGCCGGACGAGACGATCGGGCCGAGTTCGTCGGGAAAGGGTTGATCTGGAAGCATCTGTTCGATCAGGGGGCGCAGGGAACCCTCTCCCTCCGGGAGAGGGTTCCCTGCGCGAAACGCCGGAAGGGTCTGGCTTCCTCACATCTTCTTATAGGCGTCGACGATGGCCTGGCCGTCGGCGCCGGCCTTCTTCAGCCAGTCGGCGGTCAAGGTCTCGCCCGCCTTCTTGAAGCCGGCGGAGAGTTCGGCGGAGGGCGGCTGCACCTTCATGCCCTTGGCCTTGAGCTGCTGGAGATACCAGCCGGCCTTCTCCTGCCACATCTTCCAGCCGCGCTCCTCGGCCACGGCGGCGGCCTTGAGGATCGCGTCCTGCGTCGGCTTGTCGAGGGCGGCGAAGGCCGCCTTGTTGACGAGCGTGGCGTCCTTCGGAATCCAGGCCTGAACGTCGTAGAAATGGTCCAGCGACTCCCAGACCTTGGAATCATAGCCGGTGCCGCCGGACGACATGAAGGAGTTGACCACGCCCGTCGCCAGCGCCTGCGGCAGCTCCGCCGCCTGGATCGTCACCGACTGCATGCCCAGCAGTTCGCCGAGGCGGGCGGTGCCGACATTGTAGGAGCGCCACTTCAGCCCCTTCATGTCCTCGATCGTGTTGAGGTCCTTCTTGGCGTAGACGCCCTGCGGCGCCCAGGGGACCATGAACAGGAGCTTCAATCCCTGCGCGTCGAGCTTCTTCTCGATGGCGGGCTTGGAGGCGGTGTAGAGCTTCTTCGCCTGCTCGAAGGAGGTGGCGAGGAAGGGCACGACGTCGATGCCGAAGACCGGGTCCTCGTTCTCGTGCAGCGACATCAGGATCTCGCCCATCTGCGCCTGCCCCGAGGCGACGGCGCGCTTGATCTCCGGCGCCTTGAACAGCACGGCGTTGGCATGGACCGTGATCTGGAGCTTGCCGCCGGTCGCAGCCTCGACGTCCTTGGCGAAGAGCGCCAGATTCTCCGTGTGCGGGTTGTCGGACGGATAGGCGTTCGGAAGGTTCCATTTGGTCTGGGCGGCGGCCGGCGCGGCCAAGGCCAGCGCGCTGACGCCCAGCGCGAAGGCGGCAGCGGTCAGGGTCCTGCGGTTCAACATGTCATTCCCTCTTTCGGTTATCGTTGGTCAGCGGTCAGGAAAGGCGAGCTTGGGCAGGTAGAGCACGATATCGGGGAAGGTCGTGATGATGATCACGGCCACGTTCAGCAGAATGAAGAACGGAAACGCCGCCTTCGCAATCGTCCAAGTGTCCTTGCCGCTCATGTTCTGCAGCACGAACAGGTTGAAGCCGACCGGCGGGGTGATTTGCGCCATTTCGACATGGATGACGAGATAGACGCCGAACCAGACCAGATCGAAGCCCGCCTCCTTGACCATCGGCAGCACGATCACCGCCGTGAGCACGATCATCGAGATGCCGTCGATCAGGCAGCCGAGGATGATGTACATGCAGGTCAGTGCCAGCACGAGCATATGCGGCGACAGCGTCTGGCCCTTGACCCATTCCGCCAGCGCCGCCGGGATGCCAGTATAGGCCATCGCCGCCGTGCAGAAGGCCGCGCCGGCCAGGATCAGCATGATCATGCAGGTCAGGCGCGTCGCGCTCATCACGCTTTCGAAGAAGGTCGCCCAGCTCAGCGTGCCGCTCCACCAGGCCAGGACCAGCGCGCCCATCACGCCCCAGGCGGCGCATTCGGTCGCGGTGGCGAAGCCGAGCACCAGCGAGAGGAAGACGGCCGCGATCAGCAGCAGGCACGGCGCCAGCTTCGCCGATTGGCGCACCTTCGCCATGAAGGGCATCGGCGGGTCGCGCGGCGGGACCTTCGAGGGGTTCAGCAGCGACCAGAGGATGACGTAGCCCATATAGAGCGCCATCACGAGCAGGCCGGGCAGGAAGCCGCCGAGGAAGACCTGAAGCACCGAGACATTGGCGGTCACGGCATAGACCACCATCGGGATGGACGGCGGAATCAGCAGCCCGAGCGTGCCCGAGCCGGCGAGCGTGCCGATGCTGATGCCCTCGTCATAGCCGCGCTTCTTCAGCTCCGGCAGCGCGATCTTGCCGATGGTGGCGCAGGTCGCGGCAGAGGAGCCGGAGACGGCCGCGAAGATGCCGCAGCCGACGATATTGGTGTGGACGAGGCGGCCGGGCAGCCATTGCAGCCAGGGCGCCAGGCCTTGGAACATCTGCGCCGAGAGGCGGGTGCGGAACAGGATCTCGCCCATCCAGATGAAGAGCGGCAGCGCGGCCAGCGTCCAGGAGGCCGAGGCGCTCCAGACGGTGGTCGCGAGCACCTGGCCGATCGGGATGTCGGTGACGAGCACCATGGCGAGCAGGCCGACCAGGCCGAGCCCGACCGCGATCCAGACGCCGCTGGCGAGGATGACGACGAGGAAGCCGAGCAGGATGATCGACAGAACGGGAAGGCTCATGGTCAGACGCCTCCGCCCTGGGCGACACGCTCGATCAACTCTTCGGTCGTCTGCGGCGGCTCGGGCTCATAGGTCGGCTTGCCGCCGCGCGCCACGATGACCCATTCCTCCAGGACGGCGAGCAGCAGGATCGCCAGGCCCGCCACCATGCCGAGCTGAGGGATCCAGAGCGGGACGGAGACGACGCCGGTCGACATGTCGAAGAAGCGCCAGGAATCATAGGCGAGACGGCCCGCCTGCCAGGTGAAATAGCCGATGAAGGCGGCCGCGATCGTCAGCGAGACGAGTTCGGCCGCGCGCCGGGCGGGGCCATGCAACCGCTCCAGCAGCAGGCCGACCCGGATCATCTCGCCCTTCTTGAAGGTGTGGGCGAGGCCGAGAAATGCCATCGCCACCAGCGACCAGGCCGCGAAATCGTCGCCGGACGGGACGTTGAGATTGATCTCCCGCCCGATCGACAGGAGCATCATCAGCGCGAAGATCGCCACGAGGAAGAGACCGGCGAGATAACCGGCTGCGAGATAAAGCAGGTCCAGCCCTCTCCTCAGCATCGGCGGGTCTCCTCGGCGGGCTGGCACGGTGCCGTCATCTTGGCTCTCCTTCGCGGTCGTTGCCGCATCGCGACCGCTGGCCCCTCCGCCATCTTCCGGTCACAATCGGGATCGTAGCCGCCGAAACAAGCTTGTCAACAGAACATCGACGATTTATCGATGAAACGTCAGCGGGGTCTTTTCCCGCTGATATCGACGGGGAGAGAGCCATGACGGCGGCACGCTGGGATTTCTGGATCGACCGCGGCGGGACCTTTACCGACGTGATCGGGCGCGATGCCTCTGGCAAGCTCCATGCCAGAAAGCTGCTCTCCGAGAACCCCGGCGCCTATCGCGATGCTGCGGTTCAGGGCATCCGCGACCATCTCGGGCTGAAAGCCGGCGAGCCGATCCCGGCCGGAACGGTGGGCGAGGTCCGCATGGGCACCACCGTGGCGACCAACGCCCTGCTGGAGCGCAAGGGCGACCGCACCCTGCTGGTGACCACGAAAGGCTTCCGCGACGCGCTGCGCATCGGCTACCAGGCGCGGCCGGACATCTTCGCCAAGCAGATCATCAAGCCCGAGCAGCTTTACGAGGACGTGATCGAGGTCGCGGAGCGCGTGCTGGCCGATGGCACGGTCGAGACGGCGCTGGAGGAAACCGCGTTGCGTATGGCGCTGCAGGCGCAATATGAGGCGGGCTTCCGGGCGCTCGCGATCGTCTTCATGCATGGCTATCGCTTCACCGCGCATGAGCAGGCGGCGGCGCGGATCGCCCGCGAAATCGGCTTCCCGCAGGTCTCCGTCAGCCACGAGGTCTCGCCGCTGATCAAGCTGGTGGGCCGGGGCGATACGGCGGTCGTCGACGCCTATCTCTCGCCGATCCTCGGCCGCTATGTGAGCCAGGTCTCGGAAGAACTCGACATCGCCCGCACCGGTGCGCGGCTGATGTTCATGATGTCCTCGGGCGGGCTCACCGCCGCCGAGCTGTTCCAGGGCAAGGACGCGATCCTGTCGGGACCTGCCGGCGGCGTGGTCGGCCTCGCCGAGACGGGCCGTTCGGCCGGATTCGACAAGGTGATCGGCTTCGACATGGGCGGCACCTCGACCGATGTCGCGCATTTCGACGGCGAGTATGAGCGCGCCTTCGAGACGGAGGTCGCCGGGGTGCGCATGCGCGCGCCGATGATGCTGATCCACACGGTCGCGGCCGGTGGCGGCTCGATCCTGCATTATGACGGGGCGCGCTTCCGCGTCGGCCCGGATTCGGCCGGCGCCAATCCGGGCCCGGCCGCCTATCGCCGCGGCGGGCCGCTGGCGGTCACCGACGCCAATGTCATGGTCGGCAAGCTGATCCCGTCCTATTTCCCGGCGATTTTCGGGCCGGGGCAGGACGAGGCGCTCGATGTCGAGATCGTCCGCAACAAGTTCGCCGTCATGGCGGCCGAGGTCGGCGACGGTCGCTCGGCGGAAGAGGTCGCCGACGGCTTCATCCAGATCGCCGTCGCCAACATGGCCGAGGCGATCAAGAAGATCTCCGTGCAGCGCGGCTACGACATCACCCGCTATGCGCTGAATTCCTTCGGTGGCGCGGGCGGGCAGCATGCCTGCCTGGTGGCCGATGCGCTCGGCATCAAGACCGTGCTGCTACATCCCTTTTCGGGGCTGCTCTCGGCCTATGGCATGGGCCTGGCCGAAATCCGCGCGACGCGCACGGCGGCGCTGGACGTACCCGTCGATGCGCAGGCGCAGGGCCGCATCGCCGATCTCGCCGCGGGGCTGATCGCCGAGGCGCAGGCCGAGGTGGCGGGGCAGGGGGTGGCGGAGGGCGACATCGCGCTCGTGACCCGCGCCCATATCCGCTATGCCGGCACCGACACCGCAATCGCGGTCGCGGCCGGGCCCGAGGCGCAGATGCGTCAGGCCTTTCAGAGCGCGCATAAGGCGCGCTTCGGCTTCATGGACGAGAGCAAGGGGCTGGTGGTCGAGGCCGTCGAGGTCGAGGCGATCGGCGGCGGCGCGAAGTTCGAGGAGGCCAGCGCGGCCGAGCCTGGCGGCGAGGCGATGGTGGCGCAGCGCACGCGCTTTTTCTCCAAGGGCGATTGGCACGATGCCGCCGTCGTCAAGCGCGAGGGGCTCAAGCCCGGGCAGAGCGTCGCCGGCCCGGCGATCATCATCGAGCCGAACCAGACGGTCGTCGTCGAGCAGGGCTGGACGGCGAAACTGACCGCCAAGGATCATCTCGTTCTGGTGCGGACGGAAGCGCTGGTGCAGCAGGCGGCCATCGGCACCAAGGCCGACCCGGTCATGCTCGAGATCTTCAACAACCTGTTCATGTCGATCGCCGAGCAGATGGGCGTGACGCTTCAGAACACCGCCTATTCGGTGAACATCAAGGAGCGGCTGGACTTCTCCTGCGCCGTCTTTGACCAGACGGGCGCTCTCGTCGCCAATGCCCCGCATATGCCGGTGCATCTGGGCTCGATGGACCGCTCGGTCGAGACCGTGATCGCCAACAATCCGGTGATCAGGCCGGGCGACGTCTACTGCCTCAATGCGCCCTATAATGGCGGCACGCATCTGCCCGACATCACGGTCTGCACGCCGGTGTTCGACCGCCAAGACAGGGAGATCCTGTTCTGGGTCGCGAGCCGCGGCCACCATGCCGATGTCGGCGGCACCGCGCCGGGCTCGATGTCGCCGCTGGCGACGCGGATCGAGGAGGAAGGCGTCTATATCGACAATTTCAAGATCGTTGATCAGGGCCGCTTCCGCGAGGAGGAACTGATCGGGCTGCTCACCGGCGCGGCCTATCCGGTTCGCAACGTCGTTCAGAACGTCAACGATCTGAAGGCGCAGATCGCGGCCAACGAAAAGGGCGTGGCGGAACTGCGCAAGATCATAGGCTCCTTCGGGCTCGATGTGGTCCAAGCCTATATGGGCCATGTGCAGGACAATGCGGCCGAGAGTGTCGCGCGGCTGCTCACAAAGCTCCACGACGCCGAATTCACCTACCCCATGGATCAGGGCTGCGCGATCAAGGTCAAGATCACCATCGACCGCGACAAGCGCGAGGCGACCGTCGACTTCACCGGCACCTCCGAACAGCGGCCGGACAATTTCAACGCGCCCGCGCCGGTCACGCGCGCGGCGGTGCTCTATGTCTTCCGTGTGATGGTGGACGATTCGATCCCGATGAATGCCGGGTGCCTCAGGCCGATCCGGATCGTGGTGCCGGAGGGCTCGATGCTCTCGCCGCGCTATCCGGCGGCGGTGGTGGCCGGCAATGTCGAGGTCAGCCAGGCGGTGACCAACGCCTTGTTCGGCGCGCTGGGGGCGATGTCCGCCTCGCAGGGCACGATGAACAACCTCACCTTCGGCAACGACCGGTACCAGTATTACGAGACGATCTGCGCCGGCTCGCCCGCAGGGCCCGGCTTCGACGGCACCGCGGGCGTGCATGTCCACATGACGAATTCGCGGCTCACCGATCCCGAGATCCTGGAAACGCGCTTCCCGGTGGTGCTGGAGGATTTCCACATCCGGGCCGGGTCCGGCGGAAAGGGGCAGTGGAAGGGTGGGGACGGGACCAGCCGCACCATCCGCTTCCGCCAGCCGATGGACTGCGCCATCCTCGCCTCCCACCGCAAGGTGCGGCCCTTCGGCGCCGCGGGCGGGGAGCCGGGCGAACTCGGCCGGACGCTGGTCCGCAGGCTTTCCGGCGTCGTCGAAGAGCTGAAGCCCAGCGACCAGACGCTGCTCGAGGCGGGGGAGGCGGTCACCGTCATCACGCCGACGGCAGGCGGATATGGCCCGGCAGAAGCGCGAGTCTGAACGGCTTTCTACCGTTGACCCGGCTAACCTTCTGATTTCGTTGTCCTTGCCGTTAGGTCATTAACCGGATCTTCGCTCGCATGTGCAAAAAGCCCCGCGGACTGGCGGCGGTGATAGGCTATGCGGCGACTGGGACTGACGGCGAAGATCATGCTGCTCTTCGCGCTGCTGAGCCTTGCGGCCGCTGGCGGCCTGATGAGCGTGCTGCTCGGCGGCAGGGAGGTGCGGCGCATCGACCGGCACGCCTTCGAGAGCATGCAGCTTGCCGGGACGGCGTCGCTGTTGGCCAGCCGTGTCGCGCATGCCTCGCTGCTCGCCCGCCTCGACGCGACGGCCAGCGCGAGCGAGCTCGCGGTGGCGATCGACCAGGTCGACGAGGCCACCGAACTCGTCGGCTCGGCCCGGGCCCAGTTCTTCAGCGCTCTACCTGACGATCTGCGGAAGGCCAATGCCATCCTCGATGCACGTCTGCGGACCTTCCTGGACTTCCAGCAAGGCATCGTCGATATCGGCCGCCGGGTTTCGGCCAAGGCGGCGCTGCTTGAATCGCAGGCCGACGAAGCGCGGCTGAACGCGGCGCAGATCATCGTCGCGACCTCCAGCCTTCGCGACAGGTTGGCCGAGCAGGCGAAGGAGGCGGCCGCGCTGGCCACCGTGCGCGCCGACATGGTGCGCTACCGCATCATCGTGTTCGCCCTGCTGCTGCCCCTGATCACGGGACTGGTTTCCTTTTTCGTCTTGCGGATGCAGGTGACGCGCCCGCTGCGCGCGCTGATGGAGGCGATTCGCCGGGCCACGGACTCCCAGACCGTGATCGAGGTGCCTCATTGCGGGCGCGCCGACGAAATCGGCCAGTTGGCGCGCACCGTCCGCGAGGTCAGCGTGATCCGCGCGACGCTGGTGACGCGCGAGAGCGAGGCGGATATCGCAAAGGCGCTTCAGGAGGCCCGCAGCCGCGAGCTTGCCCGCATCGCCGATGATTTCCAGTCGCGGCTGGGCGTGCTCCTGGCCGAGATCGGCCAGTCCAGCGAAGTGCTGCGTGGAGCGCTCCAGGATGCGGCGGTGCGGGCGACGCAGGTTTCCCGCAGCTCGGAGGTCGCGGTGGCTTCCGTCAACGGGGCGGGCGAGGAGGCTCACCGCACGGCCGAGGCGGCGCTCCAGATGGAAATGACGGTCGGCCAGATCAATGCCGAGATCGGCCGGGTGTCGATGATGGCGAGCGCGGCGACGCGCGAGGCCGCGGGCACCCATGAGCTTTTCGCCAAGCTGAAGGACAAGGCCGGCCAGATCCGCGACGTCATCGGACTTATCGACGAGGTCGCGCGCCAGACCAATCTGCTGGCCCTCAATGCCGCGATCGAGGCGGCGCGCGCCGGCGCCCATGGCCGAGGCTTCGCGGTCGTCGCCTCCGAGGTGAAGGCGCTCGCCAGCCAGACGACCGAGGCCGCGGCGATCGTGGTGCGGCGCATCGCGCAGGTCGACGATGCCCTGGCCGACGCCACCACGGCCGTGGATGCGATCGGCGGCAGCATCGCCGATGTCGAGCAGGCGGCCACCGAGATCGCCACCATGGTAGGGTCCAATGCGCGGCTGCTGGGGTCCCTCGGCGAAACGGTGGGCCGCATCTCGAACGTCACCGGCACCGCGGCGATGGCCATGGCGGAGATCGCCGAAGCACAGATGCAATCGGTCGACCAGGCGGGCATGGGCGCGCTCGGCGCGCGCGAACTGGTGGAGCGCATCGCGGCGCTGCAGTCGGAGGCGCAGGCCTTCGTGACGCGGCTGCGCGCCGCCTGAATCCGGACGCCGCTTGCGAGTCGGACGGGCTTGCCTTCGCGCCGCGACTCGGCCCTGTCTGCGGCATGGTCCTTTCCGCATTGCCCCGATGAGCTGGTCGCAGCAGCAGGATGCCGCCCTGTCGGCCGTGGCGCGCTGGCTGCAGGCCGGCGAGCCTCAGGTTTTCCGCCTGTTCGGCTATGCCGGGACCGGCAAGACGACGCTCGCCAAACATATCGCCGAGGCGGTGGACGGCGATGTCGTCTTCGCCGCCTATACCGGCAAGGCCGCGCTCGTGCTGCGCAACAAGGGCTGCGGCGAGGCGCAGACCATCCATTCGCTGATCTATCGCTCGCGCGGGGTCGATGAGGAGAGCCCGACCTTCGTGCTCAACCGCGAGAGCACGGCGGCCAAGGCCAAGCTGATCGTCATCGACGAATGCTCAATGGTGGACGAGGAGCTCGGGCGGGACCTGCTCTCCTTCGGCACGCCGGTGCTGGTGCTGGGCGATCCGGCGCAGCTGCCGCCGGTGAAAGGTGGCGGCTTCTTCACCGAGCAGGAGCCGGACGTGATGCTGACCGAGGTGCATCGCCAGGCGGCGGACAATCCGATCGTGCGGATGTCGATGATCGTGCGCGAGGGCGGCCGGCTCGATCTCGGCGACTACGGCCCGAGCCGCGTGATCCGCCGCGCCGACATCAACCCCGAGATCGTCATGGGCGCCGACCAGGTGCTCGTCGGCATGAACAAGACCCGCCGCAACTACAATGCCCGCATCCGCCAGCTGATGGGCCGGGCTGAGACCAATCCCGTGGCGGGCGAAAAGCTCGTCTGCCTGCGCAACGACAAGAGCAAGGGCCTGCTCAATGGCGGCTCCTGGATCGTGCAGGAGATCAAGACCTCCAAGAAGGGCCTCGTCACCATGCGCGTGACGCCCGAGGACGATACCGGCGGCAAGGCGGTGAAGGTCTCGGTGCTGCCGAATTTCTTCGACGGCACCGAGGAGGAGATCCCCTGGGAGCTGCGCAAGCACACCGACGAATTCACCTTCGGCTATGCGCTGACGGTGCATAAGTCGCAGGGCTCGCAATGGGACGATGTCGTGCTCTTCGACGAGAGCTTCGCCTTCCGCGAGCACAGGGCGCGCTGGCTCTATACCGGGCTGACGCGGGCGGCCGAGACGATCACGGTAGTGGTGTAGGGGCTTGGGCAAACCCGCCCCTTCTCGTCGAAGGGGGGTGGGTGGTATACCCCCGTATAGGAACGGAGGGCGCATCCATGGCACGTGTTCTCATCAATGATCATACAATCTGGCTGAAGCATATCGAAAGCGAGCGGATCGCACGTCGTCTGACATCGCTGAAACCCAATGCGCCGGTGGCTCTGCGAATCGAGGGCAAGCCGGTGCTGTTCCGCAAGATGCGTGACGGTGCCGATGGAAGGCCGACCCCAGGGCTGCGGCCCGACGAGGCGTTCAAGGACTTCTGGAACGCGCTTTACCGGGAGCGTCGTGGTGAAAAGGTCGAGATCGACCTTGGCGAGGAGTCGCACCGGGACCCCTATCTCGCCGCCGTCTCGACCTTGATGAGCGAATGGACCAGCAAGGCGGATTGCGAGGCGTATGACGACCTCTGACGGGCCCGCCTTCGACCGCTGGGATATCGGCGTCGCCCTGTTCCCGTTTACGGAACTGGCGCAGAGCAAGCCGCGACCTGTTCTGGTTCTGTCGAGTGCCGGGTTCAATGCGGCGCATGGGCACGTCATTGCCGCAATGATCACGACGGCTGCCGAAAGTCGCTGGGACAGCGACCACGCGATCCGGGAACTCTCCTCGACCGGGCTGAAGCACGCCTCCACGATCAGATGGAAGCTCTTCACCCTGCCGCTCGACGTGGTGCCGCGAAAGATCGGGCGATTGGGTGAGGAGGATCGCAGCCTCGTCGCCGGTCGCACGGCGAGCATCCTGCTCGACTGAACGAGCCTGGCCCGCTGGGCCGGCGATGGTGAGCCTCGCCCGAACCTTGCGTCATTGTAACGAAAGGTTTCGGCATTTCGCCATAGTTTTCGCCGAGGCTCTCGCCGCTCGCAGCGGAGACTCAGTCCATGGCGGAAAGCGGAGATCTGACCGCGAATGGCATTGCCCTTCAACGGTTCGGCCTCGGAATTCGGGCCGGGCAGGGCCAAAGCGCGTTCCGCGATGTAAGAGAGCGCCTGCTGGCCGAGATCGCAGCCGGCCCGGTGGCGCAGCCGCAGGGCGTGCCTTTCTCGGGTGCGGCGGAGATCGGCCGTTCGCTCTATGCCTTCGAGGACAAGGAGCGGATGGAGCGGGAGGCCAAGCGGAGCGCGACGCAGGTCGCCGCCGCCGCGCCGGCGCAGAACGCGATGGCTCTCGGCCCCCAGGCGCCCGCTGCTTCTCCTGTCCCGCCGCCTGCCGGTGGCCAGCCCGCGCCCGCTCAGCCGCCTGCGCCGAACGCGATGGCGCAGCCGGCCAAGCCGCCACCGCAGGAGCCGCCGCTGCCTTACCGGACCTATCGCGACGAGGTGAAGGCGCGCGTCGATCTCGCCTGCGCGGCCGAAACGGGGTTCGGCGAGCGGCTGGTGATGTTCTGGTCGAACCATTTCTGCATCGGTGCGACCAAGAGCAATATCGGGCGCATCATGGCCGGGGCCTATGAGCGCGAGGCGATCCGCCCGCATGTCTTCGGCCGCTTCGAGGATATGCTGATCGCGGCCGAGAGCCACCCGGCGATGCTGGACTTCCTCGATAATCGACAGTCGATCGGGCCGAACTCGCCGGTCGGCCGGCGCCAGCGCAAGGGGCTGAACGAGAACCTGGCGCGCGAGATCATGGAGCTGCACACGCTCGGCGTGTCCGGCGGCTATTCGCAAGGGGACGTCACCAATCTGGCGCGCATCATCACCGGCTGGACGGTGGTGGGGCGGGAGGGCGTGCTCGGCTTTCCCGGCTCCTTCGCCTTCAACGCCGGTCTGCACGAGCCGGGCACGACGCCGCTGCTCGGCCGTTCCTACGACCAGCCCGGCCGTGCGCAGGGGGTTGCGGCGCTGACCGATCTCGCCCGCCACCCCGCGACCGCGCATTTCATCGCGACCAAGCTCGCGCGCCATTTCGTGGCCGATGATCCGCCGCCCAAGCTCGTCGCCCTTCTGGAGAGCACCTTCCGCAGCAGCGGCGGCGACCTGCCGAGCGTCTACCGCGCGCTGATCGGCTCGGACGAGGCCTGGAGGGCGCCCGCGACCAAGGTTCGCTCGCCGCAGGAGTTTCTGATCGCCTCCTATCGCGCGCTCGGCCGCCAGCCGGATTTCGGCCAGATCAACGGGCCGCTGACTGCGATGGGCCAGCCCTTCTGGCAGCCCTCGGGGCCGAACGGCTATGCCGACACCAATGTCGCCTGGGCCTCGGCCGAAGGCATGAAGACGCGCATCGACGTCGCCGCCGGCTGGGGCCGGCAGGTGGCCAATACGGTGCCCGATCCGCGCCGGCTCAGCGAGGAGACGCTCGGACCTGTGCTTTCGCCCGAGACGAGGCAGGCCGTCGCGCGTGCCGAAACCAAGCCGCAGGCGATCGCGCTGCTGCTGATGTCGCCCGAATTCCAGAGGAGGTGACGGCGATGGATCTGCATGACGACGATGATTGCGAACGGATGACGCCCTCGCGCCGCGCCGTGCTGGGCGCGGCGGGGGCGCTCTTCGCCTGGTCCTTCGTGCCGAAACTCGCCTATGCCGCGCCCGGCAGCCGCGATCCGCGCTTCCTCGTGGTGGTGCTGCGCGGGGCGCTGGACGGGCTTTCGGCCGTGCCGCCCCTGGGCGATCCCGCCTATCAGAGTCTGCGCGAGGGTATCGCGCTGAGCAAGGACGGCCCGGACGCTGCGCTGCCGCTCGACGGGTTCTTCTATCTGCATCCGGCCATGCCGAATCTGGCGCGGCTCTATCGCAACGGCCAGGCGGCGATCGTCCATGCCGCCGCCACCGGTTATCGCGAGCGCTCGCATTTCGACGGGCAGGATGTGCTCGAAAGCGGCCAGCCGGGGCCGGGATACACCGCCACGGGCTGGCTAAACCGCCTGCTCGCAAGCCTGCCGGCGGGCGAGGGGATCGCGCGCAAGGGCGTGCTCGGCGTCGGCGTCGTGCCGCCGCTGGTGGTCCGGGGCGAGGCGCCGGTGCTGGGCTGGGCGCCGCCGCGCATGGCGCGTGCCGGCGCCGACCTCACCATGCGGCTCGCCGATCTCTACGGCCAGCGCGATCCGCGCCTCGCCGCCGCGCTGCAGCAGGCGATCGAGACGGAAGGCCTGGCTCAGAGGCGCGGCATGGACGGCAAGCCTGCCGGCGGGGGCGGACCGGACAGCGTCGATGGCATGCGCCGGATCGCCGAGGGCGCGGCAGGGCTCGTCGGCGCCGATGACGGCCCGCGCATCGCCGCGCTCGCCTTCGAAGGGTGGGACACGCATGCGAACGAGGGCGGCGCCAAGGGCGTGCTGGCGACTCGGCTGAGCGGGCTCGACGGGGCGCTCGCGACCTTCGAACAGGGGCTGGCGCCGGTCTGGAAGGACACAGTGGTGATGGTGGTGACGGAGTTCGGCCGCACGGCGGCCGTCAACGGCACGACCGGCACGGATCACGGCACCGGCACGGTCGCCTTCCTCGTCGGCGGGGCGGTGAAGGGCGGGCGCATGATCGCCGACTGGCCGGGCCTGAGGCCCGAGCAGCTCTACCAGAACCGCGATCTCAAGCCGACGACCGATATCCGCGCCGTCGCCAAGGGCGTGGTGGCGGATCTGTTCGGGCTGTCGGGCCCGGTCCTGGCGGAAAAGGTGTTCCCCGGCACGGGCGAGCTCAAGCCGATGCAGGGGCTGGTGGCTTAATAGCCGCGTTCCAGCGCGCGAGACGCCGTTCCCGAAGGAACGGCTCCTCAGGATGAGGGCTGCTGACTGCCTCGCCTTTTAGTTCAAGCCCATTCGCGCTGCTTGAGCTTCTCCTCGAAGGCCTCGATCTTGGTGGCCTTCTCCATGGTCAGGCCGATATCGTCGAGGCCGTTCAGCAGGCAGTGCTTGCGGAAGGGGTCGAGTTCGAAGCGGATTTCGCCGCCGTCGGGGCCCTTGATGGTCTGGGCCTCGAGGTCGATCGTCAGGGTGGCGTTGGAGCCGCGCTCGGCATCGTCGAACAGCGCGTCGAGCTGCTCGGGCGTCACCTTGATCGGCAGGATGCCGTTCTTGAAGCAGTTGTTGTAGAAGATGTCGGCGAAGCTCGTCGAGATCACGCAGCGGATGCCGAAGTCGAGCAGCGCCCAGGGGGCGTGCTCGCGCGAGGAGCCGCAGCCGAAATTGTCGCCGGCCACCAGGATTTGCGCCTTGCGATAGGCAGGCTGGTTCAGGACGAAATCGGGGTTCTCCGAGCCGTCCTCCTGGTAGCGCATCTCCGAGAACAGCGCGGTGCCGAGGCCGGTGCGCTTGATCGTCTTCAGATACTGCTTGGGGATGATCATGTCGGTGTCGACATTGACCACCTTGAGCGGGGCGGGGGTGGAGGTGAGGGTGGTGAAAGGCTGCATGGGTCTCGTCCTTTGATGAAGAGCGGCTCAGCCGGCCGCCTGTTCGATGGCTTCCATGTCCTCGTCGGAGAAGCCGAAATGGTGGCCGATCTCGTGGATCATGACGTGGCTGACGATGGAGCCGAGGCTCTCGTCATGCTCCGCCCAGTAATCCAGGATCGGCCGGCGGTAGAGATGGATCGTGTTCGGCATCTGGCCGGTCTGCGGCCCGAAGCCCTGTTGCGGCAGGCCGACGCCGGTGAAGAGGCCCAGCAGGTCGAAGGGGCTCTCGGCCTCCAATTCCTTCAGGACGTCGCCCTCGGGAAACTCGGTGACATTGAAGATCACATCGGCGCAGAGCGCGCGAAACTCCGCCGGCAGACGGTCGAAGGCGTCCTGCGCCAGCAGCTCGAAAGCCTCCAGCGAAGGGGCCTTCGCCGCGGTCCATTCGATGTCCGTGGCCTTCACCGAAGCGCCCATCCCACATTACCAGATCTTCAGCTGGTGGCCGAGCCACCAGGCCAGCACGATCACGCCCAGCAGCGAGAGCGAGCGGCCGATGCGCCGGCCCCAGAGCTCGATCCTGTCGCCCTCCGGCGCATCGGTGCCGGCGAAGTGATTGGCCGCGCGGCCGGCAGAGGTACCCAGCACGGTCTCGCTGTCTCGCTTGACGCGATCCAGCGCCGCCTTGGCTTCGGCCGCGCGGGCGGCTTCGCGGGGATCGGTGCTCACTTGACGACGCCGGGGGCGGCTCTGCCCGCCAACATGCCTTCGAGTGAAAGATCCTCGTCGACATCCGGCCAGTGAACACCGATGCCGGGGCCGAGCAACTCCCAGTTGTCCCGCTGGGTTGGAGTGGCGTTCAGTAACCGCGGATACCAGAACAGAGGGGTGCCGAGCGTCCGCCCATCCGAGAGATCGACGAACAGCATCGTCTCGTCACAGCGGACATTGCGGATCGCGACTCTATCCGTGGCCTTTGCAGTACTCATTCCAGCTTTCCTGAAGAGAGGTCTTCCGCTCCCGGACGATCGCCATTATGCGCGCGAGTTCCCTGGCGGAAAAGCCTCCGGTGTCGGCGAAGCTCAGGTCGTGGAGCCAGATCTTGGCGACCAGGCGATCGCGCTGAACATGCAGATGGGCGGGCTCGATGCAGTCGGCTCCGAAAAAGAAGAATCGGTACGGTCCTTCTCTCAGAACGGTCGGCACCGGCGTCGCTCCTGTGATTCAGAATGACGCCGGTGCCCGCCCTCGTCAGCCCAGCGTGCGCACGTCGACGAAGCGGCCGGTCAGCGCCGCAGCCGCCGCCATCGCCGGCGAGACGAGGTGCGTGCGGCCGCGATAGCCCTGGCGGCCCTCGAAATTGCGGTTCGAGGTCGACGCGGCGCGCTGGCCGGGCTTGAGCTGGTCGGGATTCATGCCCAGGCACATCGAGCAGCCGGGCTCGCGCCATTCGAAGCCGGCGGCGATGAAGATCTTGTCGAGACCTTCGGCCTCGGCCTGCTCCTTCACCAGGCCGGAGCCGGGGACGATCATGCCGTAGTCCAGGCTCTCATGCAGCTTCCTGCCCTCGACGATCTTCGCCACGGTGCGCAGGTCCTCGATGCGGCCATTGGTGCAGGAGCCGATCCAGATCACGTCGAGCGGGAT
>NZ_JBMDWH010000117.1:0-10495 GCF_048595345.1 Allobosea sp.
CCGACCGCCATCGCGTTGACGAGGATGTTGCCGTCATAGCGGCTGTGGAAACCGGTCGCGCCGCCGACATTCGGCACGCCGAAGGAATTGCCGTAGCCGCCGATGCCCGCGACCACGCCGGACACCAGATGGCGCGTGCGCAGATGCTCCGGCGAGCCGAAGCGCAGCGCATCCAGAACCGCGATCGGCCGTGCGCCCATGGTGAAGACATCGCGCAGGATACCGCCGACGCCCGTGGTCGCGCCCTGATAGGGCTCGATGAAGGAGGGGTGGTTGTGGCTCTCCATCTTGAACACGATGGCGAGGCCCTCGCCGATGTCGATCACGCCGGCATTCTCGCCCGGGCCCTGGATGACCCAAGGCGCCTTGGTCGGCAGCGTTTTCAGATGGATCTTCGAGGATTTGTACGAGCAGTGCTCGTTCCACATCGCCGAGACGATGCCGAGCTCGGTGATCGTAGGCTCGCGCCCGATCAGATGCAGGAAGCGCTGATACTCGTCCGGCTTGAGGCCGTGCTCGGCGACGAGCTGCGGGGTGATCTTGATGTCGTTCGGAATCACGGGCTCAGGCTTCCTGGCGGTCCGGCGGGCGATGGAAGGGGGCATAACCCGTGTGCGGCTGCGAGACAATGTTTGCGGCCGTCGCTTGTCGCAGCTGCATCGAATGTGTATAAATTACACACCTTATACACATCTTCTGGTGACGACGCATGCGCACCAATATCGAGCTCGACGACAAACTGCTGTCCGAAGCAATGGCGGCCACGGGCCTCTCGACCAAGCGGGCCACGGTGGAGGAAGCGTTGCGCATTCTCGTGCGCGAACACAAGGCGAGGCGTGCGCTCGAAGGGCTGGCAGGGCTGGGATGGGAAGGTGATCTCGACGAGATGAGGACAGATCTGTCCGATCCCGAGCGCCTGTGATCGCGGTTGATTCATCCGTTTGGATCGCGCTGCTGCGCCGGGCTCCCTCCGAAGCGGTCATCCGCCTGCAGGCCGTCGAGAGCGCCGCATCGATCCTCGTCGGCGACATCGTGCTTCTGGAGGTGCTGCGTGGCGCCCGTGACGACGCTCACGCCGCCGCGATCGAAACCAGGCTGCGCCAATTCCACATGCGGCCCATGCTGAACGCCGAGCTGGCGTCACAAGCCGCCGGGCACTACCGCAGGCTGCGGGCTCGCGGCATCACGATCCGGAAGTCGGCAGACCTCGTGATCGCCACATACTGCATCGCGCACAAGCATCACCTGCTGCACCAAGATCGCGATTTCGATCCGTTCGCCGAGCATTGCGGTCTGCTGACCGCCTGATCAGCCGCTCAACCTCGCCAGCGCCGCACGCAGCGGCTGCGCGATCGGCACCGGCTTCTGGTCGGCGCGCCCGACATAGACATGGGTGAAGCGGCCTTGCGCCGCCGCAAGTTCCCCGCCCTGCCGGAAGATGCCGATGCGGTAGGTGACCGAGCTGGTGCCCAGCCGCTCGACGGCGATGCCGGCCTCGACGGTTTCGGGAAAGGCGACGCTCTCGAAATAGGTGCAGCGCGTTTCGACCACGAGCCCGATGGTCTCGCTGCCGGCGATGTCGAGAAAGCCGTTCTCGGCCAGCCAGGCATTCACCGCCGTGTCGAACCAGGCGTAGTAGACGGTGTTGTTGACGTGGCCATAGGCGTCGTTGTCGTGCCAGCGCGTCGGAATAGCGCGGAAGAGGCGGAACGCCTCGCGGGTCTGGCGCGGCGCCCGCTCAGCCATCGTGCCGGTCCGGCTTGATCTCCGGTACGCCCAGCGCGTCGGCCAGCCGCGCCTTGGCGGAGCCAGGCTTCAGCGGCTTCTGCTGGCTCTCATGCGGCGCCCAGCCGGAGAGCCAGACGCATTCGAAGGTGGCGCGCAGGCGCCCGTCCGGGTCGGCGAAGCGCTCGGCATAGATCGCGGCGGCCCGAAGCAGGGTCCCGCGCCGCAGCGGGGTCCGCCGCCGGGCGAGCAGCCCATTTGCCCAGCCCATGGCACGCAGATCGCGCATCAGGCCGAAGGCATCGCCATAACGCACCGTCACGATCTCGCTGTCGATGACCGGCAGCGCGAAGCCGGCGCGCTGCAACAGCCCGCCCAGATCGCGCAGATCGCCGAAGGGGGCGATGCGGGGGCTGACCCCCCCGGTCGTTTCGCTCTCGGCTTCCAGCAGCGCCTGCCGCAGTTCCTGGAGCGTGCGTCCGCCGAGCATGCAGGCAATGAGCAGCCCGTCCGGGCGCAGGGCGCGCCGGATCTGCACCAGCGCGCCGGGCAGATCGTTGACGCCCTGAAGCGCCAGAAGCGAGACGGCCAGATCGAGCGAGCCGGCGGCAAAGGGCAGCCGCTCGAGATCGCCGATGAGATCGCAAGGCGCGCCCGGCGCCTCCGCCAGCCGCCAGAGTCGACCGGCCTTTCCCTGCAGCATGGGCCCGGCGACGGGCAGCGGCGTGCCGAGATCGGCGGCGATTTCGAACTGCCGCAGCACGGCACCCAGGCGTTCGTCCAGATCGCCGGCCACGCGCTGGAGCAGGAAATCGGGATAGCCGCCCGCGAGCGCGCGCCGGAGCCGCGAACGGCCCAGAGCGCGATCGAAGACGAGGCTCTGATCGCTCACCGGCTCATCTCCCCCACGATGCTGCCTTCGCTCCGGGGAAGCAGGGCCGCGCGGCGCTCAGCGTTCGAGCAGGCGCTCGATCTCGGCCCGCAGCTGCGGGCCGAGATCGCCGCGATCGAGCGCATAGGCGACATTGGCGGTCAGGAAGCCGATCTTGGAACCGGTATCGTAGATCTCGCCGTCGAAACGCACGGCATGGAAGCTCTCCTGATGGGACAGCGCGATCATGGAGTCGGTCAGCTGGATCTCGCCGCCCGCACCGGGTTCCTGATTGGCGAGCAGGTTGAAGATCGTCGGCTGCAGGATGTAGCGGCCGCTGACATGCAGGTTCGAGGGCGCGGTGCCCTTGGCCGGCTTCTCGACCATGCCGGTGATCTTCGTGACCTTGGCCTTGGCATCCTCGACCGCGACGATGCCGTACTGATGGGTCTGGTCCTCGGGCACGGGCGCGACGGCGATGTGGTTGCCGCCATGCTGCTCATAGGCCTCGATCATTTCGGCGAGGCAGCCCTTCCCCGACAGGCTGTAATGCAGCATGTCGGGCAGCAGCAGGGCGAAGGGCTCGTCGCCGACGATCTCGCGCGCGCACCAGACCGCATGGCCCAGGCCCAGCGGCGCTTGCTGGCGGGTGAAGCTCGTGCCGCCGGCGACCGGCAGGTCGGCCTTCAGCGCTTCCAGCTCCTTGGTCTTGTTGCGCCGGGCAAGCGTGTCCTCGAGTTCGTAGCCCATGTCGAAATGATCCTCGATCACGGCCTTGTTGCGGCCGGTGACGAAGACGATGTGCTCGATGCCCGCCGCGCGCGCCTCGTCCACCACATGCTGGACCACCGGCCGGTCGACGACGGTCAGCATCTCCTTGGGGACGGCCTTGGTCGCGGGCAGGAAGCGGGTGCCGAGCCCGGCGACGGGCAGGACGGCCTTGCGGATGCGTTTCGTCATGAAAGGTCCATTGATGCCTTGGCAAACGCCGTTGGCGGGCAGGGGAAAGCGACAGTACGCCGGCAGGCTGGCAACCGGCGACGACGCCCTATAGGAGAAAGCGCTTCACGACCCGTCAATGCTTTTTCGCGACGGCAGGGCGCGGGGCGGGTTGGAAGGGAGACGGGGCGCATGGCGATACTGGTTTCAGGCGGCGCCGGCTATATCGGCAGCCATATGGTGCTGGAACTCCTGGATCGGGGCGAAAAGGTCGTGGTCCTGGACGATCTGTCGACCGGATTCTGGCGCGCCGTGCCGCCGGAGGCGGTGTTCGTCCAGGGCGATATCGGCGACCAGGAGCTGGTCGGGCGCGTCATCGCCGAGCATGCTGTGAGCGAGATCGCACATTTCGCGGCGCGGATCGTGGTTCCTGAATCGGTCCAGGATCCCTTGGGCTATTATCACAACAATACCGTGAAGACCCGCGCGCTGCTGGAAAGCGCCGTGCGCGGCGGCGTAAAGCGGATCATCTTTTCCTCGACCGCGGCCGTCTATGGCGAGCCGGCGCTCTCGCCCGTGCCCGAGGAGATCGCGCTTCATCCGATCAATCCCTATGGCCGCTCGAAGCTCATGAGCGAATGGATGCTGCAGGATGCGGCCAAAGCGCACAGCCTGTCTTATGTCGTGCTGCGCTATTTCAACGTGGCCGGCGCCGACCCGAAGGGCCGCTCGGGCCAGTCGTCCGCCAACGCCACGCATCTCATCAAGGTCGCAAGCCAGGCGGCGCTCGGCCAGCGCGACGGCCTCACCATCTTCGGCAGCGACTATGCCACGCCGGACGGCACCTGCATCCGCGACTATATCCACGTCACCGATCTCGCCCGCGCCCATCTGGCGGCCCTCGACCATCTGCGCGAGGGTGGCACGAGCCTCACGCTGAATTGCGGCTATGGC
Source organism: Allobosea sp. (assembly GCF_048595345.1). Lineage (GTDB taxonomy): Bacteria > Pseudomonadota > Alphaproteobacteria > Rhizobiales > Beijerinckiaceae > Allobosea. Next base: position 4,490 of record NZ_JBMDWH010000117.1, read on the forward strand.
CGCGGCTATTCGGTGCGCGAGGTGGTGGAGGTGGTGAAGCAGGTCTCCGGCGTCGATTTTCCCGTGACCATCGCGGAGCGCCGCGCCGGCGATCCCGCCTCGCTGGTCGCAAGGGCCGACCGCATCCGCGCTGAACTGGGCTGGACGCCCGCCCATGACGACCTGGCGCAGATCGTCCGCGACGCCCTCGCCTGGGAAGAGGCCCTCAAAACCCGGAACGCGACACTGTGACAGCCTCTCATCGGCTCGCTCGCGGACGGTTCTTGCGCTGCGAGGACATTGCCTTAACCGCTGATTAATCTTGTTCGGGCGCTCTGGAGGTGTTTTCCTGTCCCACAGAGCCGGAGTCCTCATGCGCCTGACCGTTCTCGCCGCCTCGGTCCTGATCAGCCTGAGCCCGGCGGCCGCGCAGGTCACGGGCTCGATCGGCCAGGCCAAGGCGCGCAGCGCACCGAGCGCGACGCCCGCCAGCGCGAACTTCGACATCTTCCTGCAGCGCCTCTGGCCGCAGGCGCAGGCGCGCGGCATCTCCCGCCAAACCTTCGATCTCGCCTTCCGCGGCGTCACACCGGATGATTCGATCGTCGCCCTCACGAAGAAGCAGTCCGAGTTCAGCGCTCCGATCTGGAGCTATCTCAACAGCGCGGTCGGCGGTGGACGGGTCGGGCGCGGCCAGGCCGTGGCGGCCGAGAATGCGGCCGTGCTCGCCCAGGTCGAGGCGCGCTACGGCGTGCCGAGGGAGGTCGTGCTCGGCGTCTGGGGCATGGAGACCAATTACGGCTCGTTCAAGGGCAACAAGGACGTCATCCGCTCGCTCGCGACGCTGGCCGCGATCCGCTATCGCGGCGACTTCTTCCGCGACGAATTGCTGGTCGCGCTGGAGCTGATCGAGAAAGGCTATGCCGGGCGTGACGAATTGCGCGGCTCCTGGGCCGGCGCCATGGGCCACACCCAGTTCATGCCGTCGAGCTATCTGAAATACGCCGTCGACTGGACCGGCAACGGCCATGCCGACATCTGGTCCTCCTCGAGCGACGCCATCGCCTCCACCGCCAATTACCTGAAGAGCTTCGGCTGGGTTCAGGGCCTGCCCTGGGGTATGGAGGTCGCACTGCCGAAGGGTTTCGACCACAGGCTGGACAAGGCGAGCTTCGCCGCCTTCCGCAGCGCCGGCGTCACCCGTGCCGATGGCCGCCCCCTGCCCTCTTCCGGCGAGGGCCGGCTGTTCTATCCGGCAGGCCATACCGGGCCGGTGATGCTGCTCACCGCCAATTTCGACGTCATCAAGAAATACAATTCGTCCGACGCCTACGCCCTCGCGGTCGGCCATCTCGGCGACCGCATCATGGGCCGCCCCGAGATCCAGGCCGACTGGCCGGTCAAGGCCGCCCGCCTCGACATGGCCGCCACCAAGGATCTGCAGCGGCGCCTGAAGTCGCTCGGCCTCTACGACCATGACGCGGACGGCCGCATCGGCACCGGCACGCGCGAGGCGGTGCGCCGCTACCAGATCAGCGTCGGCGAGATCGCCGACGGGTATCCCACGCCCTCCCTGCTCGCCCGCATGCGCGGCGGCCGCTGACAGCGCGGCGCGCGCGGCTTATGCTGCGCCCCGACGCCCGAACGGGATGACGGATGCGCCTGCTCTCGCTCGCCAACACCCTCGCCAAGTGCCTCGCTATCGCCGTCCTGCTCATGCTGGCCGGTGCCCTGCCCTCGCGCGCCCAGCAGCCGCCGCAGCAGCGCAGCCTGTTTCAGATGTTCTGGCAGTTGCCGGCCCAGCCGACACGCCCTCAGGCGCAGCCGCGCCAGCGGAGCGCGGCACCCGCTTTGCGCCGCAAGGCCGCCCCGGTGGTGGTGAGGGACGATCCCGTCATGCCCAAGGTCGATGTCGCCCACCACATCGTCGTGCTCGGCGACTCGCTGGCGAATCTCCTGGCCGACGGGCTCGAGGATGCGTTGGCCGATCGTCCCGATGCCGAGGTGATCGCGCGCGCCCGCGCCGATTCCGGGCTCGTGCGCAGCGATTTCTACGACTGGCCCAAAGCGGTGTCCGAATTGCTGACCGGCGAGCAGAAGCTCTCCATCGCCGTCATTCTCGTGGGGTTGAACGACCGCCAGCCTCTGCGAGAGGGCGAGCTCGTCCATGAGCCACTGAGCCCGCGCTGGCGCGAGCTTTACCGCGAGCGCGTCGACGTCATCGCCAGGGCCTTCGCCGAAAAGCGCGTCCCGCTGATCTGGGTCGGCGTGCCGCCCATGCAGAACGCCCGGCTTTCGGCCGACCTCGTCATGCTGAACGAGATGTATCGCGAGCGCGCGGAAAAGACCGGCGGCACCTATGTCGATCTTTGGGGCGGCTTCGTCGATGCCGAGAACCGCTATGCCGCCTCGGGCCCCGACGTCTCCGGCCAGACCACGCGGCTGCGGCTCGGCGACGGCGTGCATTTCACCAAGGCCGGCGCCCGCAAGGCGGCGCATTTCGTCGATCTCGTGATCCGCCGCCTGATCGAGGCGGCACCGAAGGCCGACATCATCGCTCTGCCCGGCCTGCCGCCGCAAACCGCGCCGACGGCGCCCGAATTGCAACCCAGCGGCGTCGAACGCATGATCGACCAGATGGTCGCGGGCCTGCCCATGCTCGGCCTCGCAGACGCCTTGCGTGCCCGCCCTCTGGCCGGACCGATCCAGCCCCTGACCGGACCTTCAGCGGCGCCCGACCAGCCCCTCCTGACCTCGCTGAGCGAAGCGCGCGGCGCCGCCGACGCCGCCCCGCCGCTCGACCGCCTCTTCACCCAAGGCCTCCCGCCCGACCCGGTTCCGGGACGGCTGGACGATGTCCGCTGGAGGCGGTGAAGAACCTCGTCGTTCTCGGGCGGCGCACAGCGACGACCCGAGAAGCTCGGGACGAGAATGCATCGGTCCTGAGATGGTCGGGGCGAGCCCGACCATGACGCCGATCCGATCGCCTCACACCGGCAGGATCGTCGCGCCCATCAGGTCCTTGTCGATCGCATGCGCCGCCTGGCGGCCCTCGCGGATCGCCCAGACCACCAGCGACTGGCCGCGGCGCATGTCGCCCGCGACATAGACCTTTTCGGCGCTGGTCTTGTAGCCGCGATCGTCGGCCACGACGTTGGAGCGCTTGTCCATCGCCACGCCGGCCTGGGCGAGCATGCCCTCGACGATCGACCCGGCAAAGCCGATGGCGAGGAAGCAGAGATCCGCCGGCAGCACGAACTCCGTTCCGGGGATCGGCTTGCGCTTGTCGTCGACACGGGCGCATTTCACGCCGGTGAGCCGGCCATTGCGGCCTTCCAACCCGAGCGTCGCCGCCTGGAATTCGCGCTCGGCGCCCTCCGCCTGCGAAGAAGAGGTGCGGAACTTGGTCGGCCAATAGGGCCAGACGGTCAGCTTGTCCTCGATCTGAGGCGGCATCGGCCGGATGTCGAGCTGCGTCACCGAGAGAGCGCCCTGGCGGAAGGCGGTGCCGACGCAGTCGGACGCCGTGTCACCGCCGCCGACCACCACGACATGCTTGCCCCCGGCGAGGATCGGCTCGATCTGCGAGACGTCCTCCCCGCCCACGCGCTTGTTCTGCTGGGTGAGGTAGGGCATCGCGTAATGCACGCCGGCGAGATTGGTGTCCGGCAGGCCGGGATCGCGCGGCAATTCGGCGCCGCCCGTCATCAGCACGGCGTCATGCCCGGCCACCAGCGTCTCGAACGGCACGGTGACGCCGATGTTCTGCCCATAATGGAAGGTGACGCCCTCGGCCTCCATCTGCTTCACGCGGCGGTCGATATGCTTCTTTTCCATCTTGAAGTCGGGAATGCCGTAGCGCAGCAGTCCGCCGGCCTTGGCCTCGCGCTCATAGACATGGACATCGTGCCCGACGCGGGCGAGCTGCTGGGCGGCGGCCATGCCGGCCGGCCCCGAGCCGACGATCGCGATGCGCTTGCCCGTGCGCTTGGCCGGGATTTCCGGCGCGATCCAGCCTTCTTGCCAGCCCTTGTCGGCGATCGCCTGCTCGATCGTCTTGATCGTCACCGGCATGTTCTCGAGGTTGAGCGTGCAGGCTTCCTCGCAGGGCGCGGGGCAGATGCGGCCGGTGAACTCCGGGAAGTTGTTGGTGGAATGCAGGTTGCGCAGCGCCGCTTCCCAGCCGCCGGAATAGACCAGCTCGTTCCAGTCCGGGATCTGGTTGTGCACCGGGCAGCCGGTCGGGCCATGGCAGAAGGGGATGCCGCAGTCCATGCAGCGCGCCGCCTGCTTCTTGACGTCGCGCTCCTCCAGCGGGAGCGTGAACTCCCGGAAATGGCGGATGCGGTCGCCGGCGAGCTGATACTTCTGCTCCTGCCGGTCGTATTCGAGAAAGCCCGTGACCTTGCCCATACCGTTGTCTCTCGCCGTCGGCACGGGCAAGGCCCGCGCATCACTGTCCTGATCGGGAAACCGGGGCCCGGGGCCCCGGCGGATAGCGTGCCTTATTCGGCGGCCTGCAAGCTGCGGGCCTGCTCCATCTCGCGCAGCGCGCGGCGATACTCCACCGGCATCACCTTGACGAATTTGGTGCGGTAATCCGCCCAGTTGTCGAGGATCGCGCGGGCCTTGGCCGAGCCCGTATAGGTGAAGTGGTTCGTCAGCATCTGCATCAGGCGCTCGTCGTCATGGCCGGACATGTCGGCCATGTCGATGCGGCCCTTATGCTCGAGATCACCGCCGTGATGGTGCAGCCTCTCCATCAGTTCCTCTTCCTCCTCGACCGGTTCCAGGTCGACCATGGAGAGGTTGCAGCGCGACTTGAAGGTGCCGTCCTCGTCCAGCACATAGGCGATCCCGCCCGACATGCCGGCCGCGAAATTGCGCCCCGTCTGACCGATGACCGCGACGACGCCGCCGGTCATGTATTCGCAGCCATGGTCGCCGGTGCCTTCCACCACCGCGATGGCGCCGGAATTGCGGACCGCGAAGCGCTCGCCCGCGACGCCGCGGAAATAGGCCTCGCCCGCGATCGCCCCGTAGAGGACCGTATTGCCGACGATGATCGAGCGCTCCGGAACTGCCTTGGAGGCCGGGTCCGGCTTCACGATCAGCTTGCCGCCGGACAGACCCTTGCCGACATAGTCGTTGGCCTGGCCGGTGAGTTCCACCGTCACGCCCGCCGCCAGGAAGCAGGCGAAGCTCTGGCCGGAGGTGCCCTTGAGCTTCACCGTGATGGTGTCCTCCGGCAGGCCGGCATGGCCATGCGCCTTGGCGACCTCGCCCGAGAGCATGGCGCCGGCAGAGCGGTCGACGTTCGAGATCGTCTCCTCGACCACGACGGGCTCGCCGGTCTCGATCGCGCCCCGCGCGGCGGCGATCAGCCTGCGGTCCAGCACCTCGTCGATCGGATGCTTCTGCCGCTCGACATGGCGGATCGCCACCTCGGGCAGATCGACCTTGTGGAAGAGCTTCGAAAAATCGAGGCCCTTGGCCTTCCAGTGGTCGATCGCGTCGCGCTTGTCGAGCAGGTCCGAGCGACCGACCAGCTCCTCGATCTTGGTGAAGCCCATCGCCGCCATCAGCCGGCGAACATCCTCGGCCACGAAGAAGAAGTAGTTCACCACATGCTCGGGCAGGCCCTTGAAGCGCTTGCGCAGCACCGGGTCCTGCGTCGCCACGCCGACCGGGCAGGTGTTGAGATGGCACTTGCGCATCATGATGCAGCCCGCCGCGATCAGCGGCGCGGTCGAGAAGCCGAACTCGTCGGCGCCCAGAAGCGCGCCGATGATCACGTCCCGCCCCGTGCGCAGGCCACCATCGACCTGCAGCGCGACGCGGCCGCGCAGCTTGTTCAGCACCAGCGTCTGCTGGGTTTCGGCGAGGCCGATCTCCCAGGGCGAGCCGGCATGCTTCAGCGAGGTCAGGGGGCTCGCGCCCGTGCCGCCCTCGAAGCCGGAGATGGTGATGTGGTCGGCGCGCGACTTGGCGACGCCGGCCGCGACCGTGCCCACGCCGATCTCGGAG
>NZ_JBMDWH010000118.1:0-5662 GCF_048595345.1 Allobosea sp.
GAATTCATGCCGGTTGTGAAAAACATCAGGCAGTTGCGCTTGCGATCATCGCCCCCGAGTCATAAACCACCCGCGCGCCGCTGACGGCGCGCAATCCTTGCCGCTCCTGCCGGAGATCAGTCCCATGGCCTTCCTTGCCGATGCCCTGAAGCGCGTGAAGCCGTCTGCGACCATCACGATCACGCAGAAGGCCCGCGACCTGAAAGCCCAGGGCAAGGACGTGATCTCGCTCTCCGTCGGCGAGCCCGATTTCGATACGCCGGACAACATCAAGGAGGCCGCCATTGCCGCCATCCGCCGCGGCGAGACCAAGTACACGCCCGTCCCCGGCATTCCTCAGCTGCGCGAGGCCGTCGCGAGGAAGTTCAAGCGCGAGAACGAGCTGGACTACAAGGCGAGCCAGGTCATCGTCTCCACCGGCGGCAAGCACGTCATCTACAACGCCCTGCTCGCCACGCTGAATCCGGGCGACGAGGTGATCTGCGTCTCGCCCTATTGGGTCTCCTATCCGGAAATGGTGGCGCTCTGCGGCGGTACGGCGACCTTCGCCGAGACCTATCTGAAGAACAATTTCAAGCTGCAGCCGGAAGATCTCGAAAAGGCGATCACGCCGAAGACCAAGTGGGTGATCCTGAACTCGCCCTCCAACCCCTCCGGCGCCGCCTACAGCCATGCCGAGCTGAAGGCGCTGACCGACGTGCTGATGCGCCACCCGCATGTCTGGGTGCTGACCGACGACATGTACGAGCATCTCGTCTATGGCGACTTCACCTTCGTCACCCCGGCGCAGGTCGAGCCCGGCCTCTATGAGCGCACGCTCACCATGAACGGCGTCTCGAAGTCCTATGCGATGACCGGCTGGCGCATCGGCTACGCCGCCGGCCCCGAGCACCTGATCAAGGCGATGGACCTCGTCCAGGGGCAGCAGACCTCCGGAACCTCGGCGATCTCGCAATGGGCCGCAGTCGAGGCGCTGGACGGCACGCAGGAGCACATCCCGGTGTTCAAGAAGGCGTTCCAGCGCCGCCGCGACCTCGTGGTCTCGATGCTGAACCAGACACGCGGCCTGAAATGCCCGATGCCGGAAGGCGCCTTCTACGTCTATCCCGACTGCTCGGAGCTGATCGGCAAGAAGCTCCCCAACGGCAAAACGATCGAGACGGACGAGGACCTGGTCATCGGCCTGCTGGAAGCTGAGGCGGTCGCCGCCGTCCACGGCTCGTCCTTCGGCCTCGGCCCCAATTTCCGCATCTCCTACGCCACCTCGGACGAGAAGCTGGAAGAGGCCTGCCGTCGCATCCAGCGCTTCTGCGCCGAGCTGCGCTGAGACGGATCGTGACGGGCGCCGCGACGCGCCGGATCGTGCTGGCCGGGGGCTTCATGCTCCCGGCCGCTGTCGTTTTCGGGCAGTCCCCTGCGGGGCTGCCGGCGCGGGAAGCCTACGAGGCGGCGCAGGCGGGCCGGCTCCTGCTGGTCGATATCCGCTCGCCCCCCGAATGGGCCGATACCGGCCTGCCGCAGGGCGCGATCGCGCTCGATCTCGACGCCCCGGCCTTCGATGTCCGTCTCGCGGCCTTACGCCTCGATCATCCGGGCAAGCGCATCGCCCTGATCGACCGAACCGGCGCACAAGCGGCTGCGACGGTGCAGAAGCTCGGCGGCCGGGGCTGGCGCGATCTGGTGGCGGTGCGCGGCGGCATGCTGGGGCCGGGCGGTTGGCTGGCGGAAGGGCTGACGGTCAAGGCTTACCGATGAGGCCGCTCAGCCCTCATCCTGAGGAGCCGCGAAGCGGCGTCTCGAAGGATGGTCCCACTGGTACTGGAGCCTCCTGAAGCATCCTTCGAGACGCGCTTCGACGACGCGCTCCTCAGGATGAGGGCTCGCATTTGGACTTCAGCAGATCCGGCCGTCGCTCGCGCGTGATCCGCTCCGCCTCTTCCCGCCGCCACTTCGCGATGCGGGCATGATCGCCGGAGAGCAGCGCCTCGGGCAGGCCGCGCCCCTCCCATTCGCGGGGGCGGGTGTAATGCGGATATTCGAGCAGCCCGTTCTCGAAGCTCTCGTCCTCGCCCGAAGCGACCTTGCCCATCACGCCGGGGATCAGCCGCACGCAGGCGTCGAGCAGCGTCAACGCCGCCATCTCGCCGCCCGACAGGATGTAATCGCCGATCGAGACCTCGATCAGCCCCCGCCCCTCGATCACCCGCTCGTCGACACCCTCGAAGCGCCCGCAGACGATGACGAGGCCGGGCCCCGCCGCCCAGTCGCGCACCATGCTCTGCTGCAAGGGCCGCCCGCGCGGCGACATCAGCAGCCGCGGGCGCGGATCGTCCACCGGTACGGCCGCGTCGATCGCAGCCGCCAGCACGTCGCAGCGCAGCACCATGCCAGCACCGCCGCCGGCCGGATTGTCGTCGACATTGCGGTGCCGGCCGATGCCGTGCTCGCGGATCTGGTGGGTGTCGAGCGACCACAGACCCTTCCGCAGCCCCTCCCCCGCCAGCGAGACGCCGAGCGGACCGGGAAACATCTCGGGGTAGAGGGTGAGGACGGAGGCGCGGAAAACCATGGCGGCTCAGCCGAACCGCAGCGCCGGGAGCCCGTCCACCGCCGCGAAATCATGTCCTTCGCCGATGAGGTTGTCGAAACCGGCGAAATCGGCGGCGGTCAGCATGGTCAAGAGCGCCACCGCCCGCATCCCGGCGCGCCGCGCCGACTCGATGCCGTTGGGCGCGTCCTCGAAGACGATGCAGCCGGCTGGCTCGACATTCATGCGCCGCGCCGCCTCCAGGAACAGGTCCGGGTTCGGCTTGCCGCGAAAACCCTGCGAGGGCGCGACGATGGTCGCGAAGCGCTCGCGCAGGCCGAGCTTGTCCATCACCATGTCGAGATTGCCGGGCGGTGCGGCGGTCGCCAGCGCCATCGGCACGCCGGCTTTGTCCGCTCGCGCCATCAGCTCGAGCAGCCCATGGACCGGCGCGACATGCGGACCATAGGCCTCGCGGTAGTAGATTTCCTTGTCGTGCCCGAGGGCGTCGATCCTGGCCTTGTCCGCATCCGGGAACAGCGGGGCGATGATCTCGGCGGAGGCCATGCCGGCCGTCTTGCGGAAAAAGGCGTCGGCGTCGAAGGGCAGGCCATGCTCGGTCAGGAGTCGGCCCCAGGCGGCTTCGTGATAGCGCATATTGTCGACGACGGTGCCGTCCATGTCGAAGATCAGGGCCCGGGCCGGCTCATCCTTCGGCGTCATCGGGCTTCTCCTCGCGGTCGAACAATCCGGCGGGCGGATCCGACTCGATCCGCCGCGCGGCGATGTCGATGCGCGGCGCACAGGCCCTGGTGAAGGGCATCAGCACCGAACGGCCATCGGGCGTCTCGATGTCGAGCAGGTCGCCGGCTCCGTAATTCTCGACGGCGGTCACGGTTCCCAGGACGGTCCCGGCGGGATCGACGACGGCACAGCCGATCAGGTCCGCGTGGAGGAACTCGTCCTCGTCCTCGGACGGCGTCAGCCTGTCGCGGGGCACGAACAATTCGGTGCCGTTCAGAGCCTCGGCCGCCTCGCGGGTCACGACGCCCTTCAGACGCGCGACCACGACCTCCTTGGCCGGGCGCACATCGGTGATCTCATAGGCGCGCCCCTTGCCGTCGCTGAGCGCGCCATAATCGGCGATCGCCAGCGGATCGCCGGTGAACGCCTTGATGCGGACCTCGCCGCGCACGCCATGCGGCGCGCCGATGATCCCGAGCAGGATGAGGGAGCTGTCAGTCACGCGGCAGGCTCTCCGTCATGCTCGGGCCTGTCCCGAGCATCCATGTCCTGGACACCGTGCTCGCCTTCCGAAGACGTGGATGGTCGGCGTGGGGCCGACCATGAGCCGACGTCGCGAGCACGATGTCTAAAGGCTCACGCCTCGGCGGCTTCCTCGGCCGGCTGAGCGGCCTTGGCGGCCTTCTTCTCGGCGCGCTCCTTGGCCTTGTCGCCGGCGACGGCCTTCTGCGGGTTGCTGCGGGCCGGACGCTTGGCGAGGCCGGCAGCATCGAGGAAGCGCAGCACGCGGTCGGTCGGCTGGGCGCCCTTGGCAAGCCACTCCTTGGCCTTCTCGAGGTCGAGCACGACGCGCTCGGCCGAATCCTTGGCCTTCATCGGGTCATAGGAGCCGATCTTCTCGATGAAGCGGCCATCGCGCGGCGAGCGGGCGTCGGCGACGACGATGCGGTAATAGGGGCGCTTCTTGGCGCCGCCACGGGTCAGGCGGATCTTGAGGGACATGGTCTTCTTCCTTCTGGTCTTGCTTGCTTCTTGAAACCGGCTGACGCCGGACACTCCACCGTCATGCTCGCCCGTGTGGCGAGCATCCACGTCTTGAACACCACCCTCGCCTGGAAGAGACGCTGATGGTCGGCACAGGGCCGGCCATGACGTCACCGGCGACGAGGCGGTCGAACAAACTCATTTCTTCTTCCCGAACGGGCTCCCGCCCAGCCCCGGCATGCCGCCGAGGCCCGGCAGCTTCGGCATCATGCCGGCCGGCGGGGTGACGCCTTTCGGCAACCCGGGAAAGCCGCCCGGAGGCAGCGAGGGCAGGCCCCCGCCCGCACCGAGCTGCTTCTGAAGCTCGGCGAGCTGCGCCGGATCCATCTTGGAGGGGTCGGGCATGCCGGCCGGCAGACCGCCACCAAGCCCGAACATGCCGCCGAGCTTGCCCAGCATGCCGCCCTTCTGCTTCTTCATGGCCTTCATCATGTCGGCCATGCCGCGATGCATCTTGAGCAGCTTGTTGATCGCCTCCGGCGAGGTGCCGGAGCCGGCGGCGATGCGCTTCTTGCGGCTGTTCTTCAGCAGATCGGGATTTTTGCGCTCGGCCGGCGTCATCGAATTGATGATCGCGACCTGACGGGCGATCATCTTGTCGTCGACCTTGGCGGCGGCGAGCTGGTTCTTCATCTGCGCCATGCCGGGTAAGAGGCCCATCACCCCGCCGAAGCCGCCCATCTTCTCCATCTGCTGGAGCTGCATGCGCAGATCGTCGAGGTCGAAATTGCCCTTGGCCAGACGCTGGGCCAGCGCCTGCGCCTTGTCGGCATCGACCGTCTGCGCCGCCTTCTCGACGAGGCTGACGATGTCGCCCATGCCGAGGATGCGGTTGGCGATGCGGGAGGGATGGAAATCGTCGAGTTCATCGACCTTCTCCCCCGTGCCGACGAGCTTGATCGGCTTGCCGGTGACCGCGCGCATCGACAGCGCCGCGCCGCCGCGGGAATCGCCGTCCATGCGGGTCAGCACGATGCCGGTCAGGCCGAGGCGGCCGTCGAAGGCACGCGCGGTGTTGACCGCGTCCTGGCCGGTCAGCGCGTCGGCGACGAGCAGGACCTCGTGGGGATCGGTCGCCGCCTTGACCTCGGCGACCTCCGCCATCAGCGCCTCGTCGAGCGTGACGCGGCCGGCGGTGTCGAGCATCACCACGTCGTAGCCGCCGAGGCGGCCGGCCTCCATGGCGCGCCGCGCGATCTGCACGGCGGACTGGCCGGCCACGATCGGCAGCACCTCGACCCCGACCTGCTTGCCGAGCACGGCGAGCTGCTCCATCGCCGCGGGGCGTCGCGTGTCGAGCGAGGCCATCAGCACGCGGCGACGGCCCTTGTCCGTCAGGCGCTTGGC
>NZ_JBMDWH010000119.1:0-17976 GCF_048595345.1 Allobosea sp.
GAGGCCTTCCTGCTGCAGGGCGGTGATTGCGCCGAGAGCTTCGCCGAGCATTCCGCCGACAACATCCGCGACTTCTTCCGCCTGTTCCTCCAGATGGCGGTGGTGCTGACCTTCGCCGGCGGTTCGCCGGTGGTGAAGGTCGGGCGCATCGCCGGCCAGTTTGCCAAGCCGCGTTCTGCACCGACGGAGAAGGAGAACGGCGTCGAGCTGCCGAGCTACAAGGGCGACATCGTCAACGACATCGCCTTCACGCCCGAGGCGCGTGTGCCCGATCCGCGCCGCCAGCTCGAGGCCTACCGCCAGTCGGCCGCGACGCTGAACCTGATCCGCGCCTTCGCGACCGGCGGCTACGCCAATCTCGACAACGCCCATCGCTGGATGCTGGGTTTCGTCAAGGATTCGCCGGCCTCCTCGCGCTATAACGAGATCAGCGAGCGGATCACCGAATCCCTCGACTTCATGCGCGCCATCGGCATCGACCCGGAAGCGCATCCCGAGACGCGCACGACCGAGTTCTACACCAGCCACGAGGCGCTGCTGCTCGGCTACGAGCAGGCCATGACCCGCGTCGATTCCACGACGGGAGAATGGTACGACACCTCGGGTCATATGGTCTGGATCGGCGATCGCACCCGCCAGCTCGACCATGCCCATGTCGAGTTCTTCCGCGGCATCCGCAATCCGATCGGCCTGAAATGCGGCCCCTCGACCACGGTCGACGGGCTGCTGAAGCTGATCGAGGTGCTCGATCCGCAGAACCAGCCGGGGCGCCTCACGCTGATCGGCCGGTTCGGCGCCGACAAGGTGTTCGACAACCTGCCGGCGCTCGTGCGCGCGACCAAGCGCGAGGGCCTCAATGTCGTCTGGTCCTGCGATCCGATGCACGGCAACACGGTCAAGGCCGCCAGTGGCTACAAGACCCGGCCCTTCGACCTGATCATGGGCGAGGTGAAGAACTTCTTCGCCGTTCATCAGGCGGAAGGCACCCATGCCGGCGGCCTGCATCTGGAGATGACCGGCAAGAACGTCACCGAATGCACCGGCGGCGCGCGCGGCATGACCGATGCGGACCTCAATGACCGCTACCACACGGTTTGCGACCCGCGTCTCAATGCCGAGCAGGCGTTGGAACTCGCCTTCCTCGTCGCCGAGCTGGTCAAGCGCGAGCGCGCTGGCCGCGCCCGCCCCGAGGTCGAAGCGGCCGAGTGATCCGCTTCGTCGATGCCGGATAAGCGAAAGGCCGGGGCTGATGCCCCGGCCTTTTGTTCTGGAGCGCGATGCTGCCGCCTTGGCGATCAGAACTTCAGGCCGGCGCCGACGCGCGCCACGTCGACGATGGGCTGCACGCCCTTGTATTCGCTGAAATAGATCCGCTGGAAATCGGCCCGGAACAGGATGTTGTCGCCGAGCAGCGCATCGATGCCGGCGCCCAGCGCCAGCCCGGGCACATAGCCGGAGCTGGGCCCGCCGACGGTCGCGCTGCGCGAATTGGAAATGAAGGAGTTTCGGCCGCGATAAGGTCCGCGCACGGTGGTCAAAGTGCCTGTCGTAGGATCGATCGCGGTGATCCCCTGATAGCTGTCGTAGCTTTCGACGGTCGTGTAGCTGTAGCCGAAGGTACCGTTGGAGCGGATCTTCGCCAGCGCGGCGCCCATGGTCACATAGGGCATGATATTGCCATAGGCGTAGCCCGCCCTGGCTTTCAGAACGCCGAAATCATTGATCTGGTTGGCCGATTTCGCTGTGACGTTGATCAGGGTCTCGGTCCCGTAAGGCTCCTGCGTCGCGGTCGAGGCGACGGTGGTGCCGAAGATGTTGTCATAGACGATCGAGCGGCTGGTGGTCTGCTGAGACGAGAACTTGCCGCGTTGATACTCGCCTTCGATGCCCAGCACGGCATCGCCGAACTGCCAGTTGTACCCGGCGAACCCGCCGAAGACGTTCTTGTCCGAGCTCTGCTTACCAAGCGCGATCAGGTTTTCCGCATAGGGTTTGATCGCCAACGCGTTCAGCGCCTCGGTCGAGAGGTTCTTGTACTGGTTGTAGGCGTCGATATGCGACGAGCCATAGCCGGCACTGCCGCCGAGATAGAAGCCCTGCCAGATCGCGCCCGAAGCCATGTTGGGCGGCGGCGGTGCGTCTTCGATCTGCGAGCCTCGCAGCACGGGATAGTCGGCCGCCAGAGTGGGCGCCTGGATCATGGCGGTGGCCAGCGCAGCGAGCCCGAATGCGGGTGCGATGGAACGGATCTGCATCCTACTCTCCCCGGCGACCGTCGAACACGGAGATCGCCCGCATCATTCATGCCCCGGTAACCCTAACGGCCGGTTAATCGCGCTTTTCGAGCGCGATGGCCGGATTGTCGCTCCCCGTCAAAAGCGTCATAAGCCGCCCATGACACCGCTCGTCCGCTTCGCCCCGTCGCCCACCGGCTACCTGCATATCGGCAACGCCCGGCCGGCGCTGTTCAACTGGCTGTTCGCGCGCCGCCATGGCGGCCGCTTCCTGCTGCGCTACGACGACACCGACATCGCGCGCTCGAAGGTGGAATATGCCGAGGCGATTGCGGAGGATCTCGGCTGGCTCGGCATCGTGCCGGACCTCGTGATTCGGCAATCCGAACGGCTGGCGATCTATGACGCCGCCGCCGAGCGCCTGCGGGCCGCAGGACGGCTCTATGCCTGCTACGAGACAGCCGACGAGCTGGACCGCCGCCGCAAGCGCCAGCTCGCGCGCGGCCTGCCGCCGATCTACGACCGCGCCGCCCTGAAGCTGACCGACGAACAGAAGGCCGCCTTCGCTGCGGAAGGGCGTAAGCCGCATTGGCGCTTCCTGCTGGAGGCCGGCGAGATCGCCTGGGACGATCTGGTCCGCGGCCCGTCGCATGTCGATTGCGCGTCGCTGTCCGACCCGGTGCTGATCCGCGAGGATGGCAGCTATCTCTACACCCTGCCCTCGGTGGTGGACGATATCGAGACCGGCGTGACCCATGTCATCCGCGGCGAGGATCACGTCACCAACACGGCGGTCCAGGCGCAGATCTTCGCCGCGCTGGGCGCCGCCATGCCGGTCTTCGGCCATCACAACCTGCTCACCACCGCGAGCGGGGAGGGGCTCTCCAAGCGCCTCGGCCATCTCTCCCTGCGCGGCTTGCGTGAGAGCGGGGTCGAGCCGCTGGCGGTGGCGGCGCTGGCGGTGCTGGTCGGCACCTCCGATGCGGTGCGCCCGGTCGCGAGCCTCGACGAACTCGCCGGCCTCGTCGATCTCGCCCATGTCTCGCGCGCCCCCGCCAAGTTCGACGAGCACGAACTCGAGGCGCTGAGCGCCCGGACCCTGCACCAGATGCCCTACGAGGCGGTGGGGTCGCGCCTCGCCGAAAGCGGCATGGAGACGAGCGAGCCGCTCTGGCTCGCGATCCGCGGCAATCTGACGAAGCTCGGCGAGGCGCGGATATGGGCCGATATCGTCCGCGGCCCGATCCGCCCGGTCATCGCCGATCCGGCCTTCGCGGCGACCGCCGCTGGACTGTTGCCGGCCGAGCCCTTCGATGCGACCACCTGGAAAAGCTGGACGCAGGCCGTCGCGGCCTCAACCGGGGCCAAGGGCAAGGCGTTGTTCATGCCCCTGAGGCAGGCACTGACCGGACTCGATCACGGGCCGGAGCTGGCGGGGTTGCTGCCCTTGATCGGACGCGAGAAGGCGCTCAAGCGGCTGGCGGGCGAAAGCGCCTGAGCTCCGTCATCGGGCTATGCCTTACTCGTGGCGCTCCATCGCCGAGCGGTGCTTGGTGTCGCGCATCGTCGCATAAACCAGCAGCGACACGCAGATCATGCCGGCGAGATAGTAGAAGAACCACTGCTCGTGGCCGATCGACTTGAAATAGAGCGCGACCACCGGGGCGGTGCCGCCGAAGATCGAGACCGTCAGCGCATAGGGCACGGCGATGCCGGTGGCCCGGATCGCCGTCGGGAACAGCTCCGCCTTCACCACCGCATTGATCGAGGTGTAGCCGGCGGTAAAGATCCAGGCGCCGCAGATCAGTAGGAACGCCACAAAGGCCGATTTCGTGCCGGCCAGCGTCGTCAGGATCGGGACGGTCAGCAGCGTGCCGGCGACGCCGAAGAACAGCAGCACCGGCTTGCGGCCGATCCTGTCCGAGATCAGCCCGTAGATCGGCTGCAGGATCGAGGCGAAGATCAGCGAGCCGGCGATGACATAAGTGGTGGTGATGTCGGACAGCCCCACCGTCTGCTTCACGAAGGTCTGCATATAGGTGGTGAAGGTGTAGAAGGCGGCGGTACCGCCCGCGGTCAGCCCGACCACGATCGCGACCTCGCGCGGATAGCGCATGAGCGCCCGCAGGGAGCTTTCGCGCTTGATGCTGCCGGCGTCCTTGGCCTGTTTGAACGACGCCGTCTCATCCATGTGGCGGCGCATGAACAGCGCGATCACGGCCAGCAGCGCGCCGATGACGAAGGGAATGCGCCAGCCCCAGGCGACCAGCTGCTCATGGGTGAGGAAGACATTCTGCAGGAGGAGCAGGACGAGAATGGCGGTGAGTTGCCCGCCGATCAGCGTGACGTACTGGAAGCTGGAATAGAAGCCGCGATGCTCCGGATCGGCGATCTCGGTCAGATAGGTCGCGCTGGCGCCGTACTCGCCGCCCAGGCTCAGGCCTTCGATGAGGCGCGCGACGGCGAGCAGCACGGGCGCGACAAAGCCGATCGAGGCATAGGTCGGCGTAAAGGCGATGATGAGCGAGCCGAAGCACATCATCAGCACCGAGAGCGTCAGCGACAGGCGCCGCCCGTAGCGATCCGCGATATGGCCGAAGAGCCAGCCGCCGACCGGGCGCACGATGAAGCCGGCCGCGAAGAGCGTGGCGGCGTTGAGCTGCTGCACGACCGGGTCGTGCGAGGGAAAGAAATGCGGGGCGAAATAGAGTGCGAACGCCGTATAGGCGTAAAAGTCGTACCACTCGACCAGATTGCCGACGGAGCCGATGAAAATCGCCTTGATGCGTCGCTTCGCATCGTCGAAGGCAATCGGATGCGGATGGGTCGTCGTCTCGCTGTTCGCCATGGGTCCGCCTGAAGGCTGGAGGGCGTCAAAGGCGACCCGGCAAGCAGCGTGTCTGCGGGCCTGCATCCGACGGCGTCCGGAGGGCGCTGACCGCCTTATGCGACTCTCTGGGGCATGCGTCCAGCGCCGGGCTTTGCTTCGCCATGCGTGGACGCATGCGGTCGAGGCATGGAACCTCTGTGCCTCAGGGCCGCGCCAGTTGCGGGCTGAGATTGGGCGCCAGATTGGGAGCCACGATGCGCACGGTGCGGCGCTCGCCGGTGACGCTGCGCGATTCGCTCTTGAGGCCGTCCTTCTTGTCCAGCGTCTTCTCCTGGACCGTCTCGGGCCCGACGCCCGCCGATTCGGTGCCGGAGGTCGGAGAATTCTCGGACGGCATCGGCTTTTCCTCGGCCGCGTCCTGCGCACCCGCCGGGGCCTGCGCCTGTGCCGGGGCCGGCTGGCCCGCGCCGCGGCGCCGTGCCTCGGCCTTCGGATCGGCCTTCGGCCGCGACAGCTCGGCGGCGCGCTGTTCCGTCACGATGACGTCCCCCTTGCGCTTGTCGAGCAGGTATTCGGCGTTCTTCAGAGCCTCCGACCAGCTTTGTCCCTGGCCGCGGCAGGTGCAGCTGGCATCGAAGGAGCGCACATATTTCCCGGCATTGGGCAAAGAGGAATAGGGCTGGCCGGTGGAGCGGGAGGCGGCGTTCTGAATGTCGCCGCCCGCGCTCATGCCGAAGGCGGTTGTCTGCGAGCCCGGGCACAGCGCTTGGCACATCTCGTCGGCATTGCCGGTGTTGTTGGAAAGCGGGAAGAAAAACCCGTCGCAGCTGCGCACGCAGACCGTTTGCGGTCCGCCCAGGCGCGGCTTCTCGGGCTGGGTCACCGGCTGCTCGGTATCGAGTTCGGGAAGCGTCGAATCGACGCCGCCAGGGCCGGGGTCGCGCCCGAAGATGGTATCGAAGAATCCGCGTGGCCGCGCGCTGCAATTGTTGCTGATCGCCGCCGCCAGTTGCGCCCGGCGCTGCTCCACGCCGCCGCCCTGTGCCTGCCGCTGCAGCGCGCCGTACTGCGCTTCGAGATTGCCCATCTGCGCGCGGATGCCGGCGCATTGCGGCGGCGCGCCCTGACCGAACAGGGTGAAGCCCCGGTCGCAGCCCATTCCGCGATATTGCTCGCCGAGCTGGCCGAGCTGCGCGCCGATGCGTTGCGCGGCCTGAGCGGCGCGCGGATCGCCGCCCGCCCGTCCCTGAAGGCTTTCCAGCTCCGAACGCCAGGCGTCGCAGGAAGGCGACTGCGCCGCAGCCGGCCCGGCCAGGGCGGCCAGCGTCAGCAGGGTCATGCCGAGGCGTCGGGTCAGCAGCAGCATCATCGTGGGCCGGTCACGTCATCCAGTATCGCGGCGGTCTGGGGGAAACCGCGTCATGCCGTCGAGAACACCCGCCAAAGGCGACGGAACTAAGGAGCGGGCCTGCGGCCCATAGGCACGCGCCGGGCACCGAACCCCGCTTCCGCCATGCCATATTCGCCCCCGGGCAGCAATCGGGCCGTTGCCGCACCGGCAGCCGGTACGCGTGAAAAGGGTTCCCAGTGCTCGCCCCTTTGATCTAGAACGCCCGGGCCGGGGGCGCCCGGCCGTCCGATCTCCAGCCGCATGAGGCGTGCCGCGCATGTCCGACTATCTGCCGCTTCACGAAGCCGTCATTCCCGAGCTTCCGAACTATTACCGCGGCAAGGTGCGTGAGAATTACGATCTGCCCGATGGCCGCCGGATCCTGATCTCGACCGATCGGCTCTCGGCCTTCGACCGGGCCATCGCCTCGATCCCGCTCAAGGGGCAGGTGCTGACCCAGACCGCGCGCTACTGGTTCGAACACACGGCCGACATCTGCCCCAACCACGTGCTCGAATATCCCGACCCGAACGTCGTCGTCGGCAAGCGGCTGGAAATTCTCCCCGTCGAGATGGTGGTGCGCGGTTATCTCGCCGGGACCACCGGCACCTCGATCCTGACCATGTACAAGCAGGGCCGCCGCGACATGTACGGCATGACCCTGCCGGACGGGCTGAGGGACAATCAGGCCCTGCCGCAGCCGATCCTCACCCCAACCAGCAAGGCCTTCGACGGAGGCCATGACGAGCCGCTGTCCCCGGCCCAGATCGTCGGGAGCGGGCTCCTGACGCAGGCGCAGTGGGACGAGCTGGCGGCTTTCTCGCTCGCGCTGTTCGCGCGCGGGCAGCAGAAGGCGCAGGAGCGCGGGCTGATCCTCGCCGACACCAAATACGAGTTCGGCCTCGATGCCGATGGCCACATCCTGCTCGCCGACGAGATCCACACGCCCGATTCCAGCCGCTACTGGTTCGCGCAGAGCTATCCGGAGCGTTTCGAGGCGGGCGGCCGGCCCGAATCCTTCGACAAGGATTTCGTCCGCAGCTGGGTGGTCGAGCGTTGTGACCCCTATACGCAGGATCTGCCGCAGATCCCGCAGGAGCTGATCGACCAGACCTCTTCGGTCTATGTCCGTGCCTACGAGACCATCACCGGCCAGGCCTTCGACTATCCGCCCCCGGGCGAAGACCCGCAGGCGCGCATCCGGCGCAATCTCGCGAAATATTTCTGAGGCAGCGGCCTCGCGCGGGCAGCGCTTAAGAGCCGTCTTCTTCCCGATAAGTGCCGGCCAGATGCCGCCCGCGCTCGGTCAGCGTCGACAGCACGCGCTCGAAGGTCATCAGCTCCTCGGCGGGGATGCCCTCGATCCAGCGCGCCTCGAAACCGAGCGCCAGCGGCACGATCTGGTCATAGATGCGCTTGCCGGCCGAGGTCAGCTCCACGAAGGATTCGCGCCGGTCCTGCCGGTTCTCGGAGCGTGAGACGAGGCCGCGCTTCTCCAACTCCGTCACCGCGCGCGAAACCTTGGTCTTGTGCATCTGGGCGAGCTCGCCGATGTCGCGCGAGGTCAGCTTGCCGAACTCGCCCAGCTGCGCCACGACGCGCCATTCGGGAATGCCGATGCCGAAATGCTCGCCATAGATCCGGCCCAGCGCCCGGCTCGCGAAGGAGCCGACCACATTGAGCCGGTAGGGCAGGAAGCGCTCCAGCCGGAGCGCCTGCTTGCTGGGTTCGTCTGGCGGCTTGGTCGACATCGGTTTTTCGCCCCCCGGTCTCAGCGCGCCTTCAGGCGGTTCATGAAGGTGTCGTAGGAGAGCTCGCCCAGCTGCCACCACAGCAGGTTCTCGCCGCGGAACGCCACCATCGAGTCATAGCCCTTCTTGAAGTCAGCGTTCTTGGCGCCGGTCTCCGCATAATATTCCTCGGCCGCCTTCAGCGCGGCCTCCATCACCGGCAGCGGGAAGCCGCGCAGCTGCGCGCCCTGCGCCACCAGACGGCGCAGCCCGCCCGGATTGACGAAGTCGTACTTCGCCAGCATCCAGTTGTTCGCCGCCTCGCAGGCCTGCTGGACGATGGCCTGGTAATGCTTCGGCAGCTTGCCCCAGGCCTCCTTGCCGATGATGAGGTGCAGCATCGCGCCGCCCTCCCACCAGCCGGGATAGTAGTAATATTTGGCGACGCGGATGAAGCCGAGCTTCTCGTCGTCATAAGGCCCGACGAACTCGGCGGCGTCGATCGAGCCGCGCTCCAGCGCCGGATAGACGTCGCCGGGCGCGATCTGCGTCGGCACCACGCCGAGCTTGGCGAGCACCTGGCCGCCCATGCCGCCGATGCGGAACTTCAGCCCCTTGAGGTCGTCGACGCCCTTCAGCTCGGTGCGGAAGAAGCCGCCCATCTGGCAGCCGGAATTGCCGCAGGGGATCGAATAGGCGTTGAAGCGGTCGAGCACGCCGTTCACGATCTGCTCGCCGCCGCCGAAATACCACCAGCTGTGCTGCTGGCGGGCATTCAGCCCGAAGGGGATGCCGGTGCCGAGCCCGAGCGTCGGATCCTTGCCGATGTAGAAATAGGTCGGCGAATGCGCGCATTCGACCGTGCCGCTCGAGACCGCATCGAGCGCCTGCAGGCCGGGCACGATTTCGCCGGGCGCGAAGACCTGGATCTCGAAATTGCCGTCGGTCGCCTCGGAGACGAGTTTCGAGAATTGCTGGGCCGTGCCGAAGATCGTGTCGAGCGACTTCGGAAAGCTGGAGGTCAGCCGCCATTTCACCTGCGGCTGCGACTGGGCGAGCGCCGGCATGGCGATGGGCGCTGCGGCGGCCGCCAGAACACCGCTTTTCAAAAACGACCGACGTTCCATTATGCTCTCCTCCCGCGGCTTTTCCGAAAGCCCGTTGCCGCCTTATTGGCGTGTCCCGGAAGGAATGAAAAGAGATGAAACTCGCTTCTCTGCCCCATGGCCGGGACGGCCGGCTCGTTATCGTCTCGCGCGACCTCACCCGCGCGACCGATGCCTTTCCCGTCGTGCCCACACTGCAAGGCGCGCTGGACGACTGGGAGCGGATCGCCCCGCGCCTCGCCGATCTCGCCGAAGGGCTGGAGCATGGCGCGGTGCCGTCCTTCCGCTTCCACGAGCATGACTGCGCGGCGCCCCTGCCGCGCGCCTATCGTCGCCTCGTCACGGCAGGGGAGGGGACACCCGTCGAGGCGCCGGGCGACGTCTCGGTCGGCCCGCGCCAGGCGGCGCGGCTCGCCGGGGAGGAGGGCAGCGGCTGCGCGGCAGGGCTTGCGCTGATCACCGACGCCGTCCCAGCCGGTGCCGATGCGGCGGAGGCCTTCGGAGCCGTGCGGCTGCTGCTGCTCACCTGCCATGTGAACCAGATGAATCAGGATGGGAGCCCCGCCGGCCAAGCCGCTGGAATGATTCGGGGTCCAGCGCCGATGACACTCTCGCCGGTGGCCGTGACACCCGACGAACTCGGGAGTGCCTGGGCCGATGGCGGCCCCGACCTGCCTCTCCACCGCCTGCTCAACGGCGCGCTCACCCCCATTCCGCTGCCGCTAGCGATCGGGCCCCTGCTGGCACGCGCAGCCTCGGCGCGCGCCTTGAGCGCCGGCACGGTGGTGGAAATTCTTCCCGCCGCGCCGGTGCCCTCTGCCCTGCGCTTCGGAGACACCGTTCGCGTCGAGATGAAGGACGGCGCCGGCCATTCCATCTTCGGCGCGATCGAGCAGGAGATCCTGCCTCTGGCCTGATCGCGGCCTTTTGGCCGCGTGACACGCTTGGCGCAGCGCGGCGTGGCGGATAACCTGCGGCATACAACTCCAGCAGCGAGAGCCCTGAGCATGATCGACCCGGTGCCGTTCTATGCGACGACGATCCCGCTCGCCTTCTTCGTCTGGGGGCCCGTCTTCGTCGTGGCTCTGTATTGGCTCGTCGGCTTCTGGTCGAACCGGCAGGGCGTACCGCGCATGCTGGAAAGCGACTGGGACGGCTACAGCGTCGCCGATGTCGAGAAGCTCTTCGGCCTTTATGGCGAGACGACGCGCGCGCGCTATCGCAACCGGGTGCTGCCGGCCGACATCGCTTGCGCCTTCACCTATGCGATCGTCGGCGGCCTGATCGTGGCCGGCCTCGCCATGCGCGGGCAGCCCTGGTGGCTCGCCGCCCTGTGCGGCGGCGGCTGGCTGATCGGCGGACTCTGCGACGTCGCCGAGAACCTCGCCGTCGCCCGGCTGCTCGATCGCTATCCCAGCGTCGCCGAGGGCGATGTCGCCTTCGCCAGCGGCATGACGCGGCTGAAGCTGGTCTTCTTCGTGCTCGGCCTGATCGGCGCGCTGGTGGCCGCTTGGCTGGTGTTCAAGCCTCTGGCGGCCTGACCAACGCATCGCCATATCAGGTGCGTCGCCGAGACCCATCGAGGATGTCGAACACCATGCGCCTGCCCGTGATCCTGTCTGCGGTCGCCGCCCTCTGCCTCGCCGCGGCCATGCCCGCCGCCGCGCAGGAGGATCTGATCTTCAAGAAATCGACCGTCTGGAAGGCTCTGACGCCGGATGACAAGCTCGCCGTCTACGGGGTCGATGATCCGATCGTCGAAGGCGTCGCCTGCCATTACGCCGTGCCCGAGCGCGGCGGCGTCAAGGGCATGTTGGGCGTCGCCGAGGAAGCCTCCGACGCTTCGCTGGCTTGCCGGCAGATCGGGCCGATCAAGTTCAAGGACAAGGCCGAGCAGGGCGACGTAGTCTTCCGCGAGCGGCGTTCGCTGATCTGGAAGAAGATGCAGATCGTTCGCGGCTGCGACGCCAAGCGCAACGTGCTGGTCTATCTGGTCTACACCGACAGGCTGATCGAGGGCTCGCCGAAGAACTCGACCTCGACCGTCCCGATCATGCCTTGGGGGGCGGCGACCGATATCCCCAAATGCTCCGACTGGATTCGCTGAACCAGGCCGTCAGCCGCCGCAGGTGATGCTCAGCGGCTGCTCGGTCGCGGCCGGGCGCGACACCGTCCCGGTGAAATCGGCCTTGTCCGCGACCCCATAGGCGACCGCCTTGCCGAAGCCCTGCGCCTCGCACCAGGCATTCGCAACGATCTTGCCGCATTCCGATGCGGTGCTGATGCAGTCGGCGACGCCGTAACCGTCGCTGGCGGGAATGAGGAAGGTGCGCGGCCCGGCAGACGCCGCGGTCGTCTTCGTCGCCGGCAGAACCGACAGCGAAACGCCGGCGGCGACGATTCCGAGCAGTCCGAGAAGGGCTACGGCGCGGCGCATGCGGAGGCTTCCTGTTGTCACGGGCCAGCAACCCGAGACTCGGGAAGATGGTTCCGGGCCGTTAAAATTGCGTGAATTGCGGCGGCAATGTTGCGGCGCAGCAAGGCGGGCGCCCTCTTGACGGACGTGTTGCATAAAGGCAATCACTGAACGTCATGACGCGAGCCGCCATCCACAACCCGATTTGCTTGATTTGCCGCTAGCTTTCGCTGGCCGGCTGCTCACGTCCTCGTCCTGAAAACGAACCGACAAAAGCGCCCCGGCCAGCGGCCAGGTCGTTACCCGTTTCGCTTTCGCTCGTTTTCAGGATTGTCACCCGATGTCGCCGACCCTCAGGCTCTACAACACGCTGACGCGGACGAAGGAGGACTTTGTCCCCATCGATCCGCAGAATGTGCGGATGTATGTCTGCGGCCCGACGGTCTACGACTACGCCCATATCGGCAATGCGCGCCCGGTCATCGTCTTCGACGTGCTCTATCGGCTGCTGCGGCACCTCTACGGGCCCGAACACGTCACCTATGCCCGCAACCTCACCGACGTGGACGACAAGATCAACGCGCGCGCCGCCCGCGACTATCCCGATCTGCCGCTGAACGCGGCGATCGCGAAGGTCACGGAAGGGACGACGGCGCAGTTCCACGCCGATATCGACGCGCTCGGCACGTTGCGCCCCGATGCCGAGCCGCGCGCCACCGAGCATATCGAGGAGATGAAGGCGATCATCGAGCGCCTCATCGCCCGCGGCGTCGCCTATGTCGCGGAAGAGCATGTGCTGTTCCACGTTCCGGCCGTGGCGCATCTCGCGGGCGCCCCGAAATACGGCACGCTGGCCCGCCGCTCTCTCGACGAGATGCTGGCCGGGGCCCGCGTCGACGTCGCGCCCTATAAGCGCGACCCGATGGATTTCGTGCTCTGGAAGCCGAGCCGCGACGGCATCGACCCCGGTTGGCCTTCTCCCGCCGGCATCGCGACGCCCGGCCGGCCGGGCTGGCATATCGAGTGCTCGGCGATGTCGATGGCGAAGCTGCTGGCCCCCTTCGGCGGCGGCCTCTCCTGCGATGATCCGTCGAAAAACGTCTTCGACATCCATGGCGGCGGCATCGATCTCGTCTTCCCGCACCACGAGAACGAGATCGCCCAATCCTGCTGCGCCTTCGGCGGCGCGGACGGGGCCGGGCGCATGGCGAACATCTGGATGCACAACGGCTTCCTGCAGGTCGAAGGCGAGAAGATGTCGAAAAGCCTCGGCAACTTCGTGACGATCAACGAATTGCTGGCGACGGACACTTTCGGCGGGCGGAGCTGGAGAGGGGACGTCCTCCGTCTGGCGATGCTCAAGACGCATTACCGCCAGCCGATCGACTGGACGGAGCGCAGCCTATTGGAAGCAGAGCGCACTCTGAACTCGTGGGGCCGTGTCTGGGCACCCGATCAGCGGCCCCAAATCGAGATTCCCGAGGTCGAGCTTGCGCTCTGCGATGACCTGAATACAGCAGCGGCAATCGCCGCTCTGCATAAGGTTTACAACGATGCTGAACGCGGCGACGCAGCCGCTGGTAGACGCTTGACCAGAACTCTGCTGGCCTTGGGATTTGGCGATCTGTTCCGTGGGAGCGCCGGTAGCTTCGGACTCACCGATTCCGAGAAGGCTCAGATCGAAGCACTCGTCACCGCCCGCCTCGAAGCCCGCCGCACGAAGAACTTCGCCGAATCCGACCGCATCCGCGACGAACTCGCCGCCATGGGCATCGCCCTCAAGGACGGCAAGGACCCGCAGACCGGCGAGCCGACCACGAGCTGGGAGGTGAAGCGATGATGACGCGCGCCTCGCGCGAGCCGATCGTCGTCGCCGACGCCGGGCCGCTGCTGCGCCTGGCGGCGGCCGGCTTGTTGCCGATGCTGGCCCGCCTCAACCGGCGCATCGTCCTGGTCGATCGCGTCGAGGACGAGCTCGTCGGCGATGCGTCCAAGCCCTATGCCGAGGAGATCCGCCGCTGGGTCGCGGCGGAGGGCGATGCTCTTTTGCGGGTATCGACCATTGTGGGCGAGGGGATCGCGTCCCTGCGCCGCCGCTCGCGCACGCCCGAGGAGGAAGCGCGGTTGAAATCCGGTCTTCGCAATTCGGGCGAACTCGCCCTGCGCGAATTCGTCGATCACTGGCGCCCGGACGACGTCTCGTCGGCGGTCGTGCTCTATGAAGATCGCAAAGTGCCGGGGCTGTTTCTGGAAGTCGACTATCCGGTCACGCTGATGACCACCCGCGCTTTCGTCCGCACCGTCGCATCATGGGGCGTCAACACCGACGCGCCGGCCGCGCTCGAAGCGATCGCCACCCAATATGATCTCAAGCCGGCGATGGTCGGAGAGATCGATCCCGAAACCCCTGTCGATCTGCGCCGTCTGCCGCAGCCCATGAACGAAACGCCATGACCCCCAACATCCGCCCCGTCGGCACGCTCTCCATCGCCATCAAGCTCGTCATGCTCGCCATGGTCGTTCCGCGCGTCGTGCGCTTCAAGATGAGGCGTGAGCAATGAGCGCCGCCCGGAT
Organism: Allobosea sp.; assembly: GCF_048595345.1. Classification (GTDB taxonomy): domain Bacteria; phylum Pseudomonadota; class Alphaproteobacteria; order Rhizobiales; family Beijerinckiaceae; genus Allobosea. The sequence continues at coordinate 14,281 of NZ_JBMDWH010000119.1, forward strand.
CCATCTGTTCGACACGACCCTGCGCGACGGCGCTCAGACCACCGGCCTCGATTTCTCGCTGGACGACAAGCGCGCGGTGGCGAGCCTGCTCGACCGGCTGGGCGTCGACTATGTCGAGGGCGGTTATCCCGGCGCCAATCCGCTGGACACGGCGTTCTTTGCCGAAAAGCCGACGAAGACGGCGAAATTCGCCGCCTTCGGCATGACCAAGCGGGCAGGGCGCTCCGCGGCCAACGACCCCGGCATCGCCGCGCTGCTGGAGGCGAAGGCGGATGCCATCGTCTTCGTCGCCAAGAGCTGGGACTACCATGTCCATGTCGCGCTGGAGATTTCGCTGGAGGAGAACCTCGCCGGCATCGCCGAGAGCGTCGCGGCGGCGAAGGCCGCCGGGCGCGAGGTGATGCTGGATTGCGAGCACTTCTTCGATGGCTACAAGGCCAACCCGGATTACGCGCTGGCCTGCGCCCGTACTGCTTATGAGGCGGGCGCGCGCTGGGTGGTGCTCTGCGACACCAATGGCGGCACGCTGCCGGACGAGGTCGGTGTCATCGTCACCGAGGTCGCCAAGGTGATTCCCGGCGATCATCTCGGCATTCACGCGCATGACGATTGCGGCTGCGCCGTCGCCAATTCGCTGGCGGCCATCGAAGCCGGCGCGCGCCAGATCCAGGGCACGCTGAACGGGCTGGGCGAGCGCTGCGGCAACGCCAATCTGGTCACGCTGATCGGCGCGCTGAAACTCAAGGAGCGCTATCGCGACCGTTTCGCGCTCGGCGTCAGCGAGGCGCAACTGGCCGACCTCTCCCATGTGTCGCGGGCTCTGGACGAGATGCTGAACCGCGCGCCGAACCGGCACGCTCCCTTCGTCGGCGCCTCGGCCTTCGCCACCAAGGCGGGCATCCACGCCTCGGCCGTGCTGAAGGATCCGCGCACCTATGAGCATGTCGCGCCCGAGACGATCGGCAACACCCGCAAGGTGCTGATCTCGGACCAGGGCGGCAAGTCGAACCTCGTCGCCGAGCTGGAGCGCATCGGCGTCACGCTCGGGCGGGACGATCCGCGCCTCGGCCGCGTGCTGCAGGAGGTGAAGGACAAGGAGGCGCAGGGCTACGCCTTCGAGGGCGCCGATGCCTCCTTCTTCCTGCTGGTGAAGCGCATTCTCGGCGAGGTGCCGGATTATTTCGCGGTCGAACGCTTCAAGGTGAATGTCGAGCGCCGCTACAACGCGCTGGGCGAACTCGTCACCTTCTCCGAGGCGACCGTGAAGGTGAAGGTCGGCGAGGAGGTTCTGATTTCGGCGGCGGAGGGCGATAGCGGCCCGGTCAATGCGCTCGACATCGCCCTGCGCAAGGATCTCGGACGCTACCAGTCGTTGATCGGCGGCCTGCGCCTGCTCGACTACAAGGTCCGCATCTTCCAGGGCGGCACCGACGCCGTCACCCGCGTTCTCATCGAATCCGGTGACGAAAGCGGCGAGCGCTGGACCACGGTCGGCGTCAGCGCCAACATCATCGACGCCTCGTTCCAGGCGCTGGTGGACTCGATTACCTACAAGCTGGTCAGGGTCGGCGCGACGGCGTGAGCGCCGCGCCTGATATGACAACCGCGCCGTCTTCCCGGATCGGCGCGGCTTCGGCGACTGTTAGGGATTGCCGGAGAGCCTCGCTCACTCCGTCAGCCGAATCACCCGTTCCCGGCAGAAATCCATGTCGCCGCCGGTTTCGGACTCGTCGGCGAACACGCCCTGCACGGTGTAGGCGCAGCCCTTTGCTTTGGTCAGCCGCAGCGTCGCACTCTTGCCCGGCGCCAGCGGCTTGGCCAGCTTGGCGACGAGAACCGGCTGCTCGCTGGCCGTCGCGATCTCGAACGCGGTGAGCGGGACGGCCCGCTGGTTGGTCACCGTCACTTGCGCGACGGGCTTCTTGGCCTGTGCGAAGGCGGGCAGGGCGCCAGCCAGAACGGCCGCGCCGAGCCCGGCGGCGATCAGGATACGAGATGCCATGGTCGTGTCTCCCTTTGACGAACTCTGTCGGCTCGTCACGGGACCAGACACCTTCCCCTTGGCGAGAGCAAGGCACAGGCGTCGCCGGTGGCCGGCCGGCAGTGGCGAGCCTCGGCTCTATCCGCGCGCGATGGCGCCCGGCGTGGGGCTGCGGTCGCGCGCTCCTGAGCGATGCGTCAGGCGGCGCGCCGGCGAGTGGCGGGCTGGAAGGAAGCCGATGCGCCGGACCCGCTCTCGCTGCGGAACGCGGCGGTCAGCGCACTCAGCTCGTCCATCCGCTGCTCGAGTACGGCCACGGCAGCGGCGCTTTCCTCGGCCAGGCTCGCATTGCGCTGGGTGGTCTCGTCGAGATGGGCGACGGTCTGGCTCATTTCCTCGATGCCCCGCGCCTGCTCTGCGGCGGCGATCGAAATTTCGCTGACCGTTGCCGCAACGCCGCGCGCCAGCGAAACGATGTGCGAGAGCTGTTCGCCGGCCGCGCCGACCAGCTTGACGCCCTCTCCGACCTCGCCATTGGACGAGGAGATCAGCGCCGCAATGTCCTTGGCCGCTTCGCCGGAACGTTGCGCGAGCGTGCGCACCTCGGAGGCGACGACGGCGAAGCCCTTGCCCGCATCTCCGGCGCGAGCCGCCTCGACCGCGGCGTTCAGCGCCAGCAGGTTGGTTTGGAACGCGATGTCGTCGATCACGCGGATGATGTCGGAAATCTTGTGCGATGCGGCTTCGATCCGCGCCATCGCATCGACGGCGCGCTGGGCGATGTCGCCGCCGGCCTCGGCCGCCTTCATCGCTTCGCTGCCGCTTTCGGCCGCCTGTTTGGCGGAATTTGCCGTCTGCTTGACGGAAGCCGCCAGCTGCTCCGTGGTCGCGGCCGTTTCCTCCAGAGCGGAAGCCTGCTGCTCGGTCATGCCGGACAGATCGCGCGAGCCTTCGGCGATCTCGGCAGCCGTTGCGCGGGTCAAGGCCACGGTCTGGCCGACGGCGCCGATCGCGCGGCCGAGCTTTTCGGCCGCCTCGTTGAACGATAGTTTCAGCGCCTCAGCCTTGGCAGGCATCGCGGCCGTGATCCGCGCGGTGACATCTCCGTCCGCCAGGGCCGCGAGCGCCGCGCGAATGACGCCGATGGCTTGGCCATCCTCTTCCATGGACTGCTGGGTCGCGAGTTCGGCCATCTTCTGATCATGGACGTCGGTGAGGGAGCCGCAGGCGCGGACCGTCGTGCCGTCCTCCATGTATTTGCATCCGCCCGTGGCCCGGAACCAGCGGTAGCTGCCGTCGCGGATCTTGAGGCGATAGATGACGTCATACCGAGTGCCGCCGCTTCTGTCCTGCAGATGACCGCCAAACGCGGCGAAGGTGGAGGCGACATCATCCGGATGCAGCCGGTCCGACCAGGACTGCACGACATTCGGGAATTCCGCCTCGGAGGTGTAGCCCAGCAGACGACGCAGTTCGGCGGACCACGTCCAGCGGCTGGCGGCATGCATGGCATCGCCCTGGTGGAGCACCGCTTCCCACAGGCCGACGCCGGCATAGCGATCGAGGAGCTCCGACCGCTCGCGCAGTTCCCGATAGGCCTGGGCTTCCGCCAGATCCACGACCGGCTCCGCCTTCTTTTTCCCGAACAGCATCGTTCCCCCTTGGTGCTTATGGTGCTGACCTTTGGTTATGGGAAGGCATGGTTAATGGCTGCT
>NZ_JBMDWH010000120.1:0-15303 GCF_048595345.1 Allobosea sp.
TCGGTGCTGTTCATGCTCTTCATCGAGCGCTTCCTGCGCGCCGATGTGCTCGCCAAGGTCGGCGCCTGATCAGGCGGCCGGCTTTGTGAGATCGAGCGCCACGCGGCGCACGGAGCTGTCCTCCGGATCGACCGAGACGGCGAAGCCGAGGCTGCGGCAGAGCTCCAGCATCGGCCCGTTCTCGGCCAGCACCTGGCTTTCGATCAAAGCGAGCCCCTCGGCCCGGCCCCATTCGATGATCAGCAGCATCAGCGCCCGGCCGAGGCCGATGCCCTTGAGGTCCGAGCGCAGCAGGATCGCGTATTCGGCGGCGACATGGTCGGGGTCGGCATGCAGGCGCACCACGCCGGCCGCATCCCCATCCGCCTCGTCGAAGGCGATGAAGGCCATTTCGCGCGCGTAATCCAGCTGGGTGAGCTTCGCCAGGAAGATATGGCTGAAGCTCTTCACCGGTGCGAAGAAGCGCAGGCGCAGATCCTCCGGCGTGACGCGCTTCAGCATGGCGGCGATCGCGCCCTCATCCTCCGGCTTGATCGGCCGGACCGCGAAGTGGCGCTGGCCGAGCGGAAGCGCGCGCGCCCAACTCGACGGATAGGGCCGGATCGCGGGCCGGCGGCGCTTGGCCGGGTCCGGCTCCAGCACGATGCGGGCATCGACCGCCACCGCCCCGCTCGCATCGGCGAGGATCGGGTTGAGATCGACCTCGCGGATCTCCGGCAGGCTCGAGGCCATCTCGCCCAGCGCCACGAGCACCGCGGCGATGGCGTCGCGATCGGCCGCCGGGACATCGCGATAGGCTCCCAGGATACGCGAGACCCGCGTGCGGGACATCAGCCGCTCGGCCGAGGCCATGTCGAGCGGTGGCAGGGCGGCATGGGTGTCGGCGATCAGTTCGGCCGCCGTGCCGCCACGCCCGAAGATGATGACGGGGCCGAAACGCGGATCGGTGGCGAAGCCCGCGATCAGTTCGCGCGCCTTCGCCCGATGCGCCATCGGCTGGATCGAGAAGCCGTCGAACTGGGCGCCGGGCCGCAATTCGCGCAGCCTCTCCGCCATGCGCGCCGCCGCGCGCAGCACGGCCTCCTCGCTGGCGAGATCGAGCGCGACGCCGCCGACATCGGATTTGTGCGGCACGTCGGGCGAGACGATCTTGAGCGCGACCGTCAGGCCCTGCGCCAGCAGGGGCCGTGCCGCGACCGCCGCCGCCTCGGCGTCCGGTGCCACGACGGGCCGCAGCATCGGAATGGCGAAGAGGGCGAGCAGATCGCTGACCTCCTCCGGCCCCAGCCAGTGGCGCCCCTGTACCAGCGCCCGGCCGATGATCGCGCGCGCGGCGGCAAGGTCGGGCGGGCGGTCCTGCGTGCTGGATGGCGGCGTCGCCATCAGCTCGCGCTGAAGCCTTGCATGCCGCGTCAGATGCCGGAAGCCGATCACGGCCTCCGCCTCGGTCGAGAAGGACGGGATGCCGGCCGCGGCGAACTGGCTCGCCACCGCCTCGGAACCACCCAGCCAGACCGCGAGCACCGGCTTGCCCGAGCCGCTGTCCCGGCGGGCCGCGATCACCGCCTCGGCGCACTCCGGCGGTGTGTCCGGCGGCACCGGCGCGTTGAGCGCCAGCACGGCATCGACCTCCGGCTCGGCGAGCAGGGCGGCGGTCTCGGCGCGATAGTCTGCGGCGCTTCGCACGCGCACCGGCGCGCGCGCGGGCACCCCGCCGAGCTGACGCAGGCGCCCGGCGGCGAGTGCGGCGAGCCCGCCGCCATTGCCGAGGATCGCGAGGCGCCCGGCTTCGGCCGACCGGGCCCGTCCCAGCGTCTCGGCCGCGGCGAAGAGCTCGTCGAGATCGCTGACGCGCAGCAGCCCGGCGCGGTGGAAGGCCGCGTCATGGGCCGCGTCGCTCGTGACGATCAGCGCCGCATGGGTGAGAGCGGGCTCCTCCTTGGGCAGCCCTGGCGGCTTCAGCACCAGGACGGGCTTCAGCCGCGCCGCCGCCCGGGCTGACGAGAGAAAGCGCCCTGCTTCCGTGACCTCGTCGATCGCCAGCAGGATGGTCCGGGTCGTGCCGTCATTGGCGAAATGATCGAGGCATTCGGCGATGTCGACATCGGGGCCCTCGCCGAGCATCACCGCGCCGGAGAGGCCGATGCCGCGCCGCGCCGCCCAGGCGACGATGCCGGCCCCGACGGAATTGGACTGCGCGACGAGGGCCAGCGAGCCGGCCGGAGGCAGCGCCTGCAGGGGCGTCGCGAGCAGGGACAGGCGCGGCGCGACGAGGCCCAGCGCATCGGGCCCGATCAGCCGCAGGCCCGCCTTGCGCGCGGCCGCCGCCAGGGCCGCCGCATCCGCCGGCCCGCCATCGGGCACCAGCACCCCGGCACAATCGCGCCCCGCCAGATCGGGCAGGGCCGGCGCCGCATCGGCAGCCGACAGGATCACGAGATCGCAGCCCGGCGGCAGCTCGGCCGCCGTGGCCGCAGCGACGAACCGCCCGCGATACGCCCCTCCCGCGATGGCGCTCGCGATCGTGCCGCAGGCCGACCCATCCCCGATCACGGCCACCGAACGCGGGGCCAGCATGCGTCTGAGCAGAGCGAGCGTCATCCGGGCCTGTCCTGCGGCGATGGTTGCATCTGACACGATCGGAGGCGCGCCGGCCAGAGCCTGGACCATCGCGCATCCGAAGGGACGCGGTCACGATGCCCTGAGATCGTGCTGGAGCATCGGATGTTTCCGAAAGCGGTATCCACTTTTCGGTCCGATGCGATAGCCCGCTTCAGGCTGCCGCACCCCGAGGCCGCTCCGCGAAGGCGGGGCTCTGGTCGGGCGCCGCCGCCTCATGCCGAAGATGGATCGCCGCGGTCTCTTGCCCGCCCCATTGCCGTTGTAGCTGCTGGACGATCGGCTCGCCGAAGGCCTCGTAGGGGATGCGGATCGAAGTCAGCCAGGGCGCGATCCAGCGGTTGATCGGATTGCCGTCGACGCCCAGCAGCATGCAGTCGCGTGGGATGGCGATGCCCGCTTCGTTCGCGGCCCGGTAGGCGCCATAGGCGATCATGTCGCTGACGCAGAGCGCGCCGTCCGGCCAGCCACCGGCCGGCCCCAGCGAGCGCGCCGCCGCATACCCGATCTCGATATGCGACAGCCCCGGCGCGCTGGCCTGGCGGATCGCGGCCTGCGGCACGCCGCGCGCGACCAGCCGCTCGATGAAGCCGGCGGCGCGCTGGGCGGTGCTGGAGACGTTCTGCGTTGCCATCAGGACGGCCGGCCGCTCGACGCCGCGCGCCAGCATCAGCTCGGCCGCATCGGCGCCGGCGGCGTAATCGTCGATGCCGACGAAGGAGCCCCCGCCCAACGGGTTGCGCCGCGCCACGAACACCACCGGGTCCCCCCGACCGACCGCCTGCTCGAGCCCCTTGCTGCGCACGGCGCTGACCATCACATAGCCGGCGACGAACTGGTCCCGCATCGCCTGCAGGTAATCGTCCTGCAGATCCGGGCGGTCATGGGTGTCGCACAGGATCATCACATGGCCGGCGGCGCGCAGCGCCGCCTCGGTCGAAACCGCGATCGCGGCCATGGCCGGATTGTCGAGATTGGGCGCGAGCATCGCGACGACGCGGCTGGCGCGCCGCTTCAGCGCCCGTCCGACCGGATTCGGCCGGTAGCCGAGCCGCTCGATCGCTTCGGCGACGCGCGCCACCGTCTCGGCCGAGGCGCGCCCGCTCTGGCCGTTGACGATGCGCGACACCGTCGCGACGGACACGCCCGCATCGCGGGCCACCGTCGCCAGCGATGCCGTTCTCGAATGTTTGCCGGCTTGCGCCGCCATGTCCGCCTCGGCAGGCTTCACAGAATCCATCACTGTAGCATGACCTTGCAAAAGCCCCGTTGACAAGAGAGGCAAACGTTTGCCTTAGTTCCAGCCAAGGCGCCCGTGGAGGTGCCACCACGCAAAGGGATGGAACGCAGATGCAGGCCAGGCACTGGATTTCCGCGCTCGCGCTGACCGCAGGCCTGATGGCCGGCAGCGCCGCCTTCGCCCAGACCACGGTGCGTATCGCCTGGTATTCCGACGGCAACGAGGGCGAGGTTCTCACCGATCTTCTGAAGCGTTTCGAGACGCAGAACAAGGACATCAAGGTCGTGCTCGACCAGGTGCCCTACAAGGCGATCACCGAGAACCTGCCCGTCCAGCTCGCTTCCGGCCAGGGGCCGGACATCGCCCGCGTCGTCGATCTGGGTGGCATCGCCCGCTATGCGCTGGACCTGCGCCCTTATCTGAAGGACGCCGGCTACTGGGAGAAGAATTTCGGGCCGTTCCTGCCCTGGATGCGCCCGGAGGGCGATTCCAGCGCGATCACCGGCTTCATGACGCAGCTGACCGTCACCGGCCCGTTCGTCAACAAGACGCTGTTCGAGCAGGCCGGCATCGCCATGCCCGGCGCCAAGGCGACCTGGGAGGAGTGGGGCAAGACGGCCAAGGCCGTTGCCGAAAAGGTGCAGGCCCCGTTCCCGGTGGCGATGGACCGCTCCGGCCACCGCTTCTTCTCGGTCGCGGTCTCCGAAGGCGCCAAGGTCTTCGACGACAAGGGCGAACCGGCGGTCGTCGACGAGGGTTTCAGGCGCGGTGCCAAGCTCGTCTATGACTGGCACCAGAACGGCACGATGAAGAAGGAGCTCTGGGGCTCGGTCTCCGGCACCGCCTATCGCGGCGCCAATGACGAGTTCAAGAACGCCCAGGTCGTGATGTACCAGTCCGGCTCCTGGCAGATCGCCCAGTTCGACAAGACGGTCGGCGACGCCTTCGATTGGGTCGCCGTGCCCTCGCCCTGCGGCGCGGGCGGCTGCTCGCCGATGCCGGGCGGTGCTGGGCTGGTCGCGATCAAGACCACCAAGAGCCCCGAGGCCGTCGCCAAGGTGATGGATTACCTCGCCAGCGAGCCGGTGCTGAGCGAGTTCTACGCCCGCTCGCTCTTCGTGCCGGGCCATCTCGGCATCGCCGCCAAAGGGCTGGACTACGCCACGGCGAGCGGCCCGGCCAAGGCCGCGCTCAAGGTCTTCTCCGATCAGGTCGCGCAGATCTCGCCCACCGCCTACAAACTGCAGGGCTATGTCAATAACCGCGTGATCTTCAACGCCGTGATCAGCCGTCTCGGCCAGGCGATCTCGGGCGAGACCTCGCTCGACGACGCCTATAAGCGTATCGAGTCGGACGTCGCCCAGCAGATCGCCGAGCGCAAGAAGTAAGGCTCATGGCATCGGGCACGACATCCGCGAGCGCGGGCGGGTCCGGCCTGCTCTCTCGCCCGCTCGCGCTGCTTATGCGCCTGATCGACTGGCCGATGCAGGCGCTCCAGCGCCTGATCGGCGAGCGGCGCATGGCCTATGTCTTCCTGCTGCCCAATCTCGCCTTCTTCGCGCTCTTCGTCTTCCTGCCGCTGATTATCAACGTCATCTTCTCGGTCACGGGCGGCGCCGGCCTGTTCCCGAGCGAGAGGCCTTATGTCGGCGCGCAGCAATACGGCTATCTCTTCGATTGCGGCTCCTATCTCGATCCCGGCTCCTGCCGCGAGGACCATTTCTGGCGCGGCGTCTACAACACCATGCGGTTCACGCTGTTCCAGGTGACGGCGATGGTGCTGTTCTCGCTGCTGACCGCGATCGTGCTCAACATGAAGATCCGGGCGCGCGGCTTCTTCCGCGCGGTCTACTTTTTCCCGGTGCTGCTCTCGCCGGTGGTGGTGGCGCTGACCTGGAAATGGATCCTCCAGCGCGACGGCCTGCTCAACGCCGCGATCACCTCGCTGGGCGGCGAGCGCATCCTGTTCCTGGTCGATCCGTCCTGGGCGATGTTCTGGGTCGTCTTCGTCTCGATCTGGGCCCATATGGGCTTCTACACGCTGATCCTGCTCGCCGGCCTGCAGGCGATCCCCGCCGATCTCTACGAGGCGGCGCAAATGGATGCGACGCCGCGCTGGCGCGTCTTCTGGCGCATCACCCTGCCGCTGCTCTGGCCGAACATGATCGTCGTGATCGTTCTGGCGCTGATCAAGGGCGTGCAGACCTTCGACGAGGTCTTCGTGCTGACCGGTGGCGGGCCTGGCACCGCGACGCTGATGGTGGTGCATTACATCTACGAGACCGCCTTCGCCAATCAGGTTCAGAATTTCGGGCTCGCGGCCGCCGCCTCGGTGGTGCTCGGCGTCGTGCTCTTCGCGCTGACGCTGCTCCAGCTCGCGGTCAGCCGCCGCAAGGGGGCCGCATGAGCCTCGTCGCCAAGCTCGCCACCGCCCGCCGCAAGCCCGGCCGCTGGCACTGGACCGATATCGCGGCCTACGCCTATCTGGCGCTCGGTGTGGTGCTGATGTTCGGCCCGGTGCTGTGGCTCGGCATCTCCTCCTTCAAGACGCAGGCGGGTCTGCTGGAGTTTCCACCCTCGCTGCTGCCGATGTCGCAGAAGGAGGTGGTCGTTCCCGGCCAGGCGCAGCCGCTGCCGCTGTTCGAGGTCGAGATGCCGAACGGCAGCAAGCGCGTTCTGGCGCAGCTTCGCCGCATCGGCATCCAGGCGCAGATGATCGATCCCGCCAGGCCCGGCGAGACGATCCGGGTGCCGATCGACAAACGTACCCCCGTGCGTGAATTCAAGCTCGCCACCGAGAACTACACCGAGCCGCTGGAGCGCTTCGCCTTTACGCGCTTTCTCTGGAACTCGGTGTTCGTGACGCTGGTCGCGACGATCCTGACCCTGATCATCAACTCGATGGCGGCCTATGCGCTGTCGATCTACGAGTTCAGGGGCAAGACGGCGGTGATGCTGATGGTGATCGGCACACTGATGATCCCGATCACGATCATCCTGGTGCCGGTCTATCTCGTCGTCACCAAGCTCGGGCTCGTCAACTCTCTCTGGGCGGTCATCCTGCCCGGCGCCGCGACGCCGACCGGCGTCTTCCTGCTGCGCCAATACATGCTGACCCTTCCGCGCGACCTGATCGAGGCCGCGCGCATGGACAAGGCCTCGGAGTGGCAGATCTACTGGCGCATCGTCATGCCGCTGGCGCTGCCGGCGCTGGCCGTGCTCGCCATCTTCTCGATCATGTGGCGCTGGAACGAGTTCCTCTGGCCGCTCGCGGTGCTGACCAAGACCGAATCCTACACGCTCCAGATCGGGCTCAACGCCTTTCAGGGCGAACTTCAGACGCAGTGGCACTATCTGCTCGCCATGACCGTGGTGACGCTGCTCCCGGTGGCGCTCGTCTTCGTCTTCCTGCAGCGCTTCATCACCACCGGCATCGCCAATACGGGAATGAAATAGATGGCCGGCCTGACCCTTTCCGCCGTCCGCAAGGCCTATGGCGCCACCACGGTGCTGCACGGCATCGACCTTGCGGTCGAAGATGGCGAGTTCGTCGTCTTCGTTGGCCCCTCGGGCTGTGGCAAGTCCACCCTGCTGCGCTCGATCGCGGGGCTGGAGGAGATCACCGGCGGCACCATCGCCATCGACGGCATCGACGTCACAGGCCTGCCGGCCTCCGAGCGGGGGCTGGCCATGGTGTTCCAGTCCTATGCGCTCTATCCGCATATGAGCGTCTACGCGAACATGGCCTTCGCGCTCGAGAATATGGGCCTCGCCCGCCCGGAGATCGACAAGCGCGTGCGCCGCGCCGCCGTCATGCTGCGGCTGACCGATTATCTGGAGCGCAAGCCCAAGGCCCTTTCAGGCGGACAGCGCCAGCGCGTCGCCATCGGCCGTGCGATCGTGCGCGATCCCAAGATCTTCCTGTTCGACGAGCCGCTCTCCAATCTCGACGCGGAGCTGCGCGTGGCGACCCGCAAGGAACTCGCCGCGCTGCATGCCGAAATCGGCGGCACGATGATCTACGTCACCCATGACCAGGTTGAGGCGATGACGCTGGCCGACCGCATCGTGGTGCTGCAGGGCGGGCGCATCGAGCAGGTCGGCACGCCGCTCGATCTCTACAACCGCCCCGACAATCTCTTCGTCGCCGGCTTCATCGGCTCTCCGCGCATGAACCTGCTGCCCGGCCGCGTCGTCGCGCCGGGCCGCGTGGCGCTGGGCGAGGCCGGGCATGAGATCGCCTGCGCGACCGCTGCCCTTGCCGCCGGCGCCAAGGTCACGCTCGGCATTCGCCCCGAGCATCTTGCGCTGGCGCAGGCGGACGGCCTGCCGCTGACGATCGAGCTGGTCGAGCGCCTCGGCGGCGAAAGCTATCTCTACGGCGCCGTCGCCGGCCTGCCGCAGATCACGCTGCGCCTCGACGGCCAGAGCCCGCATGAGCGCGGCGGAACCGTCCACCTCGCCTTCCCGCAGGAGCGCCTGCACCTGTTCGACGAGGCGGGCAAAGCCGTTCGCTCTTAATCCCTACGCGCCGCCCTCCCGGGCGAAGCGAAGCGCGGACCCGGGAGCCGTGCCGGAACGGTTCAGGTCCGGATCCCGGCTCCCCGGGGCGGAGACGCGCATGATATCAGGTTCGGAGACCAACCCATGAAAGCCCTCACTCAAGGTCGCTATGCCGGCCGCGACGGCGAAGCCGCCCTGTTCGATCTCGGGCTCGGCTACACCCTGGCCGTACGCATCCTCGAGGGCGATATCGGCCGCGTGACGCTGAAGCCCTCGGACGGCTACCGCCTGGATCGCGGCTGGTCGATCGCCCCCGGCGGTCTGGAACCACCTTATGAGGGTCGCCCGCGCGACAGCATCGAGGGCTTCTCCTGCCCCCGCAGCCTGGTGAAGGAGGGTGACGGCAAGGTTTCCGTCACCGCCGGGCATCTGACCGCCGAGGTCACCCTGTCGCCCTTCGGCATCGCCTGGTTCCGCGCCGGCGAGGAGAAGCCGTTTTTGGAGGACCGAACGACGCAGGCTTATCTGGTCTCGCCGCGCACCGGCGCGCTCGCCCATTTCATGGCCCGCGACTATACCGAGCGCCATTACGGCCTCGGTGACAAGGCCGGCCCGCTCGACCGCACCGGCCGCCGCTTCGCCATCGACGCGGTCGATCCCTGCGGCTTCGACGCGGAACTCTCCGACCCGCTCTACAAGATGCTGCCCTTCTTCATCGTCGACGGCCCGGCCGGCGCTCACGGCATCTATTACGACAACCTCTCCACCAGCAGCGTCGATTTCGGCTGCACGCTTGACAATTACCATGGCCTCTTCCGCTCCTGGAAAGGCGATGACGGCGATCTCGACTATTACGTCATGGCCGGGCCGACCGTGCCGGATGTGGTGCGGCGCTTCTCCTGGCTGACCGGCGGGCACGCCTTCGCGCCGCTCTGGTCCTTCGGCTTCGGCGTCACCTCGATGGCGATCGCCGACGCGCCCGACGCCGATGCCCGCATCAGCGACTTCATCGGCAAGCTCGAAACCCATCGCATTCCCTGCGACAGCTTCCATTTCGGCTCGGGCTACACGCAGATCGGCCATCGCCGCTACGCCTTCAACTGGAACCGCGACAAGTTCCCCGATCCCAAGGCGACGATGCAGCGGCTGAACGAGGCCGGCATCTTCACCGTCGCCAATCTCAAGCCCTGTCTGCTCGACGACCATCCGCGCCTACAGGAGGCGCTGGACGGCGACTTCCTCGTTCGGGACGGCGACACCGGCAAGCCGGCCGTCGCGCAGTTCTGGGACGGGCTCGGCTTCCATCTCGACTACACCAACCCGAAGGGTCGCGCCTGGTGGCGCGACGGCATCGAGACCGCCCTGCTCGATTACGGTTTCAGCGTCGTCTGGAACGACAACAACGAATACGAGATCTGGGACGAGGACGCCCTCTGCGACGGCGATGGACGCCCCTTCCGCCAGGCGCTCGCACGCCCTGCCCAGCCGCTGCTGATGACCAAGCTGTCCTATGAGGCGCAGGCCCAGCGCCAGCCGGGCAAGCGCCAGTACTCGATCACCCGCGGTGGCTGCGCCGGCCTCTCGCGCTATGCCCAGACCTGGTCGGGCGACAACGAGACCGCCTGGAAGACGCTGCGCTACAACCTGACGCAAGGGCTCAATATGAGTCTCTCGGGGATGTTCTCGATCGGCCACGATGTCGGTGGCTTCCACGGCCCGACCCCCGGTCCCGAGCTCTTCGTGCGCTTCAACGAGTTCTGCGCGCTCTGGCCGCGCATGGTGATGAACTCCTGGAACGACGACGGCGTCGTCAACCTGCCCTGGATGTATCCGGAGATGGTGCCGCAGGTGCGCCAGGCGATCGCGCTGCGCTACCGGCTGATGCCCTATCTCTACACGCTGATGTGGCGCGCCAGCCGCGACGGCACCCCGGCCATTCGCCCGCTGCTCTGGGATTTCCCGCAGGACGCCACCGCCACGGCGACCGACGACGCCTTCATGCTGGGCCCGGACGTGCTGGTCGCGCCGGTGCTGGAGGAGGGCGCCACCGAGCGCAGCGTCTATCTGCCCGAGCACGAGGGCGGCTGGTACGACTGGCACGACGGCAGGCATTTCGAGGGCGGTGCGGTCGCGACCGTCGCCGCGCCGCTCGGGCGCCTGCCGCTCTTCGTGCGGGCCGGTGCGCTGATCCCACTCGGCAACCCCGAGGGCATCGACGATCTGCGCGAGGTTCTGGTCTGCGGCCTTATCGAGGGCGCGACCGGCGAACTCTACGAGGATGACGGCGAGACCACCGACTGGAAGGGCGAGGGCGCGACGCTGATCCGTTTCGCGGTTCGCGGCGGCGAGATCGAGATCCGCCACGAGGGGGCCGACGCGCCCTTCGTCGACCGCATCGCCATCAGGCAGATCGGCGAGGGTTGGGCCTGAGAGCGGCGCTGATGTCGCTCACCAACCTCTCGTCATCCCGGACCGGCGCGGCTTCGCCGCTGGTCCAGGATGACCGCGCGGTTCCCTGTGAATTCGGCCTGCTGTAGCGTCTCTCCAGAATCGCATCTGGAGAGACCTCATGGACAAAGTCGCGATCGTCACCGCCGGAGGCTCCGGCATGGGGGCCGCGGTCGCTCGGCGCCTGGCCAGGGACGGCTACAAGATCGCGATCCTGTCCTCATCCGGCAAGGGCGAGGCGCTGGCGAATGAACTCGGCGGGCTCGGCGTCACCGGCTCGAACCAGTCGAACGACGATGTGAAGCGGCTGGTCGATGCGACGCTCGACCGCTGGGGTCGCGTCGATGCGCTGGTCAACAGCGCCGGCCACGGGCCGCGCGCGCCGATCCTCGATCTCACCGATGCGGACTGGCAGAAGGGCCTCGACGTCTACTTTCTCAGCGCCGTCCGGCCGATCCGGCTGGTGACGCCGGTGATGGAGCGCCAGAACAGTGGCGCGATCGTCAACATCTCGACCGCCTGGGCCTTTGAGCCGAGCGACATGTTCCCGACCTCGGCGATGGCGCGTGCCGGCCTCGCCACCTTCACCAAGATCTTCGCCGACAAGTACGCGGCCAACAACATCCGCATCAACAACATCCAGCCCGGCTGGATCGACAGCCTGCCGGCGACCGACGCCCGCCGCGTCACCGTCCCCATGCAGCGCTATGGCAGCGCCGACGAGATCGCCGGCACGGTCGCCTTCCTGCTCTCGCCCGATGCCGGCTACATCACCGGCCAGAACATCCGGGTCGATGGCGGCGTGACGAAGGGGATTTGACGTCGCTCTGCGTCATTGTGAGCGCAGCGAAGCCATCCAGGGGACTTAGCGCTCTGCCGCCCCTGGATGGCTTCGTCGCTCCGCTCCTCGCAATGACGGAGGCGCTGGTTTCTGAAAGGCTCGGGTCGAGCCCGAGCATGACGCCTGATATCAGGCCGCCGCCTTCGCCAGGAAATCCTCGGCGTAGTGGCAGGCTACCAGCCGCCCGTCGATCTCGCGCTTCTCCGGCCGCTCGGCGCGGCAGCGATCCGTCACGAAGGGGCAACGGGTC
The DNA here is from genome assembly GCF_048595345.1 of Allobosea sp. Classification (GTDB taxonomy): domain Bacteria; phylum Pseudomonadota; class Alphaproteobacteria; order Rhizobiales; family Beijerinckiaceae; genus Allobosea. The sequence goes on from NZ_JBMDWH010000120.1 coordinate 11,902, forward strand.
GAGAAGACGCAGCCCTTGGGCGGGTTGAGCGGGGAGGGCAGCTCCCCGCGCAGGATCATCCGCTCGCGCTTGCCGCCGTCGACCCGCGGGGTCGAGGCCAGCAGCGCCTGCGTGTAGGGGTGCAGCGGGCGGGCGTATATCGCTTCCTTCGGCCCATGCTCGATCGCATTGCCGAGATACATCACCAGCACGTCATGGGCGATGTGCCGGACGACGCCGAGATCGTGCGAGATGAAGAGATAGGCGAGCTTCAGCTCCTCCTGAAGGTCGGCCAGCAGGTTCAGCACCTGCGCCTGGATCGAGATATCCAGCGCCGAGACCGGCTCGTCCGCCACCACCAGCTTCGGCGAAAGGATCAGCGCGCGGGCGATGGCGATGCGCTGGCGCTGGCCGCCGGAGAACATGTGCGGATAGCGGTTGTAATGCTCGGGGCGCAGGCCGACCTTGGCCATGATCGCGCGCACCTTCTCCTCGCGCTCGGCCTTGCTCAGCTTGGTGTTGATCACCAGCGGCTGCTCGAGGATCGTCCCGACCTTCTTGCGCGGGTTGAGAGAGCCATAGGGGTTCTGGAAGACGAACTGCACAGTGCGGCGCAGGTGCCGACGCTGGTCGTCCGGCGGGTTCACTGCATCGCGCCCATCGATGGTCAGCGCCCCCGAGGTCGGCTTCTCGATCAGCGTCGCCATGCGGGCGAGGGTGGATTTGCCGCAGCCGGATTCGCCGACGATGGCGAGGGTGCGCCCCGCCGCGACCGAGAACGACACCTTGTTGACCGCCTGCAGCTGCGCCGGCGCCCTGAACAGCCCCTGCTTGACCGGATAAATCTGTGTCAGCTCGCGGGCTTCGATGACGAGATCGCTCATCGTGCGGCCTCCGTGGCCAGGCGGCCTTCGTCGCGGGCGCGCTCGGCCTCGCGCTGCGGATCGCCCAGCGCGTAATGACAGCGCACCTTGCCGTCCATCCAGGGCCGCAGCTCCGGCCGCACCTGGCGCGAATGCTCGGTCGCATAGGCGCAGCGGGGGCTGAACAGGCAGCCCTTCGGCCGGTCGTGCAGGCCCGGCACCATGCCGGGGATGGTGGCGAGCCGCGTCGCGTTCTCGCTGCGCTCCGGCAGGGCCGAGAGCAGGGCGGCGGAATAGGGATGCTGGGGGTTGGAGAACAGGTCGTCGACCTTGCGCTCTTCCATGATCTGTCCCGCATACATCACCATGATGCGCTGCGCGGTCTCGGCAACGACGCCCATATTGTGGGTGATCAGCACCAGCGCCATGTCGCGCTCCTTCTGGAGCGACATCAGGAGATCGAGGATCTGCGCCTGGATGGTGACGTCGAGCGCGGTGGTCGGCTCGTCGGCGATCAAGAGGCGCGGATTGCAGGCGATCGCCATCGCGATCATCACGCGTTGGTTCATGCCGCCCGACATCTGGTGGGGGAAGGCCTTGAGGCGGCTCTCGGGGGCGGGAATGCCAACCTGTTCGAGCAGCTCGATGGAGCGCCGTTTGGCCGCCTTGCTGTCCATGCCCTCATGCTTCTTCAGCGTCTCGGCGAGCTGGAAACCGATGGTGAAGCAGGGGTTCAGGCTGGTCGTCGGCTCCTGGAAGATCATCGCCACATCCTTGCCGGTGAGGTGGCGGCGCTCGCGCGCGGACATCGTCAGGAGGTCGCGCCCGTCGAACCGGAGCTTGTCGGCGCGCACGCGGCCTGGATAGGCGACGAGGCCCATCAGCGCGAGCATGGTGACGCTCTTGCCGGAGCCGGATTCGCCGACGACGCCGAGGATCTCGCCCTCGTCGAGGGTGAGGTTCACCCCGTCCACGGCGCGCATGATGCCCTGCGAGGTCGGGAATTCGACGCTGAGATTTTCGATTTCGAGAAGGGGCATGGGATCAGCGCTTCAGTTTGGGGTCGAGCGCGTCGCGCAGACCGTCGCCGAGCAGATTGAAGGCGAGCACCGTGATCAGAATGGCGAGCCCGGGGAAGGTGACGACCCACCAGGCGCGCAGCACGAATTCGCGCGCATCGGCCAGCATCGTGCCCCATTCCGGTGTCGGTGGCTGCGCGCCGAGGCCGAGGAAGCCGAGCGCGGCGGCATCGAGGATCGCGGTCGAGACGCCGAGCGTCGCCTGCACGATCAGCGGCGCGGCGCAATTGGGCAGGATCTCGGAGAACATCAGCCGCAGCCGCTGCGCCCCGCTGACCTGGGCCGCGACGACATAATCCTTGCTCGCCTCGGTGATGACCGCGGCCCGGGTGATACGGACGTAATGCGGCAGCACCACGATGGCGACCGCCAGCATCGCGTTCATCAGTCCGGGGCCGAGAATGGCGACGATCACGATGGCGAGCAGCAGGCTCGGCATCGTCATCAGGATGTCCATCAGCCGCATGATCGCGATGTCGGCGATGCCCTTGAAATAGCCGGCGACAAGCCCGAGCACGACCCCGATCACGATGGCGAGCGCGACGACCGCGATGCCGATGACGAGCGAGAGCCGCGCGCCATAGATCAGCCGCGAGAGGATATCGCGGCCGATCGCATCGGTGCCGAGCGGGTAGGAGAGCGACCCGCCCGCCTGCCAGAAGGGCGGCTTCAGGAAGACCGCGTTGTTGGTCAGGTCGGGATTGTGCGGGGCGATGAGCGGCGCGAACAGCGCGCAGACCAGCACCAGCACGATCACGACGAGGCCGGCGACGGCGCCCTTGTTGGCGCTGAAATAGCTCCAGAATTCGCGGGCGGGGTGGGGCGGCGCGCCGCTGGCGGCGGCGACGGCCGGGGCTTCGAGGGTCTCGGCGCTCATGAGCGAAGGCTCCTTTCGGCGCTGCGGATCGAAGGGCGGTTCATCGGGCGTGCCGGATGCGCGGGTTGATCAGCCCGTAGAGCAGATCGACGAAGAGGTTGACGCTCATCACCACCATGCCGAGCAGCAGCGTGCCGCCCTGCAGGACCGGGTAGTCGCGCCGGCTGATCGCCTCGATCAGCCATTTGCCGACGCCGGGCCAGGAGAAGATCGTCTCGGTGAGGATCGCGCCCGTGAAGAGCGTGCCGATCTGCAGTCCGATCACGGTGACGACCGGGATCAGCGCGTTGCGCAGCGCATGCAGCGCGACCACCCTGAGCGGGGCCATGCCCTTGGCCCTGGCGGTGCGGATGTAATCCTCGCCCAGCACCTCCAGCATCGCCGAGCGGGTCATGCGGGCGATGACGGCCAGCGGTACGGTGCCGAGCACGATCGCCGGCAGCACGAGATGCGACAGCGCGGACCAGAAAGCGTCGATATCGCCGGCGAGCAGGCTGTCGATGGTGAGGAAGCCCGTCACCGGCTCGATGAAATACTGCACCGCGATGCGGCCCGAGACCGGCGTGATGCCGAGCTGCACCGAGAACAGCAGGATCAGCAGCAG
>NZ_JBMDWH010000121.1:0-12015 GCF_048595345.1 Allobosea sp.
AGCTTGGCCGCCCGCTCGTTTCCGCCCACCGCATAGACCTGACGACCGATCGTGGTGCGCCGCGTCACGAAGCCGTAGAGCGCGATCAGCAGAGCCATGATCACCAGCACGTTCGGCAGGCCGCGATAGGACGAGATCAGATAGGCGACATAGGTGAGAAGACCGGCGAAGACGAGGTTCTTGGCGACGAAGAGGCCGTAGGGTTCGACCTCGATGCCGTGCTGCTCGTGCCGGGAGCGCGCCTTGAAACTCAGATAGACAAGGCCGGCGGCGAGCGCCACGCCGATGGCCAGCGTCGTCGGGTAGAGCACGCCGACACCCGGAAACGCCTCGGGAATGAAGCCGGAGGAGAGCTTCTGGAAATCCGGCGCGAAGGGCCCGACCGACTGGCCCTGCAACAGCGCCAGCGCCAGCCCCTTGAACACCAGCATGCCCGCGAGCGTGACGATGAAGGACGGGATCTTGAAATAGGCGACCCAGTAGCCCTGCATCGCGCCGATGGCGCCGCCGACGGCCAGGCAGATCAGCGTGGCGGGCACGAAATGCATGCCGAGCTTCACCATCAGCACGGCGGCGACCGCGCCGACGAAGCCGGCGACCGAACCGACCGACAGATCGATATGGCCGGTGACGATGACGAGGAGCATGCCCAGCGCCATGATGACGATGTAGCTGTTCTGCAGCACCAGATTGGTGAGGTTGAGCGGGCGCAGCAGCGTGCCGTCGGTCACCACCTGGAAGAAGACCATAATGGCGAAGAGCGACAGCGCCATGCCGTATTCGCGCAGGTTGTTCTTCCAGAAGGCGCCGTGCCCCGGCTTGGCGGCGAGCGCAGGCGCGTCGTCCATGGAGGTGTTGTCCGTCATGGCCGAAGCCCTCCCTGCCTCGTTTCCTTGGTGTCATGGCGCATGATGGCGCGCATGATCTTTTCCTGCGTCGCTTCCTTGCCGGGAAACTCGCCGACGAAGGCGCCCTGGTTCATCACGCAGATGCGGTCGCAGATGCCGAGCAGCTCCGGCATTTCCGAGGAGATCACCACCACGCCCTTGCCGGCATCGGCGAGCGCGTTGATGATCGTGTAGATCTCGTATTTGGCGCCGACATCGATGCCGCGCGTCGGCTCGTCGAGGATCAGCAGCTTGGGGTCGGTGAACAGCCATTTCGACAGCACCACCTTCTGCTGGTTGCCGCCGGAAAGCTTGCCGACCTCCTGATAGACGCTCGACGAGCGTATCCTCATGCGACCGCGATAGCCGTTCGCGACCTTGAGCTCCCTCATCTCGTCGATGACCCGCGCCGATGCGATGCCGTCGAGATGGGCGAGCGAGATGTTGCGGCGGATGTCGTCGGACAGGATCAGGCCGAGTTCCTTGCGATCCTCGGTGACATAGGCCAGGCCGGCGTCGATCGCCTTTCGCACGCTCGACAGATCGACCGGCTTGCCCTCCAGCCAGACCCGTCCGCTGATCTTCTGGCCATAGGAACGGCCGAACAGGCTCATCGCGAATTCGGTGCGGCCAGCGCCCATCAGTCCGGCGATGCCGACGATCTCGCCGGCGCGGACCTCGAAATCGACATGGCGGACCATTTGCCGCTCGGCATGGAGCGGGTGGAAGACCGACCAGTCCTCGACCTTGAAGATCACCTCGCCGAGCTTCGGGCCGACCTTGGGCTCGCGCTGCGGATAGCGGTGCTCCAGGTCGCGATCGACCATCTTGACGATGATCCGGTCTTCCTCGACCTCGCCCTGCCGGCAATCCAGCGTATCGACGGTGCGCCCGTCGCGCAGCACGGTGATCCGGTCGGCGACACGCGAGACCTCGTTCAGCTTGTGCGAGATCAGGATCGAGGAGATGCCCCGCGCTCGGAACGCCATCAAGAGATCGAGCAGCGCGGCGCTGTCCGTCTCGTTGAGGCTCGCCGTCGGCTCGTCCAGGATCAGGAGCTTCACCTCCTTCGACAGCGCCTTTGCGATCTCGACGAGCTGCTGCTTGCCCACGCCCAGATGCGTCACCAGCGTGTCCGGGTCTTCGTGGAGCCCGACCGTCTTCATCAGCGCGAGGGCGCGCCGATGCACGGCGCCGCGGTCGATGACGCCGAAGCGCGAGGGCGGATTGGCGATGAAGATGTTCTCGGCGATCGAGAGCAGCGGGATGAGCGCCAGCTCCTGATGGATGATGATGATGCCCTTCGCCTCGGATCCGCTAATGTCGCGAAACTGCTGCTCCGTCCCTTCATAGATGATCTGCCCGTCATAGGAGCCATGCGGATAGACCCCGCTGAGCACCTTCATCAGGGTGGATTTGCCGGCGCCGTTCTCGCCGACCAGCGCATGGATCTCGCCCGGCTCGACCGTGAAGCTCACATCCGAGAGCGCTTTCACCGGGCCGAAGCTCTTGCTGATGCCGCGCATCTCCAGGATCGGGCTCATGCCGTCCTCCTCGTCTGGCGACGCCGCCCCGGGCGACAGGCGAACGGCCTGCCCCGGGACGGCGCCTGCTGCGCGATCAGTTGATCTGGCTCTTCTTGTAGTAGCCGCTCTCGACCAGCACCTTTTCCCAGTTGCTCTTGTCGACCACGACGGGCTTCAGCAGATAGGACGGCACGGTCTTCACGCCGTTCTCGTAGGTCTTGGTGTCATTGACCTCGACCGTCTTGCCGCTCAGGGCCGCGTCGACCATGTCGGCGGTCACCTTGGCGAGGTCGCGCGTATCCTTGAAGATGGTCGAATACTGCTCGCCGGCGAGGATCGACTTCACCGACGGCACCTCGGCATCCTGACCGGTGACGATCGGCATCTTCATGTTGCCGCTGCCATAGCCGATGCCCTTGAGCGAGGACAGGATGCCGATCGACAGCCCGTCATAGGGCGAGAGCACACCATCGACGCGCTTGTTGGTGTAGAAGGCGCTGAGCAGGTTATCCATGCGGGCCTGCGCGGTGGCCGGGTCCCAGCGCAGGGTCGACACCTTGTCCATGCCCATCTGGCCGGAGGCGACCTTGAGCACGCCCTGGTCCATCAGCGGCTTGAGCACCGACATGGCGCCGTTGAAGAAGAAATAGGCGTTGTTGTCGTCGGGCGAGCCACCGAACAGCTCGATGTTGAAGGGCCCCTTGTTCTCGGGAATGCCGAGCCCCTTCACCAGCGACTGCGCCTGCAGCACGCCGACCTGGAAATTGTCGAAGGTGGCGTAGTAATCGACATTCGGCGTGTTCCGGATGAGCCGGTCATAGGCCACGACCGTAATGCCCTGGCTCTTGGCCTGCTTCAGCACGTCGGACAGCGTCGTGCCGTCGATCGAGGCGATCACCAGCACCTTGGCACCCTTGGTCACCATGTTCTCGATCTGCGAGAGCTGGTTGGGGATGTCGTCATCGGCATATTGGAGATCGGTGTTGTAGCCGCGCTCCTTCAATACCTTCACGATGTTGTCGCCATCCGCGATCCAGCGGGCGGAGGATTTGGTGGGCATCGCGAGGCCCACCGTGGCCTTGCTCTGAGCGAGAGCCGTGCCGCCGAGCGCCATGGCCCCCAGTGCGAGGGCTGACAGGAATGTCGTCAGTCGTTTCATGGTTGCGGTCTCCTTGTTTGTCCTCGGGGTGTTGTTTCGCCGCGCTTTGGAAACCAGCACGGTCGTCTGCGAGATCGGGTCGTCTTCAAGCCTCCAGCCTGGCCCGGGGCTCCGCCTTTCCGGCGACGCCGAGATCGATCAGGAAGGTCCGTCCATGGTGAGGATCGCCCGCCCGCGCGGCCTCGTCCATGCCCTCAAAGGCTGAGGTGACGAGCATCTGCCTGAAGTCGGGACCCACGAAGACCGGGCAGCTCGGCTGGCGCGCCGGCACTGCGATCCGTCGCAGCATCCGGCCATCGGTGCCGATCGCCGCGACGCACCCCGCGCCCCAGAACGCGCACCAGATCGTGCCTTCCGCGTCGGTCACCGCCCCGTCGAGGCCGCCCGGCCCTTCATGGTGCAGGAGTAGGGTCGGCTCGCCCGCCGGGAGCCCGCTCGCCGGATCGAGCACGACGCGCATCAGGGTGTTCTGCCGGGTGTCGGAGAAATACCCCGTGGCACCATCGGGCGAAAAGCAGATGGCGTTGGGAATGGTGATGCCCCCGAAGAGGCGCTCGATGCGACCGCCATGCAGCGCCCAGATCACGGCCTGACCCGCCTCCGCCTTCCGGCCCATCGTCGAGAACCAGAGCGTTCCGCTGGGATGCACACGGGCATCGTTGGAGCGGAACGGCACCTCCTTCGGCGGCACGGCGTGACGACGCTCCAGCACGCCTGTTCCGGGATTGCGCAGATGCAACCCGTCCTCGGCGACGAGCAGCTGGCGCCCATCTTCCAGCCAGGCGAGCGCGCTGGCCATCACCGGCAGATCATGGACGCGGACGCTGCCCCGCGAAAGGTCCGCTTCGTGCAGACGGCGCCCGAGAATATCGAACCACCAGGCCGTCCCGCTGGCCGGATCATAGGTCGGACCCTCCCCGAGATGGCAGGGCGCCGCCGCCAGCATCGTCACCGGCCGCTGCTCCAGCGGCGGCAGGCCGGACATGTCGTGGCTGGTATCGGTCATGGACGCGCCTTGCTCAAACCGTGAAGAAGCGGAAGGTGGATCGGTGCCGGTAGACCTGGCCGGGATCGAGCCGCGTCGATGGAAAATCCGGCCGGTTCGGCGCGTCCGGAAAGGCCTGCGGCTCAAGGCATAAGGCGTCGGATTGGCGGTGCAGCCGGCCCTGCTTGCCCGCCACCGCGCCGTCCAGCCAGTTGCCGGTATAAAGCTGAAGCCCCGGCTGGTCGGTGGACAGCTCCAGGCCGCGCCCGCTGCCGCGATGGATCACGCGCGCCGCCAGCCACGGCGCGGCGGTCCTGCCGCCCGGCAATCGGTAGCAGTGGTCGTAGCCATGGCCGAGCCGCAGTTGCGGATGGTCATCGCGGATGCGCGCCCCGATCTCCGCACCGCTGCGAAAATCGAAGGGCGTGCCGGCAACCGGCAAGACCTGCTCCTGCAGCGGGATCAGCCCGGCATCGACGGGCAGAACGGCATCGGCGAAGATCGTGAGCTCGTGATCGAGGATGCTGCCGCCGCGCGCGACCCCGGCGAGATTGAAGAAGCCGTGATGCGTCAGATTGACCACCGTCGGCGCGTCGCAGGTCGCCTCGAAATCCAGCGCCAGCGAACGCCCCGCGACGATGCGATAGGTCAAGCGAACCCTCAGCGTGCCGGGAAAGCCCTGATCGCCATCGGGGCTGACATGGCCGAGCGTCACGAAGGGTTCGCTGCCCGCGCCGACCTCCTCGACCGTCCACAGCGCCCGGTCGAAGCCCCCCGGCCCGCCATGCAGCGCATGGGGCCCGTCATTGGCGGGAAGATCGAAGCGCCTGCCGTCGAGATCGAAGGCAGCGCCGGCGATGCGATTGGCATAGCGTCCCACCGTCGCACCGAAGAAGCTGCGCCGCGCCAGATATCCCTTCACCACCTCGAAGCCGAGCACGACATCCGCGCATTCGCCCTTGACATCGGGGACCTGAAGCGCCTGCACGCTGGCGCCCAGCGTCAGGATCGACGCCGCAAAGCCGCCCTCGCCCTGCAGGATCAGGCGCTCGACCGGCCGGCCATCCGGCATATGGCCGAACCCGTCGCGCAGGACGGCTCGGGACGGCTCCGCGCTCACCACGCGAAAGCCTCGACGCTGCGTCGCCGGCCGAGCAGGAACGCATCGGCGACGAGTTGCAGCGGCGCCAGATCGACGTCGCTTCGCCCGGCCGCGCAGAGTTCGACGAAGTGGCGATAGATGCCGCGATACTCCTGCTCGGGTTCGTCGATCAACACCGCGTCGTCACGGGTCAGCCGCGCACCGCCCTTCGACAGGAGCAGCCTGCCGCCATCGGTCTCGATGCGGATGTCCCAGCTCTGCTCGCCGCTCTGGAGGAAATCGAGCGCCGCCGTGATCGGCAGGCCGGAGGCCCCGCGCAGGTCGAGTTCGGCCGCGATCGGCGCCTGCCGGTTTGCGGGAAAGGCGAGGTCGGCCCCGGTGACGAAGGCCGGCTCCGGCAGAATCGCGGTGAGGATCGACAGCGCATTGATCGCGGGGTCGAAGACGCCGAGACCGCCGGGCTCGAAGATCCAGTCCTGGCCAGGATGCCAGACGCGCACATCCTCCTTCCAGACGATCGAGACCTTGCGCGGCGCATGCCGTTTCAGGAAGGCGCGCGCCGGCTCGACCGCCGGCGCGAAGCGCGAATGCCAGGTCGCGAACAGGCTCAGGCCACCCCGCTGGGCCGCCGCGACCAGCGGGGCGATTTCACCGAGCGTCGCGCCGGGCGGCTTTTCCAGCAGCACATGCTTGCCGGCGGCAAGCGCCATGGCCGCCAGTTCGTGGCGCCCCTGCGGCGGCGTGCAGAGCGCCACCGCATCGACCCCGACATCGCCGGCGAGCAATTCCTCCAGCGTCGGGAAGTTGGCGACGCCGTCGAGGCCGGCATGACGGCTGGCGACCGCCACCAGTTCGACGCCATCCGTCGCCGCAATCGCCTGCAGATGCTGGTCTCGCGCGATCTTGCCGAGCCCGACGATGGCGAGGCGCAGGGTCATCGCTCAGCGCCCCCAGCGCAGCACGACCGGGTCGAGCCGCCTGGCGATCTCGATCAATCCTGACCGCGTCGCCGGATGCATCGCAGGCAGCGGCGCGCGCAGCGTCTCATGAGCGATCACGCCGCCCTCCTTCATCAGCGCCTTGCAGGCGGCCAGGCCGCATTGCCGGTTCTCGTAATTGATCAGCGGCAGCCAGCGCTGATAGGCGTCGATCGCCGCCTCGCGGTCGCCGGCGAAATAGGGATCGGTGATCTGGCGGATGCCGTCCGGATAGCCGCCGCCGGTCATCGCGCCGGTCGCGCCGGCATCGAGATCGGCCATCAGCGTGATCGCCTCCTCGCCGTCCCAGGGGCCTTCGATGGCATCGCCGCCCGCCTCCAGCAGCGCCCTCAGCTTGGCTGCCGCCTGCGGAACCTCCACCTTGAAATAGGCGAGATTCTCGATCTCCTTCGCCATGCGGGCGAGAAAGGGCACCGAGAGCGGCGTGCCGGCCACCGGCGCGTCCTGCACCATGATCGGGATCGAGATCGCGTCCGAAACCCCGCGATAGAAATCGTAGATCGAAGCCTCCGGCACGCGGAACGTCGCGCCGTGATAGGGCGGCATCACCATCACCATCGCGGCGCCCAGCTCCTGCGCGCGACGCGAGCGCTCGGCACAGACCGCGGTCGAGAAATGCGTCGTCGTGACGATGACGGGCACGCGGCCGGCGACATGCGCCAGCACGGTCTCCATCACGCGCTCGCGCTCCTCGTCGGTCAGGACGAACTGCTCGGAGAAATTAGCCAGGATGCATAAGCCGTGCGAGCCGGCGTCGATCATGAAGTCGACCGCCCGCTTCTGGCCCTCGAGGTCGAGCCGGCCGTCGGCGTCGAAGACGGTCGGCGCGACCGGGAACACACCCTTGTAGCGCGGCTGGGCTGGCGAATGAGGCATCGGCGTCGTCCCTGTTGACCTGTTCTTGTCGTTTCCGCGACCTTCGGCGCGTTTTTTTCAGCTCTTCGGCGCGGGCCGCTTCAGGCCGTAGGCGATGACATGCGTCATCGCATCGGCAGCGCTCGCAGGGTCCCGTGCGGCGATGGCGTCGACGATCCGCTGGTGCGAGGCGATGGTGAAGGCGTAATCCGCCTCGTCGCTCGGCGCGCTGAATTCGAACGAGGCGCGCAACGCCGCCTCGATCATCGCGCCGATGGAACGGATGAACGGATTGCCGGCGGCGTTCGCGACGGCGACATGCAGCGCGACATCCGCTTCGGCGAAGGCGGCCGTCTGCTGTTCCGCCGCCACCCGCATCTGTTCGATCGCCGCCCGCATCGCATCCAGATCGGCTTCGGTCCGGCGCTGCGCAGCGAGGCTCGCCGCCCTGGGCTCGATCGCCTGCCGGATCTCGGCGATGGCGACGACGAAGCTGCGGTCGATCCCGGCATCGAGATGCCAGGCCAGAACGTCGGAATCGAACATGTTCCAGGCAGAGCGGGAGCGAACGACCGTGCCGACGCGGGCCTTCGTGCTGAGCAATCCCTTCGCCACCAGCGTCTTGACCGCTTCGCGCAGCACGGGCCGCGAGACCCGGAAGGCGAGGGTCAGCTCGGCATCGCCGGGCAGTTTGGCCCCCTCGCCATAGCGCCCCGTGATGATGTCGATGCCGATGCTGCGGGCGATCTCGGCATGGTTGGAATGGCCGCGGCGCGCCGGTATCGAGACGATCCGGGCCGTCATGCGCCGGCCCTGCCCTGCGGATGGCGGCCGCCGGGACAGGCGCAGGGCCGCGCGGTCTTCATCGCCGTGCCGGTCATTCTCGCCTCCCTGACCGAACGCCCTGCCCAAGAGGCGTTCTGCTCTTGCCGGGAAGTCTGGCACATCACGTTACGCCTGAATAGTCATATCGTTTGACTATTATGCGTTCCAGACGGTGCTGGCGGGCCCGCTTATTCGTCCCGGGGCAGGCGCGAGATGACGCCCGTGATCGGCCGAAGATGCTGCTCCATCACCGCCATCGCCTCCGCTTCGTTCCACGCCTCCAGCGCGGCGAGCAGGTCGCGATGCTCCCGGTTGATGCGAGCGGTCCGGCTCGGCTCGGTGCTGATCGCCGTCATGGCGACGCGCTGCTGGCGCGCGCCCAAAGATTGATAAAGCTCGGAGAGCACGACATTCCCGACTGCGGCGACCATCACGAAGTGGAAGCGGCGATCGAGCTCGACATGCCCGAAATAATCGTCTCGTGGCAGCCTTTCGATCGCGTCGAGGATTTCCGCCATTTTGGCGGGCACGGCGATTTCCTCGCGGCAGATGCGCGTGATCGCGTGACCCTCGATCATCCGCCGCGCCTCGTAGAGGTTCAGCAGCTCCTGCACCGTGACCTGGCGCACCATCGCGCCGCGCCGCGGCAGTAGATCGATGAAGCGCTCCGCCTCCAGCCGGTGGAACGCCTCTCGGACCGGCGTGCGCGACACGCCCAGCGCCGAGGAGAGCGCCTCTTCCTCGATGAAGGAGCCTCCGGCGAAATGCCCGCGCAGGATCTGCTCGCGCACATAGAGATAGACGCGCTCGCGGGTCGGGCGGCCGCGCTCGCCGCCATCCTCCCCCTGCCGCTCGGTCGTCGCCATGGTCGCCCCCATCCCGCGCCGCGCAATGCGACTTTGGCGGTAGACTCCGAAAAATCCGCCTCGTATACATGATGCATCAGAAGCGCGGGCGGCGTCCAGTGGGATGCAGAGAGCCCGTGCCGGGGAACGTTGAGCGTGCCATCGTCGACCACTCTCATGCAGGACGAAAGCCGTCGCGGCAGGCGGGCCACCCGCCGCGCCCGGCCGCCTCTCGGCATCGTCCTTGCTGGTGGCGAACGGCCGGTGCCCGGGCGACGCTGAGCGACGCTGAGCCCAACAGCAGAGGAACAGACGATGAGCATCTCCCGCCGTTCTCTCCTGGCTGCCGGCCTCGCAGGCCCCGCCCTCGCCGGCTCCCCGCTGCTCTCGCCCTTGTTCGGCGGCCTCGCCCGCGCCCAGGCCTCGGCCGGAATCATCCGCTACGGCCTGTCCGCCTTCCCGCCCAATCTCCAGCCCTGGGTCTCGACCGGCGCCTCCGCCGGCACGGTCAAGATGCTGCTGCACCGCAGCCTCGTCTCCTACGGGCCCGACGGCAATCTGCGCGGCGAGCTCGCCGAATCCTGGTCGCATGAAGCCGATGGCGCCTGGGTCTTCCGGCTGCGCAAGGGCTGCCTCTTCCAGAATGGCGAGCCCGTCACGGCCGACGACGTGAAATGGTCGATCGAGCAGATCGCCGGAGAGAAATCGACGGCCTATATGCGCACGCAGTTCCAGCAGATCGAGCGCATCGAGATTCCCGATCCGGCGACGGTGAAGCTCTATACCAAGGAGCCGCAGGCCACGCTGCCGAGCTGGTTCGGCAACTACAACACCTTCGTCATCTGGCGGAAATCGCCGGCGAACGAACCCGTCGGCGCCGGCCCGTTCCGTCTCGTCGGGCAGGAGCGCGGCTCCTCGCTCGAGCTCGCGCCCTTCGACAAATTCTACAAGCCCGGAATCCCGAAGGTGAAGGGCATCAAATTCATCGTCTATGCCGACGAGAACCTGCGCAACGCCGCGCTGATGTCCGGCGATGTCGACATGATCGAATATGTGCCCTGGCAGTCCATGGCGGCGGTGGAGGCCGAGCCGCGCCTCAAGCTCGACATCCAGGAAGGCCCGTTCATGGACGTGCTCTTCAACGGCACCAAGCCACCCTTCAACGATCCGCGCGTGCGCCGCGCCATCGCCCATGCGATCCGCCGCGAGGATATCGTCAAGGTCGCCTTCTTCGGCCGGGGCAAGCCGCTGGAAGGAGTGCCGATCGTCGAGGGAACGCCGTGGTACGACGACAAGCTCGCCCATGGCTGGAACTACGACCCGGCCCGCGCCAAGGCGCTGCTGGCCGAGGCCGGCTTCGCCAACGGCTTCCAGACCACATTGCTCGCCACCGCCCAGTTCGGCATGCACAAGGACACGGCGGAAGTGGTGCAGCAGCACCTCGCCGAGATCGGCATCCAGTGCGAATTGCAGTTGCCCGACTGGTCGACCCGCGTCAGCCGCGGCACGCGCGGGCAGTACGACATGGCGATCCATGGGGTCTCCGCCGACAACAACGACCCTGACGGCCTCACCGTGGTGCTCGACACCTCGCTTTCGCCGACCCATGGCCGCTCCTTCCGGGTCGATGCACCGCGCACCATTGCGGCACTCGCGCGGGGCCGCGCCGAATTCGACCAGACCAAGCGCGCGGCGATCTACAAGGAGATGCAGGCGGCGGCGCTGGAAGAGGTGCCGCTGGTCGGTCTCGCCTGGCGCCAGCAGGGCTACGGCATGGCGAAGACCATCTCCGGCTTCGTCAATCTGCCCGGCGCCCTGTCCAACTCCTCCGGCAACATGCTCGAGCAGACCTTCTTCTCATGAGCGCGGCCTGGCTCACCCGTCGCGCCCTGCTCACGCTCCTGACGGCGTGGCTCGTTGCGACGATCGTCTTCATGGCCCTGCACATGGTGCCGGGCGATCCCGCCGAGCTACTCCTGTCCAGCTCGGGCGCCATGCCCGATCCGGCGGCGGTCGCGGAGCTGCGCGAGAAGCTCGGTCTCGACCAGCCGCTGCTGACGCAATACGGCCGGTTCCTCGCCGGCTTGGTGCGGGGCGATCTCGGCACCTCGCTCGTCGATGACTACCCCGTTCTGCAGGAAATCGCGCTCAGGCTGCCGCGCACGCTGGAACTGATCTTCGCCGGCACGCTGATCGCGGTGGTTTTCGGCGTCCCGGCGGGCGTCTATGCCGCGATCCATCGGGGCGGGGCCTTCGATCGCGCCGCCTCCTGGGTCACCGCGCTGCTGCTGGCCGTGCCGGTCTTCGTCGTCGGCACCTTGCTGGTTCTGGTCTTCGCCCAGACGCTGCGGCTGATGCCCGCGGGCGGCTTCGTGGCCTTCTCGCAGGATCCGGCGCAGCATCTCAAGCTGCTGGCGCTGCCGGCGGTCGCCATCGCCAAAGGCCTCGCCGCCGTGCTCTTCCGCATGACTCGGGCCGCCACGCTGGACGCGCTCGCCCATGACTATGTCCGCACAGCCCGCGCCAAAGGGCTCGCGCCCGGCCGCGTCCTGGTGGTGCATGTGCTGCGCAACGCCATGAACCCGGTGGTGACCGTGCTGGGCCTGCAGATGGGCACGCTGCTGGGCGGCACCGTGCTGGTCGAATACGTCTTCAACTGGCCGGGCCTGTCGACCCCCCTGCTGCGCGCGGGCGAGGGCCGCGACTATCCGATGGTCGTCGGCATCGTGCTGACGATCTCGGTGCTGTTCCTCCTGATCAACCTCGTGGTCGAGCTGCTGCACGCCGCGATCGATCCCCGGGTGCAGTCATGAAGCGGCGCGGCCTCGCCAAA
>NZ_JBMDWH010000122.1:0-29918 GCF_048595345.1 Allobosea sp.
TTGAACCGCTCCGGGTTTGTCGGAGGCCGTTTCGTTTGAGTCATGCTGCCATGGCTGGTTCGTCCAGCATCGCGTAGTAGCGTTCCTCGGCCTCGGCCGGCGGGATGTTGCCGATGGGCTCCAGCAGCCGGCGATTGTTGAACCAGTCGACCCAGGTCAGCGTGGCGAACTCGACGGCCTCGAAGCTTCGCCAGGGTCCGCGCCGGTGGATGAGTTCCGCCTTGTAGAGGCCGTTGATCGTCTCAGCGAGAGCGTTGTCGTAGGAGTCGCCGACGCTGCCGACGGAGGGCTCGATGCCGGCCTCGGCGAGGCGCTCGGTGTATCGAATGCTGACGTATTGCGATCCCCTGTCGGAATGATGGACGAGGCCCCCTCGATGGATGGGCCGTCGCTCATGCAGGGCCTGCTCCAGCGCGTCGAGCACGAAGCCGGCCTGCGCAGTCCGCGACACGCGCCAGCCGACGATACGACGGGCATAGGCGTCGATGACGAAGGCGACGTAGACGAAGCCCGACCAGGTGCTGACATAGGTGAAGTCGGAGAGCCAGAGCCTGTTGGGCGCAGGAGCGTGGAAGACCCGGTTCACATGATCGAGCGGGCACGGCGCCGTCTTGTCCGGCACTGTGGTGCGCACGGGCTTGCCACGAATGACGCCTTGCAGCCCCATGCCGCGCATCAGTCGCGCCACGGTGCAGCGCGCCACGTCGAAGCGTTCGCGCACCATCTGCCGCCAGACCTTCCTCACGCCATAAACCTCGAAGTTCTCGGCGAAGACGCGGGCGATCTCGGGCTGCAGGGTGATATCCCGCTTCGCCCTCACTGACAGCTTCTCGGGATCGGCGCGCTTGGCGATATGAGCATGATAGGTCGAGGGGGCGATCGGCAGCACTTTGCAGATCGGCTCGACCCCATGGACCTGACGGTGATCGTCGATGAAGGCGATCATCGCTTGAACGGGCGGTCGAGCTCCGCCTGGGCAAAATACGCCGATGCCTTGCGCAGGATCTCATTCGCCTGTCGAAGCTCCCGGTTCTCGCGCTCCAGAGCCTTAAGCTTTGCCGCCATGTCCGTCGTCATGCCGGGCTTGCGGCCACTGTCGACCTCGGCCTTCTTCACCCATTCGTTCAGCGTCTGCGCCGTGCAACCGATCTTGGCCGAAATCGACGTGATCGCCGCCCAGCGCGACGGATGCTCGGCCTCGTGATCCAGCACCATCCGAACCGCGCGGGCACGCACCTCAGGCGAAAACTTGTTTGTTGTCTTGCTCGTCATAGCTCCACCTTCTCAGGAGTTGGAGCCTCCGACAAACCCGGAGCGGTTCAGTCGGAACCGCCCACCCGTTCTTCGGGATGGGCTGACCGTTGCCGGAAATGATGTCGGTCTGTGTCTCTGAACGATGGAGAGATATCGAATGGTGCACCATCAATAGGATTTTGGCTGCTCAAGCACCCGCTCGGCGATGTAAGACAGAATGAGCTGCTCGCTGATTGGAGCAAGGCGCGTCACCAGCACCTCACGCAACAACCGCTCGACCTGATATTCCTTGGCGTAGCCCATGCCGCCATGCGTCATTACGGCTTGCAGGCACGCATCGTATCCCGCTCGCGCGCCGAGGAATTTGGCGCCGTTGGCCTCAGCGCCACACGGCTTGCCCGAGTCGTAGAGCGTTGCAGCCTTCATCGCCATCAGCGACGCCGCCTCCAGCGCAATCCAGCGCTCTGCGAGTGGGTGTTGGATGCCTTGGTTCTGGCCGATGGGCCGACCGAAGACATGGCGTTCGCGAGCATAGCGCGAGGCGCGCGCCAGGGCATCCTGCCCAATCGCGATCGCCTCTACCGCGATCAAGATGCGCTCGGGATTGAGGCTGTCGAGCAGATAGGAGAAGCCCTTGCCCTCCTCGCCGATGCGGTCGGCTTCCGGGACGAAAACATCGTCGATGAAGACCATGTTGGAGTCCACGGCGGCCCGGCCGTGCTTCGGAATGCTCTTCACCTCAAAACACGAGCGATCGAGATCAGTGTAAAAGATCGTCATCCCGTCGCTGGCGCGGCTAACATCCTTGCGCGGCGTCGTTCGGGTCAGGATCAAGATCTTGTTGGCGACCTGAGCCGTTGAAGTCCAGATCTTTCGGCCCGAAATGCGATAGCCACCCTCGACCTTCCTGGCGAAGGTGGTGATGTTCGTGGTGTCGAGGCCCGCATTCGGCTCGGTGACGCCGAAGCAGACTTGGTCCTCTCCCGAAACCAGACGTGGAAGCCAGCGCGCCTTCTGCTCCGCCGAGCCGTGAACGACGATGGGGTGCGGTCCGAACATGTTGATGTGGATCGACGATGCGGCCGCCATGGCTCCACCGGAGCCGGCCACGGTGTGCATTACGAGCGCCGCTTCGGTGACGCCGAGGCCCGCTCCGCCATACTCGATCGGCATGGTCACGCCGAGCCAGCCGTCGGCGGCCATCGCCTGGTGGAATTCGCGCGGAAAACGCGCTTCGCGCTCGCATTCCGACCAGTATTCGTCGTCGAACCGCTTGCAGACGGCCGCGACGCCGTTGCGGATTGCCTGCTGGTCTTCGTTCAGGTCATTCATGTCGTGCCCTCCCGAGCAAATCAGAAGGCGGTCTGGTCCACGCCCTTCAGGCGCAGCATCTGGCGTGCGTCGTCAGGCGTCGCAGCCTCGAGCGACAATTCCGCCAGAATGCGTTTGATCTTGGCCACTTGTTCGGCATTAGACCGCGCGAGCACGCCCTTGCCGAGATAGATGGAATCCTCGAGTCCGACGCGCACACAGCCGCCGAGGATGGCTCCCAATGTGACAAGGCTCGTCTGATGGCGACCGGCGCCGAGAACGGAGAGGATGTAGTCGTCGCCGAACAGGGAATCGGCAACTCGCTTCATGTGCATCAGGTTCTCGGCGTCCGGGCCGATGCCGCCGAGTACGCCGAATATGCACTGGACGAGGAAGGGTGGTTCCACCAGCTTTCGTTCCACGGCCCAGGCCAGATTGTAGAGATGGCCCACGTCATAGCATTCGAACTCGAAGCGGGTGCCGTGAGCACTGAGTTCCGTGATGCCACGCTCGATCTGGGAGAAGGTGTTGGAGAGGATGAAGTCCTTCGTCATTTCGAGATAGCCCCTCTCCCAGGGCTGCTTGAACGACGAGATCTTCTCCGCCGCCGGAAACAGGCCGAAGTTCAGCGAACCCATGTTCATCGAAGCGAGCTCGGGCTTGAGCGTGTTCGCTGCGAGCAGGCGCTGATCGAGGCTCATCCCGAGGCCGCCGCCGGTGGTGATGTTCACGACCGCGTCGCAGCCGTGCTTAATGCGAGGCAGGAAGCGCATGTAGTCCTCCGGCGCCGAGGAAGGAGATCCGTCGGCCTCCTTTCGCGCATGGAGATGGAGGATCGCGGCGCCCGCCTCGGCCGCCCCGAGAGCCTGTTCCGCAATCATGTCCGCGTTGATGGGGAGCGCTTCCGACATGGTCGGAGTGTGGATCGACCCGGTGATCGCGCAGCTGATGATGACTTTCGACAGCTTCTTCATCATTCGCACTCCAAATGGCATCCGACCCTTCGCCCTCAGGCGGCGGGCGGCCAGGTCCTCATGTGCGGTTTCGACCCGCAAATATGTCTCGGCGAACCTTGAGCCAGCAGTGCTAACGACCGCCGCGTTAAACGTCAAATGGTTTGACCAATTAGGAGGTCATGGTAAGGTCGCGGCGCTGGCGAAGGACGCATCGTTGCAAACGAATTGCGCTTGATTTGCTCCTACCATTTCTCCAAGGAACGTTTGTTGGGCAATAGGTCGCCACGAAGGACAGACATGAGCAATGCGGGACGGGGCGCCGACGCAAAGCTCGGCCGGATCATGGTGCCGAAATCCTATGAGGTTCTGGCCGACAGGCTCCGTCAGACAATCCTTGATGGCGCGCTGGCTGAAGGCGCCCGTTTGCCAACCGAAAGGGAGTTGGTGTCCCAGACGGGTCTCAGTCGCGGCTCCGTTCGGGAGGCGCTCCGGAAGCTCGAGGTCGAAGGGCTGGTCAAGACCAAGCTCGGCAGACTTGGAGGCATCATCGTCAGCCGGCCCGGCAACGACGCGATGGCTCATTTCGTCACACAGTTCGTGAGGGGGCGCCAACTGACGTTGCGCACCGTGCAGGAGGCACGCGAGACGCTGGAGCCGTCCTTGGCACAGATGGCGGCTGAGCGTCGCACCCAGGCTGATCTGGAGAAAATGAGCAACTTTCACGCAGAGTTGGTGGATGCCATCGGAGATCGCGAGCAATTTGCCGCGATCAACATCGATTGGCATAACGCCGTTGCCGCCGCGAGCCGCAACGAGCTGCTTTCGGCTTTCCTGTACTCGATCTCCTACGATGTCGCGCTGTCTACGATCAGCGAGGAGTACGACACCGAGGAGGTGCGCCAAGAGGTTGTGAAGGCGCACTCCCGTATCTTCGCTGCCATTGAGGCTGGCGACGGGGCCGCGGCATTCAGGCGAATGCAGCGTCATGTCGCGAAGACACGTTTCCTGACGAAAGCGCGCGAGGACGGCGACCTTCCGACCGACTAGACTTGGCTTATCCGGCGGCGGACACGATGCGATGCGCCAGCTTGAGATGGGGAATGTCGTACATCTTGCCGTCGATGCCGATGGTTCCGATCCCGGGTTGGGACTCGAATGCCGCAATGATCCGCCTAGCCTGCGTCAGATCCGCATCGGATGGCGAAAAACACCTGTTGATCGTATCCACCTGGTCCGGATGAATGGCGATCCGGCCCGTGAAGCCGTCCTGCCGAGAGGCCTCGCAACTGCTTGCCAGTCCGGCCTCGTCCCTGAAATCGGCGTATAGCGTGTCGATCCGAGCGACGTCGGCAGCGGCGGCCGCGAAAAGGCACATGGAACGGACGATCCGGTATGTCTGCGTCCACTCGCCGTCGCTCTGCTTGTTCGTGACGGAGCCGATGACCGCGCCGAGATCCTCAGCGCCCCATGTCAGGCCGGCTAGGCGCTCATGCGGCGGGGAATAACTTCCGAGATTGAACATGGCTACTGGCGTTTCGGTCGCGACCACGATGATCTTGACGGTGCCCCGAGCCATTCCGGCACGCACCTCCAACGCATCGAGGTAATGGCCGATCCGCTGGATGTCCGCTGCTCCATTGGACTTGGGCACCATGATGCCGTCGAGGCCGGGCTTCACGATCGCGGACAAGTCGCTCAGCGTGAGGCCCGTGTCCAATGCGTTGACGCGAACCCAGAGCGACCAGTTCCGGTCAGGCCGAGCGGCAATGATATTGCCCAGCATATCACGTGCGATGGCTTTTCGGTCCGGCGCAACGGCGTCCTCAAGATCGAGGATCAGCCCATCAGCGCGACTCTCCTGTGCCTTGGCGAACTTTTTTTCGCTGTCAGCCGGGACGAATAGCAGAGACCGCAATTTCATCTGGTCAAACTCCTCTTCTTCCTGAAGACCTAGTCCCATCTCTTATAATCGTCAAATGGTTTGACCATTGAAAGGAAAGGTCCTAGAGTTCCCGTTAAGCGCAGAGAAATGCGCCAAGAGACTTGGGCTGTTCAGACAGGCCAGGCACCGGGAGGCTTGACGATGATGATTTCGAAGTGGCTCGCTGCCGCGGCGCTTTGCGTCGCTTTCATGCCGGTTCCTGCCAGTGCTCAGGAGGCGACCTATCCAACGAGGCCGGTGACGATCATCGTTCCTTTCCCCGCCGGCAGCGCGACAGACTCGGTGGCCAGGAAGGTTGGCGATGGGTTTGCCCGGCTCCTCGGGCGCGGGTTCATCATCGAGAACAAGGCTGGCGCCGATGGCATCATAGCCAGTCGGCAGGTCGCGAGCGCCGCGCCTGACGGCTATACGCTGCTCATCACGACCAATACGACCCACGCCGCCAATCCGAGCATCTACAAGAACCTGCCTTACGATCCCAAGAAGGATTTCGTGCCGATCGGCGGCATCATCCGGATCCCGTTCATGGTCGCGGTACGTCCCGGCTTCCCGGCCAAGGATTTCGCAGAATTTGTGAAGGCGGCCAAGGATGCGAAGACCCCGCTATCTTACGGCAGCGGCAATACGGGAGGTCGCGCAGCAGGAGAACTGCTCAAGGCTAAGCTCGGCTTCGAAATGACGCATGTGCCTTACCGCGGCTCGCCGCAGGCGCTGACGGACCTTATCGGCGGAAGGATCGACGTGTTTTTCCCCGACCCAGCAAGTGCCTTGGGCATGATCCAGGAGAAGAAATTCGACGTGCTGGCGGTCACCGGGCCTAAACGGATCCCGACTCTGGCCAATGTCCCCACGCTGGTGGAACTGGGAATTCCCGATTTCAACATCGTTGCGTGGGTCGCGGCGTTCGCTCCCGCCGGTACGCCCCAGCCGATCGTCGATCGTCTTAATGCCGCGCTCAGAGAGTTGCTGAAAGAGCCGGATATGACGGCCTTCATCAACCAGATCGGGTCCGAACCGCTTCCCACAACGCCCGCAGAGCTGGGAGCATTTGTCGACGAGGATGCAGCGCGATGGGTGCGCCTTGTCGAGATTGCCAAGATTGAAAAGAAGTAGCCTGCCGCTCCATTGCTACCGGCCAAATTTGCGGGACGGGAGAATTTCGTTGTCCAAGCCACTACAGGGCGTTCGAGTCCTTGATCTCACCAAAGTTCTCGCCGGGCCGCTCTGCACCCAATACTTGGCTGACATGGGAGCTGACGTCATCAAGGTCGAACCTGTTCATCAGGGGGATGAGACACGAGGTTGGCCGCCTTTTCGGGCTCCGGGGCTCGGTGCTGTGTTCCTGAGCGTCAACCGCAACAAGCGCAGCATTGCGCTCGATCTGAAAACGGAGAGCGGCCGTGCCGTGGTTCATCGCCTCGCCAAGATATCCGACGTGGCGATCGAGAGTTTTGGCACTGGCGTCGCCGAGCGCCTCGAAATCGACGCCGCAACGCTAAGGAACATCAATCCCAACCTGATTCATTGCAGCATTTCAGGCTTCGGCAGGACAGGGCCGATGCGGAACGCTCCCGGTTATGACGTCATCCTCCAGGCCTTCTGCGGGGTGATGTCCCTGACGGGCGAGGAAGGCGGCAGCTACATTCGCAGTCCGATTTCCCCGATCGATCAGATGACCGGCATGCACGCGCTGACCGGCATCCTGGCCAAGTTGTATGCAAGGCAGGCGGGGGCAGGTGGAGGCACGGTCAACGTGTCGCTTTACGACACCGCTTTGGGCCTGATGGCGTACAATCTCCAGAGTTTCTGGGAGAAAGGGGTCCAACCCGAGAAATGTGGATCCAGCCACGAAAGCCTCTGTCCGTATCAGGCCTTCGAGGCTGCAGACGGCGCGATCATGATCGGCGTTGCGAATGACAATCTCTGGCGCAAGTTCTGCAGCGCCGCCAACCTGTCGGACATCGTGGATCACCCCGATTTCCGGAGCAATGCCGACCGTGTTCGAAACCGAGAACGGACCGTGGAGCTAGTTCAACGGGCGCTGCTGCATCGAACGGTCGGACACTGGCACGAGACGCTGTCGAACGCCGGCATTCCGTGCTCACCGATCAACAACCTAGCCCAGTTGCTCAGTCACCCGCATACCGATGCCAGTGGGATGATCTTGTCGTACGAGCGCGAGGGCACAGGCGAGATACACGGGATCGCGCTACCGGTTCGCTTCGACGGCTCGCTCGCGACGCTGGATAGGCCGCCGCCGCTGCATGGCGAGCATACCGATGCGATCCTGAGAGAACTGGGGATTGATCCTTCCTGTACCGAAGCATCCGGTTCGACGGCTGCGGCCGGGTGACTGATGCGTGGACGCTGCGAACATCGTCGGGCGGCGTTCGATTCCGCCGATCGGGATTGCTGAGATCGAGTTTGCGGAGTGCGGCAGGCGTCGCCAACAGAACGCCGCCGTCGAGGGAGAGTGAAAGCATGCATTCACGTCTGACGCAGCTAGCTACCGTCCTATCGATGACGATCGCGCTTGTCATTCCTGCCGTCGGTCAGGACACGAAGCCATTCCGGATCGGGATATCCAACGATCAGTCCGGTCCCTATTCAGACCAGGGCGGCCCCGGCTCGGCACTCGCGGCTCGAATGGCCGCGAGCGATTTCGGCGGCAAGGTGCTTGGGCGCTCCATCGAGATCCTCGTCGCAGACAATCAGAACAAGCCTGACATAGCCGGGCAGATCGCGAGACGCTGGTTCGACGTCGACGGTGTCAGCGCAATCGCCGATGGCGGCGTCTCTGCAACAGGGCTCGCAGCCCAGAATGTCGCCGCCGAGCGTAAGAAAGTGACCCTGATCACGGCAGGCACAGCCCCGGATTTCAGCGGCAAGCAGTGCTCGGCCTACGGCACGCAATGGGCGACGAGTTCCTACGCCATCTCGAATGCCGTGGTGAAAGACCTCGTTCGCGAAAGCGGCAAGAAATGGTTCTTCATCACCACAGATATCATTTTTGGACACGCGCTCGAGGCGGAGGCGACCCGGGCCATCAAAGCGGAAGGAGGCACCGTCGTCGGTTCGGCGCGGCACCCGATCGGGACCCATGATTTCTCGTCTTTTCTGTTGCAGGCACAGAGTTCGGGCGCCGACGTGATCGCGCTCGCGGCCGGGGGGACCGATCTGATCGCGGCTGTGCGCCAGGCGAAGGAGTTTGCCATCCCGGGCAAGCTCGTCGCGCTCTACGTGCATCAGCCGGAGGTCGAGGCCATGGGGCTCCAAGCGGGCGAGGGGCTTCAGTTTGCGACGTCGTTCAACTGGGATCTGAACGAGGCCACGCGCTCGTGGGCGCTCCGGTTCAAGGAGCGGCACGGACGCATGCCGAGCATGGTTCACGCGAACACCTACACCGCTGTCACGCATTACCTGAAAGCGGTGGCGGCAGCGGGCGTGGATGATGGCGATGCTGTGATGGCGAAGTTCAAAGCTACGCCGATAGGCACCGATGCATTGATCCAGAATGCGTCGATCCTGCCGAACGGACGGGTGATCATGGACCTGTATGTCGCTCGCGTGAAGGCGCCGAAGCAGTCCCGGTTCGCGGGCGACGTGTTCGAAATCTCCGCGACGCTCCCTGCGAAGGAGATTTTCGAACCAGCCGAGAAGTCAGGTTGCCCTCTGCTGATGGCCAAGTGAGCTCACGTTGAGATTGTCGCTCTCGCGCTGGGATTGTCCCGATTGCGGGAGCCATCGCAAAGCGCCAAGGTTTTCGAGCCTGGAAACACTCGGGCGCAACCGGTCCGGGCGATTGCACGGCCCCCTCGGCCGCGGGATCATCATCGTGGCCTGCGTGCTCGGCTATCTCGACTTTCGACTGTCGGGCGTCTTCTGACGGCAGAAGGACCCGGCGTTGGTACAACGGTTCGACCGACTTTGTGAGCGTGCGTCCAAGTTGGGGACCTTTCCGCGATCGGCGAGCTGATGGGCTGCACATTGTCCGACGACGGGAGATGCCGATCATGCGCAGAATGCGGTGTTACCAGATCAACGAGTTCGGCCAGGCTGTGCTGCCGGCCGAGGTCGAGCTGCCGCCGCTGACTGGCACCGCTGTCCGGCTGCGCATTATCGGGGCCGGTGTCTGCCACACCGACGTCCATCTCTGCGAAGGTCATTACGACCTGGGTGCCGGGCGGCAATTCTCTTTCAAGCAACGCATCCGATTTCCGCGGGTCCTGGGGCATGAAGTCTCAGGCGAGGTCGTCGAATGTGGGCCTGAAGCGAAGGGCATCACGATCGGGGATCGCTGTCTGGTCTTTTCCTGGATCGGGTGCCGAGAGTGCGATCGATGCGCGACGGGTTTCGAGAATCTGTGCCGCAAGCCTCGGTTCGTCGGCGTCAATCGCGACGGCGGATTTGCGGAGTATATCGACGTTCCCCATCCACGATACCTTGTCGAACTCGGCGATCTGGACCCGATTGCCGCGGCTCCGATGGCGTGCTCGGGTTTGACGACCTATAGCGCCCTGAAAAAGTTCGGCCCTCTGGTCGAAAGGCCACCGATTGTGATCATCGGAGCCGGCGGCCTCGGTCTGATCGCAATCGGGATCGCCAGGCAATTGGGAGCGAGCGGCGTCGTTGTCGTCGAGAGAGATGCGGCGAAACGCGACGCAGCGCTGGTCGCCGGTGCGAGTGCTGCCATCGAGCCGGGTCCCTATGCCGCGAATGCGATCAGGGCCGCCGTGCCAGAGGGGGTATGGGCCATCCTGGACGTCGTCGGTTCGAGCGCGACGATGGAGCTCGCAGTAGAAGCTCTCGATCGCACCGGAACGCTCGTTATCGCGGGGCTGTACGGCGGCGCGGCGACGGTCGCAGTCCCACTCATTCCGTTAAACGTGCTGACGATCATGGGGAGTTACGTCGGTTCTCTTGCTGAATTGCGAGAACTCATCGCTCTCGCCAAACAGCACGGCCTGCCGGTCACGCCGCTCGATATCCGCCCGCTGTCGCAGGCACCCGCCGCGTTGGACGACCTCAAACACGGGCTGGTCGTCGGGCGCGTCGTGCTCCGGCCGTGCGAAGACGCGGTGAGCACCGGCTGAATGAGGCCAGTGCGGATCCGGCCGGGACCGCGACGGTGTCCC
Organism: Allobosea sp.; assembly: GCF_048595345.1. GTDB lineage: Bacteria > Pseudomonadota > Alphaproteobacteria > Rhizobiales > Beijerinckiaceae > Allobosea. Next base: position 10,599 of record NZ_JBMDWH010000122.1, read on the forward strand.
GCTTGCCTCAGGTCCCGGTAAAGTCGGGCTTTCGCTTGGCGCGGAACGCGGTGACACCTTCCCGATGATCGCTCGTCAGCAGGTTGTTGCCTTGAGCCCATGCTTCTGCGTCGAGATAGGTCTCGAGGCTGGGGGTATGGAGCATCTTGAACATCTTCTTAGTCGTTCCAAACGAGAAATGTGGACCGTCGAGCAGCTCGGCGACGTAACGACCTGTCTCGGCTTCAAGCTCGGTGTCCGGCACGACCTGGGTAACGAGCCCGAGCGAGAGGGCTTCCGCAGCGCCGAGCTGGCGCGCCCTATGAACCAAATCCTTTGCTCGCAGTTCGCCGACGATCCGGGACAGGAAATAGATGGCGCCTCCGTCAGGAGAGAGGCCGACATTACGGAAGACCTGGGAGAAGATCGCCGTGTCGGAGGCGATGATCGCATCGCACGCCAAAGCCAGACTCCAGCCGATGCCGGCCACTGGCCCGCGAACGCTGGCAACGACAGGCTTCTCGAGGTTCGCAAGAGCGATGATCATGCGATGCGCGCGCTTGAGGCGTTCGCGTGCGGATACAGCCGTGAACTGCCCCATGGTCGTCACGTCGCCGCTGGCGCAGAAGCCGCGGCCGACGCCGCCGAGAACGACCACCCGGATGGCGGGATCCCTGTCGACGACCGCTAACAGCTTCGCCAGTGCATCCTTCATCTCTTCGGAGAGTGCATTGAGGCGGTCAGGGCGGTTGAGCCTGATCGTCGCTACCGGACCGGCGATTTCAAGGTCCACGTTCATATACAGAGGCTCCCGTCGCTCGAACTGTCTCAGTCCTCGCGCCGAGCTAGGATGAAGCGGTCCGATACTTCCGCTCTCCGTTGAGCCTGATGCTAGCGCCCGGAATAAATTGGCGGCCGCTTCTCCGCGAAGGCTGCGGCTCCCTCTTTAGCATCTTCCGTGCTTTGCAGAAGCCTCAACACGAGTTGCTCCATTCGCAACCCCGTCGGGAGATCCACGTCCTGGCCACGGATGGCGAGTTCCTTCGCCGCCTGCACGGCCAGCGGTGCAGCCGCCGCAATGCGGCGAGCGTAGTCGAACGCAGCATCCATCAACTGGTTAGACGGAACGACGCGATTGATCAGGCCCCAGCGCAGGGCCGTTGCCGCATCGATCGAGTCGCCTGTCAGCAACATCTCCATGGCAATGGCATAGGGCAGCTGCGAAAGAATGCGTTGCGTGCCGCCGTTTGCCGGAATGACGCCACGCTTCGCCTCCGCGAGGCTGAACGAGGCGTGCTCCGCGGCGACGCGGATATCCGTGCCGAGCAGCAGCGTCATTCCGCCACCAAGGCACAAGCCATTAACGGCGCAAATCACTGGTTTCCAGACTTCAAGGCCGCGGTTCAATAACTGATCCCGCTGGGTCAGCCACATTTGCGACAGATCGGCAGGATTGGCCACGAAGCTCTTGATATCGGCGCCGGTGGTAAAGGCCCGCTCGCCGGCGCCGGTTACGATCGCGACGCGGATATCGATGTCGTCGCGGATCCTGATCCATGCCTCGGACAGGCCCCGGTAATGGTCGGCATCCATCGCATTCAGGCGCTCCGGGCGATTGATCGTGACGACGGCGACACCGTCCCGGACTTCGAGATCGATCGACATTGTTTCCCTCACGCGGCGCCGGGTGGCCGGCTCATCGATGGCTCCGATCAGCTGCCGCCGCCGACCGCAGGACCTGCCAATCAAGGGCGGAAGCAACGGGCTCCCGACCGGACAAATGCATCTAAAGCTCAGGTCATGACTACGGCTCAGTCGCAATAAGAGTCAATGGTAGGGCCATTGACATATTTTTTCCGCTGCCTGATGTTGCCGTCCAAAGAGAAATAATCGGGAGGCAGAACGCCATGGCAACTTCGCGCAAAGCGCCGTCGTGTGTCTGAGGGAATTTCGGTCCGCTGAACCATGCGGACACCGAGAAGCGCTCGTCTCCCAATTCGCCGTTCGTTAGCGAGCGCCAGCACGGATTCCGGCCGGCGCTGATGTCTGTCTTTTTTGGAGGCTTCGATGCGCGCTTGGGCCGTGGTCGAGAATAAAGCACCGCTCCAATGCATCGAAGTGGATGATCCGGTCCCAGTGGGAACGGAGGTTGTCGTCGATGTCAGCCACTGCGGCGTCTGTCACTCGGATCTGCATTTTTGGGAGGGCTCCTACGATATGGGGGGCGGCCAGATCATGCGATTGAGGGATCGCGGCGTTACTCTGCCGCGCGCCATCGGCCACGAAATCTCCGGCCGCATCATTGCGCACGGGCCCGACGCTGAAGGCATCGAGATCGGCGAGCAATGCGCCGTCTATCCATGGATCGGTTGCGGTGACTGCGACCGCTGCGCGGCCGGTGACGACAATCTGTGCATGCGCCAGCAAAGCCTCGGCGTGCTCCGGCATGGTGGGTTCGCGGAACGGGTGGTGGTTCCGCACGCGCGCTATCTCGTGCCGTTGAACGGGATCGATCCTGCCTGGGCGGCAACGTTCGGCTGCTCCGGCATCACGGTCCTGTCCGCCATCAAGAAGCTTCAACCCCAGGCCCCTGATAGCCCAGTGCTGCTCATCGGTGCCGGCGGACTGGGACTGTCGGCAATCGCGATGCTCAAGGCCCTCGGGCACGACCGGATCATCTCGGCCGATATCGATGCGAGAAAGCGGGAAGCCGCTCTCGATATGGGCGCAACACAGGCCATCGACAGCGCAGCCGCCGATGCCGCTCAACAGGTCGAGGCGGCCGCAGGCGGAAAGCTGTCCGGCGCGATTGACTTCGTCAACGTCACCGCGACGGCCCAACTCGCCACGGCTGTGCTCGGCAAGGGCGGAAAACTGATTATGGTCGGTGTCGGCGGGGGGCAAATTCCGCTTTCGCTGGCGGGCATGGTGTTCCTGGCCAGGACCGTCCAGGGCAGCAATACCGGAACACCTCAGGACCTTCGCGACGTGGTCTCGCTGGCAGCGGCAGGAAAGCTGTCGCGAATTCCATTGCACCGGATGCCCAAGGACGAGGCAAACCGGGCAATGACCCTGCTCAACGAAAATCAGGTGTCCGGGCGCATCGTTCTGACGAAAGGGGCTGGGGCGTCGGAGCATGCGTTGGCACGGAAGAGTGCTGATCCATGACGGTCTTTTCGGACACGGGTGAGGGCGCTTCGCAAGATGTCGATCTCCTGATCGCGGGTCGCCGTGTTCCGGGAGAAGCCGGATATCCGTTGGCGATCCAGCGAATGAGCGCAGCGTCGGATCGCTCGAGAAAGCGGCCGGCGCCGATCTCGATGCCGCGCTCGACTGCGCGTCGGCGGGCGTCCGAACGGCCTCGCCGGGCGTGAAGGCGAAGGCCTTCGGACGACCGGCGCTCGACAATCGTCTTGAACACTACAGCTCTGGGAGGAGCTCCATGTCGCAATCAAGGATCGAGAGCTTGCGGTTCTTCAACAGAATGCGGCGGCTTGCCGTCCTCGCAGTGCCGGCCATGCTGGCGTTTCCGATAACCGGTGCCTGGGCGCAGCAGCCCGCTCCGTTCAAGATCGGCGTACTCAGCGACATGTCGGGGATGGTCGCCGACCTGTCGGGACCGGGTACCGTCGCAGCGGTCAAGCTCGCCGTGGAGGATTTTGGCGGCTCCGTCCTCAACCGTCCGATTCAGGTTCTCGAGGCCGATCATCTCAACAAGCCTGATGTCGGCGTCACAGCGGCCCGGGCATGGTATGACGAGGGCGTCAGCGCTATTTTCGACATTGGCCTGACTTCGATTGCGCTCGGTGTCCAGGAACTCGCGAGGGACAAGAACAAGCTGGTCGTTTTCCTCAGCTCCGCGTCGAGCGATTTGACCAGGAAGAATTGTAGCCCCAACGGAATTCACTGGACCTACAACAACTACAGCCAGGCACTGGGCGTAACACGGTTCTATACGAAGTCCGGCGCCAAGACCTGGTACTTCATGACGGTCGATTATGCCTTCGGAGTGAACACCCAGCGCGATACCACGGCAATGATCGAAGCTGCCGGCGGCAAGGTCGTCGGTGCCACGCGCCACCCGTTCGACATCAAGGATTTCTCGTCCGACCTCCTCAAGGCCCAAGGATCGGGTGCCGACGTCATCGCCCTTGCCACCACGACCGCGCATGTCGCGGGGCTGGTCAAGCAGGCGGACGAATTCGGGATTCGTCCTGCGCAGAAGATTGCGCCACTCAGCCTGACGCTTCACGACGTCAAGGCCCTCGGACTGCAGGCCGGTCAGGGCCTGCTCGTGACCGCACCTTATTACTGGGATCAGAACGACGAGACACGGGCCTTCGCAAAACGGTATTTCGACCGCTTCAAGAAAATGCCCAACATGATCCAGGCGAGCGCCTATGGCGCGGTCCTGCACTATCTCAACGCGGTCAAGGCCGTTGGCGTCGACGATGCGTCGAAGGTTGCGGAGAAGATGAAGCAGACGCCGATCAATGACTTCATGACCAAGAACGGGCGCATCCGGGAGGATGGTCGCGCGATCCGCGACATGTATATCTTTCGGGTGAAAAGTCCGGCTGCTTCAAAGAGCGAGTGGGATATCTACGAGACTTTGGAGAAGATTCCCGCCGAGGAGGCGTTCCAGAAGGCGGACCCGGTGTGTTCTCTGGTCAAGGGCTAGCATCGCCGCGGACGCCCTATCGGGCGCGACCGCGGTGATCTTGGTGAGCGCCGGACCATCCGACCGGACTGGAAAGTGGACTCCACTTTCAGGTCCGGGACTTCCGAAGCGCCCGGAAGCTCCCCGATGCGCCCATCTGAAGCCGTTCAACTTTGTGAGTCGCCCCCCAATGACGAACCGCCAATGGTTGCTCGCGGAACACCCGACAGGCATGCCGACGCCGGAGACTTGGCGGCTGCATGCCGCCGCCGCCCCGGAGCCAGGGCAGAGACAGATCCTCGTCAAGACGACTTGGCTGTCCCTCGATCCGTACATGCGCGGGCGCATCAGCCCCTCAGCGAATTACACGCGCGGCGTCGCGATCGGCGAACTCATGCAAGGGGGCGGCGTGGGCGAGGTGATCGCGTCGAACCATCCGGATTGGCGCGTTGGCGACCTCGCAGAGGCGATGACCTTCGGTTGGCAGGAATATGCTGTGCTGACCCCGGATTTGCCCGGTGTCGCCCAGGTCATGAAAATCGACCCGGCGCTGGCGCCGCCGCAGGCCTTTCTATCCTGGCTCGGCATGCCCGGCCTCACAGCCTATATCGGCCTGTTCGAGATCGGCAGACCGAAGCCGGGGGACGTCCTTGTCGTGTCGGCCGCCTCTGGGGCGGTTGGCCAGCTCGTCGGGCAACTCGGGAAGCTGAGCGGCGCGCGGATCATCGGTATCGCAGGGTCGGACGAGAAGCTGGCTTGGTGCCGCTCGATCGGCTTCGACGAAACGATCAACTACAAAACCGAGCCGGATCTGCGGGGTGCTCTGGCCAAGCTCGCTCCTGGTGGCGTCAATGTCTTCTTCGACAATACCGGAGGACCCATCCACGATGCGGTGATGCGCAACCTGGCCGTTGCAGCACGTGTGGTCATCTGCGGTCGCATCGCGCTCGCGAACGCCTTCGAGCAGGACGACATCGGGTTGAGGGCTTCATCGCAGTTGATCGTCTCCCGAGCGATGGTTCAGGGGATGGTCGTTTTCGACTGGTGGCACCGCCGCGACGAGGCGATTGCTCGGCTTTCTGCCCTGCACCGTGATGGCAGGCTGCAGACCCGGGAGGACGTGCTCGACGGGTTTGAGCGGCTGCCCGAGGCATTCCTTCGGATGATGACCGGCGCAAACTTCGGGAAGCAACTGGTGAGGGTCGCGGCTTGAACGTCCCCATGCCCGTCGAGCGCGCGCCTCTGGCAGGTGTTCGAGTCCTCGACCTCACGGCCATCGTCATGGGACCGCTCGCGACTCAAGTCCTCGGAGATCTCGGGGCTGATGTCATCAAGATCGAGCCTCCGGAGGGCGATGTCTTGCGCCGGGCCGGCGCGCCACCCGGCTCGGACCTCGGCCCGCTCTTCGTCCATTTGAATCGCAACAAGCGAAGCGTCGTCCTCGATCTCAAGGGCGCGGAAGGCAAGGCGGCACTTCTGCGCCTGGCGGGCGAGGCCGACGTGCTGGTGCATTCCATGCGGCCGCAGGCTATGGCGCGGCTCGGTCTTGGATACGAAGCGCTCTCGGCGATGAACCACCGCCTCATCTACGCGGGACTCTTCGGTTTCGGTCAGCGCGGCCCTTATGCCGAGCAAGGCGCGTTCGACGATCTTATTCAAGCCGTTTCCGGGCTTGCCGATCTGGTTGGAAGGCTGAGCGATGGCCGCCCGCGCTACGTGCCAGCTAATATCGCGGACCGATCTGTGGGGCTCTATGCCTTTGGATTGATCAGCGCCGCGCTTTATCAACGAGAGCGGACGGGCAATGGATGTGAGCTGGGCGTGCCGATGTTCGAGACGCTGGCAAGCCTGCTTTTCGGCGACCATCTTTACGGCGAGACCTTCCGCCCAGCGCATGGGACCATGGGCTATCCGCGGCTGATGGTTCGCGATCGAGGCCCGTTCCCGACGAGCGACGGCCATATCTGCTGCATGATCTACACCGACGCGCAGTGGCGCAGCTTCCTCACGGCGCTCGGACGCGACCCCGACCTCGCGAAGGACCCCATGCTGAGCAATATGACTTCGCGCACCATCAACAGCGAAGCCCTTTTCACCATGGTGAGCGACATCACCCGCACTCTGCCGACGGCGCACTGGGTGGCGACACTCCGGGCAGTCGGTCTGACAGTCGTCGCGATGAGGTCTCTCGAAGAACTCGTCGACGATTCTCATCTCGCGGCGACTGGGTTTTTCCATGACGCTAGGACGAGCAACGGCGAAAGCTTGCGGCTCTTCGGGCCTGTGGGCGACTGGAGCAACTGGGAACCTGCGATGCGTCATTCACCCCCTCATCTGGGCGAGCACACGCAGGATGTTCTGGCAAATGGTTGGGCGACGAGACACCCGCAACCGTAGCCGAGGCCCGTACTGCAGTTTTAACGGCGCTCTTTATCACGATACACCAGCCGCAGGATCCAGCATATGGCAGGTCTTTACTTCGACGAGATGAAAATCGGTCAGATCTTCAAGCACGAGCTGCGTCGGACGATCACGGAAGCCGACAACGTCTGGTTCAGTGCACTGACGCACAATCCAGCGTACCTCCACCTCGATGAGGAATACTGCAAGAACAATACGGAGTTCGGTCAGCGCATCGTCAACAGTGCATTCACGTTGGGGCTGATGGTGGGGATTTCCGTCGGCGACACGACCCTTGGCACGGCGATCGCCAATTTGGGTTGGGACGAAGTGCGATTTCCGAATCCGCTTTTTCACGGCGATACCGTTCACGTGGAGACAGAGGTCGTAGAGCTTCGAGACAGCAAATCTCGGCCCGATGCGGGAATCGTGACCTTCCTTCACCGCGCATTTAACCAACGTGATGAATTGGTCGCTCAATGTCGTCGCGCCGGCCTGCAGCGGAAGCGACCTCGGTAATTCGATAGTTCCGCGCGAGCGTGGCCAGTTCAAGGGACCACTGGCTCGAGCCTCTCGTCTCAGTTCCAGCCTCGTTGCTCAACCCAAAAATGACGGCCACGGCGGGGCAGATGGCTGAGAAGAAGGTGTGGGCGCATCGGTCGTAGTGTGCTGCGAGGCGTCGCAGGTTCTATAGCTTGTCGACGAGGTTCTCGACCTCACGGTGGATTTTTGCGGCTTCGGCTCGATGCGAGTTAGTTAAATTTATTTTCGATTTCAATGACGTAAGTGTTCAGACATCTGTCCGGCCCGGCCCACCACCCTTTTTTCAATCCGCTAAACTGCCCGGGTTCCGATCGCCGCGTGGTCCGTTCGGGGCCAGCGCGGCAGTGCCGCGCATCTCATCCGGGGCTGTCGCGGCCGCGCCGCGCGCCGCCAGTTTCTCAGCTCGGTCACCTGCTCAGCTCGCGATGAAGGGCACCTTCATCCGGTCCGAAGACTGGACGATGTGGTGGCGCATCGCGGTGGCGGCCGTTTCGCCGTCGCGACGGGACAGCGCGCGCAGAATGGCGCCATGCTCGACGAACGCCTCGTGCAGCCGGTTCGGCTCGCGGACCGGCGGGCGCTGGCTGCGGGTGATGATCGGACGATACAGCGCCAGGATGTCGCTGATCGAGCGATTGCCCGCGATCTCGGCGACCGTCATGTGGAAGGTGAAATCGCATTCCATCGCATCGACATAGCGCGCCTCGTCGATGGCGCGGCGCATCGCCTCGTTGAGTTCAGAAAGCCGCGCCAGATCGTCCTGCGACGCGTGGCGGGCGGCGAGCCGAACCGCGAAACCCTCCAGCGCGAAGCGCAGCTGATAGATCTCAACCTCCGAAAAGCGCTGCTCGAAGGTCCAGCGGGTCAGGTCGGTTTCCGGCCGCTCGAAGCCTTCGGCGACGAAGGCGCCCCGCGCCGGTTCGATGGTGATGAGCCCCATGCCTTCCAGCTGGAGCACGGCCTCGCGCACCGTCGGGCGGCTGGCGCCGAGCCGCTCGGCCAGTTCCCGCTGCGCCGGCAGCCTGTCGCCCGGCTTCAGGCCGGTTTCGCTCATCAGGCGCTGGATCTGCTGGACCAGCTGGCTGGTAACCGGCCGCCTGTCCTTTCCGAGATTCATCGGCGCGCTTCCCTCTCGTCACGCGGCGGTTGACGGCCCGCCGCATCCGATGTCAAGTCGTGGCCATACCGGTAAGACCAATATCGGCCAACCGCCCGTTCTGGCGGCAAGAGGCCGGCGCAGGCGAGGACATCTTATGGCGCTGATCACCTATCTCACCACTGTGAAGTTCGGGCCGGGCGAAATTGCCGGCCTCGAGGCCGATGTTGCTGGGCTCGGCATGTCCAAGCCGCTGATCGTCACCGACAAGGGCATTGTGGCAGCGGGGCTCATTGCGACGATCCAGGGGCATTCGCCGCGTCTGGCTGCGGCACCGCTGTTCGAGGAGACGCCGACCAATCCGACCGAGGCGGCCGCGCTGGCGGCGCTCGCCCTCTATCGCGCGCAGGGCTGCGACGGCCTCGTCGCGATCGGCGGCGGATCGCCGATCGATCTTGCCAAGGCGGTGGCGCTGCTGGCCACCCATGAGGGACCGCTGGAGCGCTATGCCGCTATTCTCGGCGGGGTCGAGCGCATCACCGCAGCGGTGGCGCCGGTTCTGGCCGTGCCGACGACGTCCGGAACCGGCAGCGAGGTGGGCCGCGCCGCGCTGGTGACGCTCGAGGATGGGCGCAAGCTCGGCTTCATCTCGCCTTACCTCATTCCGAAGCTGGCGGTGTGCGATCCGGATCTGACGCTCGGCCTCCCGGCCTGGCTGACGGCCGCGACCGGCATGGACGCCGTGACCCATTGCATCGAGACCTATCTCAGCCCGCGCGAGAACCCGCCGGCCGAGGCGATCGCTCTCGACGGCCTGAAGCGCGCGGTCGCCTTCATCGAGCGCGCGGTCCAGGACGGTGCGGATCGCGAGGCCCGCAAGGAGATGATGATGGCGGCGCTGCAGGGCGGCCTGACCTTCCAGAAGGGACTCGGCGCGGTTCACGCGCTGTCCCATCCGCTCGGGGGGCTGAAGGACGTCTCGCTGCATCACGGCACGCTGAACGCGGTGCTGCTTCCGGCGGTGCTGCGCTTCAACGCGCCTGCGGCGGAGGCGAAATACGCGGCGATCCGTGCGGCGCTGAACCTGCCCGCCGAGACCGACCTCGCCGACTGGATCGCGGCCCTCGTCAAGCGGCTCGGCATGCCCGGCAGTCTCTTGCAGATGGGCCTGCCGCGCGAGGTGCTGCCGGCCATCGCCGAAGCAGCCACCAAGGACCATTCGAGCGCGACCAATCCCCGCCCGGCGAGCGCCGCCGACTATCTGGAGATGCTCGAAGCCTCTTTCAGCTGAGCGGAACGGCCCCTGCGAGCGCGGCATCAGAACCGCGCCCTGTGCCATCGCGGCGATTGTCCGCGACGCTCCATCCCCACCAGCGCTGTCGAGCCAAGGCCCGCCGACAGCGCCGTCCGAGAGTGGCCACCATGGGAGAAGACGCAGATGACCAACAGACGTGACATGCTCGCGGCCGGCCTGGCCGGGGCAGGGGCGGCGATCGCAGCCTCCTCCGCTGGCGCGCAGGCGCCGGCCGGCGCCGCTATCACCTGGCGCATGACCTCCAGCTATCCCAAGGCGCTGGACGCGGTCTACGGGGCCGGCGAGATCTTCAGCAAGGCCGTGTCGGACATGTCCGGCGGGCGCATCCAGCTTCAGCATTTCGCAGCGGGCGAAGTGGTGCCCGGCCTGCAGGCGCTCGATGCCGTCCAGAACGGGACGGTCGAGTGCTGCGATACGGCTTCGTTCTATTATGTCGGCAAGGATCCGTCCTTCGCCTTCGGGGCCGCCGTGCCCTTCGGCCTCAACACCCGCCAGCAGAACGCCTGGTTCTTCCAGGGCGGCGGGCTGGCGCTCTTCAACGAGCTCCTGGCGCAGTACAATGTCGTCGGTCTGCCGATCGGCAACACCAATGCCCAGATGGCCGGCTGGTTCCGCAAGGAAATCAAGACGGTGGACGATCTGAAGGGCCTGAAGATGCGGATCGGCGGCTTGGCCGGGCAGGTCATCGCCAAGCTCGGCGCGGTGCCGCAGCAGATCGCGGCGGGCGACATCTACCCGGCGCTGGAGCGCGGCACGATCGACGCTGCCGAATGGGTCGGCCCGTATGACGACGAGAAGCTCGGCTTCAGTCGGGTCGCGCCCTATTACTACTATCCCGGCTGGTGGGAGGGATCCTCGGCGATCCTGCTGATGATCAACCGCGACAAGTGGAACGGTCTGAGCGCGACCGACAAGGCCGTCTTCGTGGCCGCCGCTCATCAGGCCAATGCGCTGACGATCGCCAAATATGACGACGTCAACCCGGCCGCGATCAAGCGCCTGATCGCCTCCGGCACGCAGCTGCGCGGCTTCTCGCCCGAGATCATGGATGCCTGCGCGAAGGCCGCCAACGAGCTCTATGAGGAACTCGGCGCCAAGAATGCCATGTTCAAGAAGCTTCACGACCACATGATGGCCTATCGCAACGAGCAGCTGCTCTGGCAGCAGGTGGCGGAGTTCAATTACGACGCCTACCAGATCCGCTCTCGCGGCCGCCGCTAGAGACTTGTCTTGAAAGGGGAACCCGCGGTTCGCCAGAATTGCTCGCTCCACCTCGACCTTGGAGCATCGTGACCCTCACCGTTCGCGTGATGGTCCACCCCGCCGCCACTCCGGTCGGCCTCGAGACTCCGCCTGTTCGACAGGCGGAGTTTTTTGTATGGGATCGGTCGGCGCCGCTCGGAATCTCGAGCGGGGTCGCGACGAGAAGCCCCGGTGTCCGCATCATGGCCGACCGCGGCCGAGCCGATCATCGGGAAGGAGCGGGAATGGGTTTCGATGTCGGCGCTCGCTTGCGCGAAATCAGGCAGGCGGCAGGGCTGTCGCAGCGAGAACTGGCGGCACGATCGGGAGTGACGCACAGCCTGATCTCGCTGATCGAGCAGAACCGCAACAGCCCCTCGGTCGCATCGCTGCGCAAGATCCTCGACGGCATCCCGATGACGATGGTCAACTTTTTCGACGAATCGCATCTGCCGCCGGACCAGGTGTTTTTCGCCGCGGACGATCTGATCGACCTCACGTCCCGGCTGCATCAGGTCAATGGCGGAGAAGGGCGCGGTCGCATGTCGTTCCGGCAGGTGGGCGATGCGAAGGCGCATAACCTGCAGATCCTGCATGAAAGCTACGAGCCGGGCGCCGATACCGGCGTCGCGATGCTCAAGCATGGCTCTCATGAGGGCGGCGTGGTGATCTCCGGTGAGCTGGAGCTGACGGTGGGCGACCAGGTCAAGGTGCTGCGGGCGGGGGAAGCCTATCTCTTCGACAGCCGAATCCCGCACCGCTTCCGCAATATCGGCTCCGAGCGCTGCACCGTGGTCAGCGCCTGCACGCCGCCCTATCTGTGAGGCCGCCTGTGCCGATGGCGGCACGAGAGGCAAAATGACCGCAAAGCTGCGGAAACAGCGCCAGCTCCGCCGGCAACGGCTTGACTTCTCCCGCACCGATAGGGAATTTGGCGCCGTCGCGGGTGTAGCTCAATGGTAGAGCAGCAGCCTTCCAAGCTGAATACCCGGGTTCGATTCCCGGTACCCGCTCCAGCCCTTCCCAGTCGCTGAACCGTCTGCCGCAACGCCGATTCGAGGCGCGCGGGTTTCGGATCGATGCTTTTGCGTCAGGCGCCTGAAACGCGCCGGGGCGGTCGGTCGTCGCGCGAGCGCGTTCTGCAGATGGAAGAGTTCGACGTCGCAATGTCGCTGCCAAAAGGGGCTCAACCCTAGGGCTCTCTGGACATTGGGGTGGGGGGCTGCGCCAAGGGGGCAGACGGGCCCGTCACGGGATGATCGGGCTGGCCCGGACGCAGCAGCACAGGACAAATTTTCGCCGGCCCACCAAGCCATCGGGCCGGCTTCAGCGAAATGTCAGCATCGTCAGAAGGGCGATTCCGCTCGCGGCTGCTGCGAGCATCAGGGCAGCGGCGCCGGCCAGACGCAACATGTCCTGCCGTTCGCTTGTGCCGGAATGGTGCAGGGCGATCGCGATCCGTTTCATGCCGAACCTCTTCCATCGGGGTCGGCGGTTGACGAGCAAGACGCGCGCCGGTCGATCGGGCTTTCACCGAGCCGCGCCGGTCGCGTGCGCCGCTTGACGTGCGGCCGGAAGAGGGCGAAGCCGGCACATCGCTTTGCTCGGGAGCCGCCATGACCATCGAACGAATCGGGCTGACCGCCCGCTGGTGCGACGCCGCCATCTTCAACGGCATCGTCTTTCTCGCCGGCCATGTCCCCGAGCAGACCGAGGGCCGCTCGCTCACGGAACAGACGCGCGAGGTGCTCGCCCTGCTGGAAGACACGCTCGCGCAGGCCGGCAGCAGCAAGGAGCGGATCCTGAGCGTCCAGATCTTCCTCAGCGATATCGGCACGATTCGCGAGATGAACGCCGTGTGGGATGCCTGGGTGGCACCGGGCCATGCGCCGGCCCGCGCCACGGTGGAGGCGAAGCTGGCCTCGCCCGGCTACGGCATCGAAATCACGGCCGTCGCCGCCAAGCTCTGAGCGAAAGACCCGCCGTTCCGCTTTCTCTCAGGCTGCCTGCATGAAGGCGTCGAGCGCTTCGCGTTGGGCGCCGTCGAGCCGCAGTCCCAGCTTGCTGCGCCGCCAGAGGACATCGTCGGCGCGGCGCGCCCATTCGGCGCGCATCAGATAGCGCACTTCGCGCTCGTAGAGATCGGCGCCGAAATGCCGGCCGAGATCGGCAAGCCCGCTCGCCCCGTCGAGGATTTCGCGGGCGCGGGTGCCGTACATCCGCAGCAGGCGCGTCGCCATGGGGCGCTCCAGCCAGGCAAGGTCCCGCAGCGTCCTGTCCAGCAGCGCCTCGAAGCCGTCGACCGGGAAATCGCCGCCGGGCAGGGCGCCCTTCACCGTCCAGGGCGCGCGCGCGGCCCAGGGCGCATGCGGCGACAGCTTCTCGATGGCGGCCTCGGCGAGGCGCCGATAGGTCGTGATCTTGCCGCCGAAGACCGAGAGCAGCGGCGCCGAGCCTGCCGGGGCGTCGAGGGTGAGGACGTAGTCGCGCGTCGCTTCCTGCGCCTTGGAGGCGCCGTCGTCATAGAGCGGGCGCACGCCGGAATAGGTCCAGACCACGCTCTCCGGCGTCACCGGCGCGCGGAAATACTCGCTCGCGGCGGCGCAGAGATACCCGATCTCGTCCGGCGTCGCCGCGACATCGGCCGGATCGCCGCGATAGTCGCGATCGGTCGTGCCGATGAGGGTGAAGTCGCGCTCATAGGGAATGGCGAAGATGATCCGGCCATCCGCGTTCTGGAAGATGTAGCAGCGATCGTGCTCGTAGATGCGCGGCACCACGATATGGCTGCCCTGAACCATGCGCACGCCGGCGCTGGCATTGTTGTGAATGACGCCGGTCAGCACGTCGCCGACCCAGGGGCCGGCCGCGTTGACGAGGCTGCGGGCCCAGATCTCGGTGCGTTCCTCGGGCCGCTGCGCGACGAGATGCCAGAGCCCGTCCTCGCGCGTCGCCGAGACGACTTGCGTGCGGGTGTGGACGGCCGCACCGCGGATCGCGGCATCCATGGCATTCAGGACCACGAGCCGCGCATCCTCGACCCAACAGTCGGAATATTCGAAGGCCGTGGCGCGGTCGTCCTTCAGCGGCTTGCCGACGGGATCGGCGGCCAGATCGAGCGTGCGCGTCGGCGGCAGCCGCTTGCGCCCGCCGATATGGTCGTAGAGGAACAGGCCGAGCCGCAGCAGCCAGGCCGGTCGCAGGCCCTTGTGGTGCGGCAGCACGAAGCGCAGCGGCCAGATGATGTGCGGCGCGATCGCCCAGAGCCGCTCGCGCTCCATCAGTGCCTCGCGCACCAGACGGAACTCGTAATGCTCGAGATAGCGCAGACCGCCATGGATCAGCTTGGTCGAGCGCGAGGAGGTGGCGCTGGCCAAATCGTCCTTCTCGAACAGCACCACGGAGGCGCCGCGCCCGGCCGCGTCACGCGCGATGCCGCAGCCATTGATACCGCCGCCGATGACCGCGAGGTCGCAGGGCGTCGAGGGGCCGGAGCCGAAAGCGGCGGGGGCTGGCAGCGTCTCGGATGGCATTTCGTCGTCGTTCCTGATCCGGCGCGGGGATAACCCTTATCGCGGGGGTGGGCAATCGCAGTGCGGGGAAGCGCGCTTCCCTAGTCCTGTCTTGACGTCTCGGCGAGGCCTCGCCACTGGCTGGATGTGCATCGGAGAGAGGGAATGGGCGAGCCAGTCACGAAAGACCTGGCCGTGAGGCGCGCGGCGACGCTGGAGGCCGGGCTTCGCACCGGGCTGGAGGTGCTGGGCGGGTCGCTGCTCGCCGTGCTGTTCCTGCTGGTGATGGCCTCGGTGGCGGCGCGCTATGTCGCAGGCTCGGGATTTGCCTGGTCGGACGAACTCGCGACCTGGCTGTTCCTTGCACTCGTCGCGGTGGGTCTGCCGCTCGCGGCCAGCGGCACGCTGGCCATGCGGCTCGACGTCCTCCTGCGCTGGCTGCCTCCGTCTCTCAAAAGCGCCTGCGACGTGCTGGCCGATGGCATCGCCGTTCACGGCGCGCTGGTGCTGTGCTTCGGCGGGGCGGGCGTGGCGACGCTCGTCGGCGGTCGTTCGACCGTGCTCGGCCTGCCGGAATGGCTGCGTTTCGTGGCCTTCGCGATCGGCGGGGGGCTCGCGCTGGCGATGCTGGCACTGCATGGCCTTCGCCAGCGCGGCGTTCGCGGCATGGCGGCGTCGCTCGTCCTCGGCTGCGGACTTTACGGTCTGGCGCAGCTCTCATCGGATTGGTTCGCGACCCCGAGCCTCATCGCCGCGCTCGCGGCCGGTCTGGGCCTGCTCGTGGGGGCGCCGCTGCCCTTCGCGCTGATCGCCGCGGTCTCGCTGACCGGGCCTTTCGGCGGCACGATGCCGGAGCCGGCGATCGTGCAGACGCTCGTCGGCGGTCTCGGCAAGTTCCTGCTGCTTGCGATCCCTTTCTTTCTGCTGGCCGGGGAACTGCTGACGCAGGGCGGGCTCGCCGAGCGGCTGATCCGGTTCGCTGCGACGCTCGTCGGGCACTGGCGCGCCGGCCTTGCCCAGACGGCTCTGGTGTCCAGCGTGCTGTTCTCCGGCGCCTCCGGCTCCTCGATCGCCAATGCGGCCTTCGGCGCCAAGGTGCTGGCGCCGACCCTGGTGGCGCGCGGCTATCCGCCCGCGCATGCGGCCGCCATCGTTGCCGGCGTCTCGATGCTGGACAACATCATTCCCCCGTCCATCGCCTTCCTGATTCTGGCGAGCGCGACCAATCTCTCCGTCGGCTCGCTGCTGGTGGGCGGTTTCGTCGCGGGCGGCGTCCTCGCGCTCGCTCTAGCGATCGGCATCCACCTCACCGTTCGCGGCGTGGTCGATGCGGCCCCGCGGGCGAGTGCGGCCGAGCGGGGCAGGGCGCTGATCGGCGCGCTCCCGGCGATCGGGCTCGGCATCGTCGTGGTGGTCGGCATCCGCTTCGGCGTCGTGACGGTGACCGAGGCCTCGGCGCTTGCGGTGGCCTATGCCGGGCTCGCCTGCCTGGCGCTGCGCAGCCTGGACGGCCGCGGCGTCGTGCTCGCCCTGCGCAAGGCGGCCGCCGAGGCGGCGGCGATCGGGCTGCTGATCGGGGCATCCGCCCCCTTCGCCTTTCTGCTCGCGATCGATCGGGTCTCGGACCAGATGGCCGGGCTCGTCACGAGCCTGGGAGCCGGGCCGCTGGCGGTGGCGCTGGGTGCCAATCTCGTGCTGCTGGTGGCGGGGCTCTTTCTCGATATCGGCGCGGCGATCCTGCTGCTGGCGCCGCTGCTCTTGCCCGTCGCCATCGCGGCAGGGCTCGATCCCGTGCAGTTCGGCGTCGTGCTGGTCGTCAACCTGATGATCCATGGGCTGACGCCGCCGCTCGGCATTCTGGTCTATGTCGTCAGCGGCATCATGCGGGTTCCGGCGGGCGCGGTCTTCAGAGCCGTGTTGCCGCTGCTCGGCGTGCTGCTGGTGGCGCTGACGCTGCTGACGCTGGGCATGGCCGCGTGGCCGGCGCTTGCGCCACGGCTCGCGGCGTTGTTCTGATGCCGCGCTGCCCCGCCGAACGCCTGACCCGGATCCGACGCCGACATGATCTACACCGACATCGCGACCCGGACCTATAACCATGGCTGGCGGCTGGATCCGATCATCCGCAGCCTGCTCGACACCGATTTCTACAAGCTGCTGATGCTGCAGATGATCAGGGCATTCCACCCGCAGGTGCAGGTGACCTTCTCGCTGATCAACCGCTCAAAGCATATCCGGCTCGCCGACATCGTCGATGAAGGGGAGCTCAGGGCGCAGCTCGACCATGCGCGCTCGCTGCGCTTCACCAAGAACGAGCTGATCTGGCTCGCCGGCAACAGCTTCTACGGCAAGACGCAGATGTTCTCGCCGGATTTCATGGCCTGGCTCGCCGATTTCCAGCTGCCCGACTACGAGCTGTACAAGGTCGATGGTCAGTACGAGCTGCATTTCGACGGGCCCTGGACGCACACCACCATGTGGGAGGTGCCGGCGCTCGCTATCATCAACGAGTTGCGCGCCCGCCGCGTCATGCTCGGCCAGAAGCGCTTCCAGCTGGATGTGCTCTATGCCCGCGCCAAGGCCAAGATGTGGGACAAGGTGGAGCGGCTGCAGAAGCTGCCGAACCTGAAGCTTTCCGATTTCGGCACGCGCCGCCGCCATGGGCATCTGTGGCAGCGCTGGTGCGTGGCGGCGCTGAAGGAAGGGCTCGGCCCCGCCTTCACCGGCACCTCCAACGTGCTGCTGGCGATGGATACGGATCTGGAAGCGATCGGGACCAATGCGCATGAACTGCCGATGGTGCTGGCCGCGCTCGCCGAATCGGATGAGGCGCTGCTGCGCGCGCCCTATCGCGTGCTGGACGAGTGGCGGCAGGTCTATGGCGGCAATCTGCTGATCGCGCTGCCCGACGCTTTCGGCACGCAGAGCTTCCTGCGCCATGCGCCGGACTGGGTGGCCGATTGGACGGGCTTCCGGCCCGACAGCGCGCCGCCGATTCCGGCCGGCGAGACGATCATGGCCTGGTGGCGCGAGCATGGGCGCGACCCGCGCGAGAAGCTGCTGGTCTTTTCCGACGGGCTGGATGTCGAGGCGATCGAGCGCGTCTACCACCATTTCGACGGCAAGGTCCGCATGGCTTTCGGCTGGGGGACGGACCTTACCAACGATCTCGTCGGCTGTTCGCCGGACGGTTCGCCGGCCCTCGATCCGATCTCGCTGGTCTGCAAGGTGTCCAAGGCGAACGGGCGCCCGGCCGTGAAGCTCTCCGACAATCCCGAGAAAGTCTCGGGCGATGCAGGGACGGTGGCGCGATATCGGCGCGTGTTCGGGATCTCCTGACGTTGCGTCGATAAAAATGTTGCCATTATGTTCTCTTCGCGCAATCATGGTTGCGGGTTGGGGAACTCGACATGTTGCGCTTACTGGTCTTCGTGATCGCGGCCATAGCCTTGCTTGCCGGTACGCCGGTTTCACTCGCCCAAGCGATAGGGCGCGATAGGCTGAACGAGGCTCGGCCGCTCAGCGAGACCGAGATGGCAGGTCTGATCATGACCATGCTCGAAGGTCGAGCGGGCGTCAGCGCTGTGCGCGTCGAAGCCGGCGACGTGGTTTTCAGGACGGCCGGTCACGATGTCCGGATGGGGTTGGCTCCGCTCAGCGCGCAATTCAATGCTCTTCCGGACGCGAAGAGCCGCCAGGAGGCTTTCGACAAGCTGACGCAACGCGTGGTCGAGGCGGCCGCGGGCCGATCGGCTCCCAAGAGTGAAGCCGAGCGCGCGCGGTTCATCGCGTCTCTGATCCCCGTCATGAAGAATCGATCCTATGTCGAGCAATTCGCCGCCATGGCCCGCCAGAAGGGTGATCCCAAAGCTCAGCTGCTGCATGTTCCGCTGGAGGGCGACATCGTCGTCGCGGCGGCACTCGATCTTCCTAAGATCACCCGCTTCGTCTCGGTCGGGGAGGGCGGCCAGTACGGGATGAGCGACAAGGATGTGCTGCGTGCGGTTCTGGACAACTGGGTCCGACGCGTCGACCGGGTCGAGATCCATGAGTTCGGGAGGTTGCGGAGGTTCCATTTCGGCGAAGGCCACTACAACGCCTCGATCCTGTTGCTGGAAAATCCCTGGAAGAATGTTCCGAACCTGCCGCGCAACCTCGCCATCGCCATACCGTCGCGCGACATCCTCGCCTTCGGAGACGCGGACGACGCTGCGCAAGTCGCTGCGCTGCGGGCGCTGACTCAAGCGCCCGATGGCGGTTTTCCAGTCAGCAAACGGCTTTACACGCTGGGTCCGAGGGGCTTCGCCGTGATGCCCTGAGCCTAACGGTGCGAATCCGTAACGGCCGTCGGAGCGGCGCTTGCTCGTCGGCCGCCGCAAGCCGCCGCGTCGTCGCGCCGGGCCGACACGGGAAGCGGGAACCTTGCATCCCGCTTCAAAACCTCCTAATGCGACGCGGTTTCAAGGCCCCGGAGGGCCGCCTTCGAGGACAAGGGTGTCATGGCCAAAGAGAAGTTTTCGCGGACGAAGCCGCACTGCAACATTGGAACGATTGGTCACGTTGACCATGGCAA
>NZ_JBMDWH010000123.1:0-27872 GCF_048595345.1 Allobosea sp.
GTCATCCGGATCGGCGGGGTGAGGCGCACGGCCTCGTCCTTCGAGGTGGTGCGGATGTTGGTGAGCTTCTTGCCCTTGAGCACGTTCACCTCGAGATCGTTCTCGCGGGTGTGCTCGCCGACGATCATGCCCTGATAGACCTTCCAGCCGGGCTCGATCATCATCGGGCCACGATCTTCGAGGTTCCAAAGGGCATAGGCCACGGCCTCGCCGGTCTCCATCGCGATCAGCACGCCGTTGCGGCGGCCGGCGATCTCACCCTTGTAGGGCTCATAGGCATGGAACAGGCGGTTCATGATCGCGGTGCCGCGGGTGTCGGTCAGCAATTCGCCCTGATAGCCGATCAGGCCGCGCGTCGGAGCATGGAACACAAGCCGCTGGCGGTTGCCGCCGGAAGGACGCATCTCCAGCATGTCGGCCTTGCGCTCCGACATCTTCTGCACGACGACACCGGAATGCTCCTCGTCGACGTCGATCACGACCTCCTCGATCGGCTCGAGCAGCTTGCCGGCCTCGTCGCGGGTGAAGACGACGCGCGGACGGGAGACGCCGAGCTCGAAGCCCTCGCGGCGCATCGTCTCGATGAGGATGGCGAGCTGGAGTTCGCCGCGGCCGGAGACGATGTAGCTGTCCTTGTCGGTCGCTTCCTCGATCTTCAGCGCGACATTGCCCTCAGCCTCCTTGAGCAGGCGGTCGCGGATGACGCGGGTGGTGACCTTGTCGCCTTCGGTGCCGGCGAGCGGCGAATCATTAACCGAGAAGGTCATGGAAACGGTCGGCGGATCGATCGGCTGGGCCTCGATCGGCTCGGTAACGGAAGGGTCGCAGAAGGTGTCGGCGACGGTGCCCTTCACCAGGCCGGCGATGGAGACGATATCGCCCGCGACGGCTTCCTCGATCGGCTGGCGCTCGATGCCGCGGAAGGCGAGGATCTTGGAGATTCGGCCGGTCTCGACGGTGGTGCCGTCACCCGAGAGCACCTTGATCGTCTGGTTCGGCTTGGCCGAGCCGGAGGTGACGCGGCCGGTGATGATGCGGCCGAGATAGGGGTTGGCCTCGAGCAGCGTGCCGATCATTCGGAACGGGCCGTCCTCGACCTTGGGAGCCGGCACATGCTTGAGGATGAGGTCGTACATCGGGGCGAGGCCCTGATCCTGCGGGCCTTCCGGCGACGGCGCCATCCAGCCCTGCTTGCCCGAGCCGTAGAGGATCGGGAAATCGAGCTGCTCGTCGGTGGCGTCGAGCGCGGCGAAGAGGTCGAAGACCTCGTTGATGACTTCGGTGGTGCGCGCGTCGGGCTTGTCGACCTTGTTGATCGCCACGATCGGGCGCAGGCCGAGCTTCAGCGCCTTGGAGACCACGAATTTGGTCTGCGGCATCGGGCCTTCCGCGGCATCGACCAGCACGATGGCGGAATCGACCATGTTCAGGATGCGCTCGACCTCGCCGCCGAAATCGGCGTGGCCGGGGGTGTCGACGATGTTGATGCGCGTATCCTTCCAGACGACCGAGGTCGCCTTGGCCAGGATGGTGATGCCACGCTCCTTCTCGAGGTCGTTGGAGTCCATCACGCGCTCGGCGACGCGCTGGTTGTCGCGGAAGGCGCCGGATTGCTGGAGCAGCTTGTCCACGAGCGTGGTCTTGCCGTGGTCGACGTGCGCGATGATCGCGATGTTGCGCATGGACATGCGGGGCGTGGCCTTGTCTTCAAGGCCACGGGCCGGTCAGGAGCAATGCCCCGCCGGCGCAGCCTGTTTCACGTGAATCTGGATTTCGTTGCGCTGCACATAACCGCAGAAGCGGATTTGGGCAACCATGCGGGGCGCCGAAAGGTGAACGCGCCTAGATTTCCGCCAGCAGGCGCTGCCTTTCGGCCACGGCGCGCCCCACCTGGTCGATGGCCAGGCGGTAGGCGGCGAGCGCAGCGACGTCGAGATCGCCCTTGGCATAGTCGGTGAGCACGCGGCTAAGGATCATGTCCGCCTCCTGCCCCAGCCGCATCAGCTCCGTCTCGTCCTCGCAGGAGCGGATCACGCCGAGCAGCTCCAGCAATTCGTCGAGCCCCTGCATGGCACGCCGGCGGCGATTGGCGCTTTCGCGGCCGAGCAGGGCGGCCCCGCCCGTGCCGACGCCGGACAGCACCATCGCGCCGATATAGAACCAGTCGCCATAGCGGTCGAAGAAGCTCTCCTGCTCGCCGTCGATATAGGCGGCGGCGCCGGAATGCACCGGCAGCGGCGCGTCCTTGTCGGTGGCGGGCGTCTCCAGCGCGGCGATGGCCGGCACTTCGCCGGCGAGCGTCAGGCGCAGGCCGAGAATGTCCTTGGTGAGTTCGCCGACGAGATTGTCGTCGAGACTTTGCGAGGCGAAAAGGCGCGAGGTGATCGAGATCGTCGGCAGGCTCTCGGCCGGCCGGGGCGGATCGCCGCCGAGCGCACCGCGCACGATCTCGCCGGATTCGATGGCGCGGTAATGCGCGGCCAGCGCATCGGCCTCCCGGATCGGGATCAGGACCGGGTCCTCGCCCCAGGCCGAGCGCAGGCGCTTGAGCCCGTCATTATTGGTATGGGAGCCGACGGCATTGATGGAGAAGAAGCCGTCGATGCGCTTGTCGCGCGCCGCCTGCACGATCTCGTCCTGGCCGAGCGGGACGATCTGGAGTTCTTCGGCGCCGACCTCGTATTGCGCGAGCACACGCTTCAGCAGCACCGTGTTTCCGACAGGCTCGCGCGGAACGCCGACCCTGCGGCCGCGCAGATCGGCGATGCGGCCGATTCCCGTCTCCCTGGTCGTGATGAAGAAGGGATAGGTGCGACGGGTGATCAAGACCGTATCGGCCGTGGAGGGCACGGCGATGTCGGACCTCAGCAGGGCGAGATCGGCCTCCCCGGCATCCACGCGCCGCGCGCTGTCCTCAGCCCCTTCGGTCAGGATCAGGCGGAGCCGGACCGATGCCTTGTCGCGGTTGAGCCCCTGCACGAAAGCCGCCGCCATCCGGGCGTCTTCCGAACGCAACGGCCCAGCCGCCAGGCGCAGGGTGCGCGGCTGGGTGAAGACGTAGAAGCCGGTCACGGCCAAGCCGGACAGGGCGAGCAGGCCCGCCAGCACCCAAAACCCGCGCCGCCCCATGCGCAATGCTCCATCCTCCCCCGCCCAGAATGGCTTCACGCGCGATGATGTCGCAAGTGCGACGACCATGCCGCATGCACGAGCCGCCGCCCCATGCTAAGAGCGCCGGAGAAGAAAGGTTCCGCAGCGTGATCATCAAGATCTGTGGCCTGTCCACGCCCGAGACGATGGAAGCGGCGCTCGATACCGGCGCCGACATGATCGGCCTGAATTTCCATCCGCGCAGCCCGCGCTACGTCTCGCCCGAGCGGGCCGCCGATCTGGCCCGGATGGCGCGCGGCAAGGCGGAGATCGTCGCGCTGATCGTGGACTGGGAGGAGGCGCGCGCTGTGGAGATGGCTGAGATGCTGAAACCCGACTGGCTGCAGCTGCACGGCGCGGAAGCGCCGGAGGCCGTGGCCCGTCTCGCAAAAGCCAGCGGCCGCCCGGTGATGAAGGCGCTGGGCATCTCCGATGCTGCCGATCTGCTCGCGGTCGAGCGCTATGCCGGCCAGGCCGACCGGATCCTGCTCGATGCCAAGCCGCCGAAGGATGCCGCCTATCCCGGCGGCCATGGCCGTCCGTTCGACTGGACGCTGCTCGCCGGCCTCGACCCTGCGCGGTCCTTCATGCTATCGGGCGGGCTCGATCCGGCCAATGTCGGCGAGGCGATCGCAGTGACCCGGCCGGCGGGCATCGACGTATCATCGGGCGTCGAGAGCGCGCCGGGGGTCAAGGATCCCGCCCGGATCGCGGAATTCGTCGCGGCCGCCCGCAGGGCCGCCGCGGCCCAGAAAGAAGGCCTGAGCGCATGAACGCCCCCACCCCTCCCAACAGCTATCGCAACGGCCCGGACGAGAATGGCCGCTTCGGTCTGTTCGGCGGCCGCTTCGTCGCCGAAACCCTCATGCCGCTCATTCTCGAGCTGGAGGAGGCCTATAACGCCGCCAAGGCTGACCCAGCCTATCACGCCGAGATGAACGAGGGGCTGAAGCATTATGTCGGCCGGCCCTCGCCGCTCTATTTCGCCGAACGCCTGACCGAGCATTTTCGCAGCCAGTCGACCTCCGGTCTTTCGGGCGCCAAGATCTATCTCAAGCGCGAGGAGCTGAACCACACCGGCTCCCACAAGGTAAACAACGTGCTCGGCCAGATCCTGCTGGCGCGGCGCATGGGCAAGAAGCGCATCATCGCCGAAACCGGCGCCGGCCAGCACGGCGTCGCGACCGCGACGCTCTGCGCCCGCTATGGCCTCGAATGCATCGTCTATATGGGCGCGGTCGACGTCGCCCGGCAGGCGCCCAACGTGTTCCGCATGCAGATGCTCGGCGCCAAGGTCGTCCCGGTCGAATCCGGCACCAAGACGCTCAAGGACGCGATGAACGAGGCGCTGCGCGACTGGGTGACCAATGTCGGCACGACCTTCTACTGCATCGGCACCGTCGCGGGCCCGCATCCCTATCCGGCCATGGTGCGCGATTTCCAGTCGATCATCGGCAAGGAAACCCGCGAGCAGATGATGGAGGCCGAAGGACGCCTGCCGGACTCGCTGATCGCCTGCATCGGCGGCGGCTCCAACGCCATGGGCCTGTTCCACCCCTTCCTCGACGATCCGGGCGTCGAGATCTACGGCGTGGAAGCGGCCGGCCACGGCGTCGCGAGCGGGCTCCACGCCGCCTCGCTGACCGGCGGCAGGCCCGGCGTGCTGCATGGCAACCGCACCTTCCTGCTGATGGACGAGGACGGCCAGATCACCGATGCCCATTCGATCTCGGCGGGGCTCGACTATCCCGGCATCGGCCCCGAGCATTCCTGGCTGCACGATATCGGACGCGCGACCTATCTCTCGGCCACCGACGAGGAGGCGCTGGAAGGCTTCCAGCTGATCTCCCGGCTGGAAGGCATCATCCCCGCCCTGGAATGCGCCCATGCGCTCGCCCGCGTTGCCGATCTCGCCCCGCAGAAGCCGAAGGACCATCTGATGGTGGTCAACCTCTCGGGCCGCGGTGACAAGGACATCCCGCAGGTCGCGGAGATCCTGGCCGGGCGGTAAACCCTCCCGCGCTTCGCACCTGCACAAACAAGCGACTCGACTCCTGCCCCAAGGCAAAGGACGATCATGCCGACCGTGCGATCCGCGCGGTTTGTAGCGTGGGGTTCGGGCGGGGTTGGACGTCCTGGGGGCAGAGGCGAGCGGTTCCGACCGCCGGTATGGCTCGGCCCTACCGGTCGAATTGGCATTCCTCCCAGCTCATGGCGTCTCGACGGATGGTCTGGCCCGCGCCGCGCGACTTGCTGTGCGCAACCGGACCTGCCCGGTGAGAGAGGCTTTCGCACTCGGTCTGACCGACGAGGAGCAGTACTACCGCGCGCTCGCGGCCGAACTCGGTCTGGCTTTTCAAGCCGACATGGTGGAACTGGCCGCCGGAGGCGAGCCGGCACGGATTCTGCGAGGAGGCATCGCGCCCTGCGGCGGGAGGTCCGCTCGGCACTACCGTTTCATGCTCGCGCCGGAAGCGCCGGCGCTGCGTGCCATGATCCAAACCGGCCCGCTCGGGCGGCGCGATGTGGCGGTCACTACGCCGCGCCGCTTCGCCGAGGCGCTGCGGCGTGCGAATGGAGCTGCGCTCGCGACGCAGGCCGCCAATCTCGACGAGCCGGGGCTGGCACGGATCAGCGCCAGGCTTCCGGCCAGCCGGGGGCAAACCATCGCCGCGGGGCTCGCCCTGATGGCGACGACGCTGGGCGGGGCCTTCGCGCCGATCCAGACCTTCTGCCTGCTCGCGCTGGCGATCTCCCCAGTCTTTCTCGGCCTGATCTTCCTGCGGCTCAGCGCGGCGATGGATCCGCAGGGACCGGATCTGTGGCGCACCTATCGCTGGCGGCTCGACGACGCCCGGTTGCCGATCTACACGGTCGCGATCCCGCTCTATCGCGAGGAAAAGGTTCTCGACCAGCTGTTACGGGGCCTCGCCGCGCTCGATTACCCCGCGGCGAAGCTCGATATCCGGCTGCTGATCGAGGCCGACGATGCCGGCATGCTGAAAGCGCTGGCCGCCATCGCGCTGCCTGCGCATATCGGCGTCACGGTCGTGCCGCCCGGCCTGCCCCGGACCAAGCCGCGTGCTCTCAATCTCGCCTTGGCCGAGGCGCGCGGTGCGCTGTTCACCATTTTCGACGCAGAGGATATTCCCGATCCGCAGCAATTGCGGCTGGCCGCAGCGCGCTTCCAGCGCGGGCCGGCAGAGCTGGCCTGTCTTCAGGCCCGACTCGTGATCGACCATGCGCGGGAAGGGTGGCTGCCCGCTCTGTTCGCGCTGGAATATGCCGGGCTGTTCGAGGTCATTAATCCCGGCCTGCTGCGCGCCGGGTTGCCCATCCTGCTGGGTGGCACATCGAACCATTTTCGCACCGAGGCGCTGCGCGCGGTCGGCGGCTGGGACGCCTGGAACGTCACGGAGGATGCCGATCTCGGCATTCGCCTCGCCCGCGCCGGCTATCACATGGCGGATCTGCCGTCGCGCACCCGAGAGGAGGCTCCGGTTTCGGTGAGGGCCTGGCTGGGGCAGCGCTCGCGCTGGATCAAAGGCTATCTCCAGACCGCCATGACGCATTCGCGCGAGCCGGTCCAGTTGCTGCGGGAGGCTGGCCTGTCGGCGAGCCTGGCCTTCGCTTCGCTGCTGATCGGCACCATCGTCACCGCGCTAGGCTATCCGATCTTCGCGGTCGCCACGGCCTGCGCCATCTGGGAGGGTACGCTTTTGTCTCCGAGCGGCGCCTTCACCACCGTGACCGCCGCCTTCGCCACCGTCATCGGTCTCCTCGGCATCCCGGCCCTGTTCCTGCCGCCGGCCTTGGGCGCGCTGCGGCTCGGCCATCCGCGACTGCTGCGGGTTCTGCCGTTGCTGCCGATCTATTATGGGCTGGTCTGCGTCGCGGCATGGATGGCGTTCTATGCCTTCTTCACCTGCCGCTTCGGCTGGACCAAGACGGAGCACGGCCTCGCCAGGCAGCGCCGGCCGCTGGAGTCCGCCGAGCCGCTCACGAGTGGCGCAGCCATTCCTGAGCGGCCTGCGCCGGCGGCTGCTCGATATTGAAGGCGCCGACGAAGCTGCCCTTGCCGTCCATGAGATAGACCAGAGCGGTGTGGTCCATCGTGTAGTCGCCGTCCTTGAGCGGCACCTTCTTGGCATAGGCGCGATAGGACTTGATCACGGCATCGATGGCGTTGCGATCGCCGCTCAGGCCGATGATGCGCGGATCGAAGGAGCCGAGATAATTCTTCATCGTCTCGGGAGTGTCGCGCTCGGGATCGACGGTGATGAAGAGCGCCTTCAGATTCTTCGCTTTGGCATCATCGCCGGCCGCGCGCAGCACCTCGGAAATCTCGAAGAGCTTGGTCGGGCAGATGTCTGGGCAGCGGGTGAAGCCGAAGAAGACGAGGAAGGGTGCACCCTTCAGGTCCGTGTCGGACAACGGCTTGCCGTCCTGCGTCGTCAGGGTGAAGGGCCCGCCCACGCTGGCCGTGCCGCTGCTGGTGGTGCGCGGCCCGGGCGAGAAGGTGAGGATGGCGGCGCCGATCAGCGCCAGCGCACCGACGAGAAAGACGACCAGCGGCAGAACGAGGCGGCGATTCACGGTTTCGGGTCCGATGCGGGGCTGGAACGTCAGAAGCAGGCGACGAGCGTGGCGATCAGCCCATCGGTGAACAGGCGCGTGCCCTCGCGCCACCAGAGCAGAAGCCCCGTCAGCAGCAGGGCGAAGGCCCCGCCGCACAACAGCAGGATCCCGGCCCGGCTGGGAGCCTGGGCTTCCGGTTCCGAACGGGGTTCCACCTCGGCCATGGCGCATGCATAGCGCCGAAGCGCGTGCCATGAAAGCGCCCGGGTGACGCAGGCGGGCCGCGCTCAGGGCAGGGGCTGCCTCAGGCGAGGAAATGCTTGGAGAGCTTGAGCGCCTGGCCCTGATAATTCGACTTCAGCCCGGCGCCGTAGAGCGCAGCCGGGCGCTCCGCCATCGTCTCGTAGACCAGCCGCCCGACGATCTGCCCGTCCTCGATGATGAAGGGCACATCGCGCGAGCGCACCTCCAGAACGGCGCGGGCGCCGCGGCCGCCGGCGGCGGCATGGCCGAAACCGGGGTCGAAGAAGCCGGCGTAATGGACGCGGAACTCGCCGACCAGCGCGTCGAAGGGCGTCATCTCCGCCGCGTAATCGGGCGGGACATGCACCGCTTCCTTCGAGGCGAGAATGTAGAACTGGCCGGGATCGAGGATCATCGCGCCCGAGCGGTCGTCCGGGATCGGCTCCCAGAACTCGCTGGCGCGATAGGCGCCGACGCGGTCGACATCGATCAGCGCGGTATGATGCTTGCCGCGATAGCCCAGCAGCCCGTCGAAGCCTGACAGATCGACGCTGACCGCGACTCCGCCCTGGAAAGACGGCTCGGCCGCCGAGACCAAGGTCTCACGCAGATGGATCGCCTCCAGCGCCCGGTCGTCGAGGCGGGTTTCGCCGGCGCGGAACCGGATCTGGGACAGGCGCGAACCGCTGCGGACCAGCACGGGGAAGGTGCGGGGCGAAATCTCGATGAAGAGCGGGCCGTCATAGCCGTCTTCGACGAGATCGAACTCGCGGGCCCGGTCGGTGATGACCCGGGTGAAGACATCGAGGCGGCCGGTGGAGCTCTTGGGATTGGCCGCCGCGCGCAGGCCCCTGGGGAGGGTCAGCCCCTCCATCAGCTCGGCGATGTAGACGCAGCCGGTTTCCAGCACCGCGCCGCGGGTCAGGTCGATCTCGTGCAGGGACAGATCGTCGATGCGGCTGCGCACCGTGCGCTCGGGGCCTGGCAGGAAGCTCGCGCGAACGCGATAGGCCTTCTCGCCCAGCCGCAGATCGAGGCTCGCCGGCTGGATCTGGCCATCGGCCGGCGGATGCGCGAGCCGGATCGCGCCCTGCTCGATGAAGGCGTGGATGGAGCTGTCTGGCTGGATGCCGGGCTTGAAAGGCAGCATGCGATGTCCGGAGGATAATCGGTCATTGCTAGCGAAGCGCGGCCGAAACGCCAAGCGAGCCGGGCGGCGGCGGCGAGGCCCGCTCTCGACTTGTCCACTCCTAATGCCCGGCCGCAACGGATTGACCGCCGGGCTGCCCCGCCCGTAACTGAGGCATGGCGCAAAATCGCAAGAACAGCGGCGAGCCGCAGGCCGGAGCCATCTACGCAGCCGAGACGCAAGGCGTGCGGGTGACGGCCCAGCCGCGCTTTCTGGAAGCCGATTCCGAGCCCGGCCAGGACCGCTATGTGTGGGCCTATGCGATCGAGATCGTGAACCTGTCCGGGCAGACGCTGCGCCTGCTGACCCGGCGCTGGACGATCATCGACGGCCATGGCCGCATCCACGAGGTGCGGGGCGAGGGCGTGGTCGGACAGCAGCCCGTGCTGCGACCGGGCGAAAGCTTCAGCTACACTTCGGGCTGCCCGCTGGCGACGCCGCATGGCTCGATGCAGGGCGCCTATGCCATGCAGGACGAGCGCGGCGAGGCGCTCGAGATCGCCGTGCCGCTGTTCCCGCTCGATTCCCCTTATGTGAAGAAGGTTCTGCACTGATGCCCGCCCCCAAGGCCGGCGAGCGGCTTGCGCCGCTCGACATGCTCGCCCGCCTCGTCGCCTTCGACACGGTGAGCCACAAGACCAACCTGCCGCTGATCGAGTTCGTCAAGGATTATCTCGCCGGCTGGGGCGTGGCGTGCCACCGTTTTCCCAATGCCACGGGCGACAAGGCCGCGCTGTTCGCGACCCTCGGCCCGCAGGACAAGGGCGGCGTGGTCCTCTCCGGCCATACCGATGTCGTGCCGGTCGAGGGACAGGCCTGGAGCCGCGATCCCTTCACGCTGCATGTCGAGGACGGCCGAGCCTATGGCCGCGGCGCGGTCGACATGAAGGGCTTCGTGGCGTTGGCACTCGCGCTGGTGCCCGATTTTCTCGCCGCCGAGCTTCGCACGCCGATCCACCTCTTCCTGTCCTACGACGAAGAGTTGACCTGTCTCGGCGTCGTCGACGGCATCGCCGCGATGGGCAGGACGCTGCCCCGGCCGACGGCGGTGATCGTGGGCGAGCCGACCATGCTCGACATCGCCGACGCGCATAAGGGCATCCGCACCTTCCTGACGACGATCAGGGGCTTTGCCGCCCATTCCTCCAAGCCGCATCTGGGGGCGAGCGCGGTGCATGCCGGCGCGCTGCTGGCGGCCGAACTCGACGCCATGCAGGAGGAGGCGAAGACGCGGCCCGACGGCAGCGGCCGGTTCGACCCGCCCTTCGAGACGGTTCATCTCGGCAAGTTCCATGGCGGCATCGCCCGCAACATCCTCGCCGACCGAGCCGAACTCGCCTGGGAAATCCGCACCCTGCCCGGCTCCGACCCGGAGGCGGGGCCGGCGCGTTTCGCGGCCAAGGCGCAGGGCGTGCTGGCGCGGATGCGGCAGACCGCGCCCTCCTCGGCGATCGAGACGGTCATGACCTCCGACGTGCCGGGGCTGGCGCCCGATCCCGGCTCCACCGCCGAGCGGCTCGCCATGCGCCTCTCCGGCCGCAACGATACGATCGCGGTGGCCTATGCGACCGAGGCCGGGCATTTCCAGAAGGCCGGGCTTCCGACGGTGGTGTGCGGGCCGGGCTCGATCGACCAGGCGCATCAGCCCGACGAATACATCACGCTGGAGCAGCTGCAGGCCGGCGAGGCCTTCATGCGCAAGCTGATGGCCGAGTGCCGGGGATAGACGTTGCGCGTTGCGGGGGGAACCCTCTCCTTACAGGAGAGGGGTTCTCGGTCCCGGCTCCGGCGCTGTTACGAACCCGCCGCCTGCCCGTCCTCGACCTCGGACGGCTCGAAAGAGTAGCGGCGCGAGCAGAATTCGCAGGTGACGCCGAGCTTGCCGTCATCGGCGATCATCGCCCGGCGATCATCCGGCGAGAACCCGCGCAGCATGGTCAGCACGCGCTCGCGCGAGCAGCGGCAGGCCTCGCGAACCGCCACCGGCTCGAACACCCGTGCGCCGCGCTCATGGAACAGGCGATAGAGCAGCCGCTCGCTCTCCAGCATCGGGTCGAGCAGCTCGTGATCCTCGACCGTCTCGACCAGCGAGCGCGCCTCGGTCCAGGCATCGTCCTCGATGCCATCCGGGTCCTGGCTGGTGAGGATGTCGTGCCCCTCCGGCGCGTCGCCGGGGTGGATGTCGGCCGCGCGCAGGCGATCCGGCGAATGCGGCATGAACTGCACGAGAATGCCGCCGGCGCGCCATTGCGGCTTGCCGCCGCTGGTGACGGTGCCGACGCCGAGGCGCACGCGCGTCGGAATCTGCTCCGATTGCAGGAAATACTGATGCGCCGCCTCTTCCAGGCTCTGGCCCTGAAGCGCGACGATGCCCTGATAGCGCGTCGTCGCCGAACCCTGATCGATCGTCATCGCCAGATGGCCCTCGCCGAGCAGATCCCCCGTCGAGAGCCTGTCGAGCGCGATCGCCTCCACCAGCTTGGCCTCGTCGAGATGGGCGACGGCGCGGAAATTATCCGGCGCGTTGAAGTCGACGACCATCATCGAGATCGGGCCGTCGCTCTTGGTCTGGAGCTGGAAACGGCCCTCGAATTTCAGCGCGGTGCCGAGCAGCACGGTCAGCGCCGCGGCCTCGCCGAGCACGCGGGCGACCGGCGCTGGGTAATCGTGCCGGTCCAGAATGGTGTCGATCGAAGCGCCCAGCCGCGCGACGCGGCCGCGCACATCGAGATCGGGCACCGCGAAGGGCACGACTCGATCGTCGAGCGAGACGTCCACGCTGCGATCGGCCATCAGGCCGCCACCCCGCCGAAGCACCAGGCGAGGATGCCCTTCTGCGCATGCAGGCGGTTCTCGGCCTCGTCGAACACGGCCGAGTGCGGCCCGTCCATGACGGCGTCGGTCACCTCCTCGCCGCGCGTCGCCGGCAGGCAATGCATG
Source organism: Allobosea sp. (assembly GCF_048595345.1). Lineage (GTDB taxonomy): Bacteria > Pseudomonadota > Alphaproteobacteria > Rhizobiales > Beijerinckiaceae > Allobosea. The sequence continues at coordinate 12,101 of NZ_JBMDWH010000123.1, forward strand.
AAGATCGCCTCCTTCTCGGCACGCTCCATCAACCGCTCATCGACCTGGTAAGGCCGCAGCAGATTGTGGCGGGTGCCTTCGTCGTCGTCACCCATCGAGACCCAGCAATCGGTGATGACGCAATCGGCACCCTCGACGGCCTCCTCGGGGCGGGTGGTCAGGGTGATCCTGGCGCCCTGCTTCCTGGCCCATTGGACGAGGGCCGGCGGCGGCGCCAGCTCCTCCGGCGTCGCGATGGCGAGTTCGAAATCGAGCCGTCCGGCCGCGTGGACCCAGGAGGTGAGCACGTTGTTGGTGTCGCCCGTCCAGGCGATCCGCTTGCCGGCGATGGCGCCGCGACGCTCCTCATAGGTCATGACGTCCGCCATGACCTGGCAGGGATGCTGGCGCTTGGTGAGGCCGTTGATCACCGGCACCGAGGCGTATTTCGCCATCTCGACCACGGCGTCATGGTCGAGCATGCGGATCATGATCGCATCGACATAGCGCGACAGGACGCGCGCCGTATCGGCGATGGTCTCGCGCTCGCCCAGCTCGATCTCGCGGCCGGTCACCATCATCGGCGAGCCGCCGAGCTCGCGGATGCCGACATCGAAGGAGACGCGGGTTCGCAGGGAGGGCTGCTCGAACACCATGGCGACGACCTTGCCCTCGAGCAGGCGGTCGCCCGCGGCGGCGGGGGTATGGCGCCTGGCCTTCATCTCCTCGCCTGCACGCAGGATGGCGCGCAGTTCGCTTCCGGAGAAATCGGACAGATCGAGGAAATGGCGCGTCACGGGCGCTTCCTTCGCTTGGGAGAGATGGATTACTCGGCAGCCGGCCGCTTCAGCCCGGCCTCGACGGCGCTGGCGGCCTTGTCGAGGCGCAAGGCCGCCTCGGCGACCTCTGCATCCGAGATGATCAGCGGCGGGAGCAGACGCACGACATTGTCGCCAGCACCCACGACCAGGATGCCCTGAGCGCGCGCCTCGCTGACGAATTCGGTGTTGAGCGTGTGCAGCTTGAGGCCAAGCATCAGGCCCTCGCCACGAATCTCGGCGATGACGTCCGGATGCCGGTCCTTGAGCTCCGCCAGGGACTGCTTCAGCCGCAGCGCGGTCTGGCGGACATGGTCGATGAAGCCCGGCTCCAGAACGACGTCCAGCACCGCATTGCCGACCGCCATGGCGAGCGGATTGCCGCCGAAGGTAGTGCCATGGGTACCGAGCGTCATGCCCGAAGCCGCCTCCTCGGTGGCGAGGCACGCGCCCATCGGGAAGCCGCCGCCGATGCCCTTGGCCACGGACATGATGTCCGGCGTCACGCCGTGATGCTCATGGGCGAAGAACTGGCCGGTGCGACCGACGCCGGTCTGGATCTCGTCGAAGATCAGCATCAGGCCGTGCTCGTCGCAGAGCGCGCGCAGCAGCTTGAGGAAGCGGCCCGGAACGGTGCGCAGACCGCCTTCGCCCTGGATCGGCTCGATCATCAGCGCGGCGGTCTCGGGCGTGATGGCGGCGCGGAGCGCGGCTTCGTCGTCCAAGGGCACCTGGTCGAAGCCGTCGACCTTGGGGCCAAAGCCGTCGATGTATTTCTGCTGGCCGCCGGCAGCGATGGTCGCCAGCGTGCGGCCGTGGAAAGCACCCTCGAAGGTGATGATGCGGTAGCGCTCGGGATGACCCTTCGCGGCATGGTATTTCCGCGCCATCTTGATGGCGCACTCATTCGCCTCGGCACCCGAATTGGTGAAGAACACCCGTTCGGCGAAGGTTGCCTCGCAGAGGCGCCGGGCGAGGCGCTCGCCATCCGGCGCGCCATAGAGGTTGGAGGTGTGCCAGATCTTGCCGGCCTGCTCGGTCAGGGTCTTGACCAGATGCGGATGGGCGTGGCCCAGCGCATTGACCGCGATCCCGGCGCCGAAATCGAGATAGCGGGTGCCGTCGGCCGTGATCGCCCAGGCGCCTTCGCCGCGCTCGAAAGCGACGGGGGCGCGGGCATAGGTCGGCAGAAGGACGGAGGGAGCGGCGGAAGCGGAAACGGAGGCCATAACGTCAGATCCTCGCGGGGGGACGGGTGAGATCGGGAAGACGCTGGGGTCGAGATGCGATCGGGATACACCGCCTGTCTCTTGCAGGCGCATGACGACCCGGCGACGACGCTATCGTCGCAGCCCTCGACCCACCTCTCGTCGCGCCGTCATCCGCATCGTCCGGTCCCGATCGGGAGCGATCCCGTTTCCGCAAAACATAAGCGCCGCCCGAGCGGGCGGCGACGTTGTGGATAAATATGATGAAAGCGGCCGGCCGTGTCAATTCTCGAGGCGGCGGCGGCCTCAGACAAGTGTTGCCGAAAAGATTCGCTCGGCCCCGCAATCGGCATTCGGCTGGGGAAAAGATCTTTTCGGATTCGGCGACTCTTGTCCGCGAGTCACCGCCCCTTGTATGGTCGGCCTCGTCAGATACGACATTTCGTGCGGCGTCCCCAGTCCGGTCCTGTTGCGACAGCAACGGTTTTTGTCCCTGCGACAGAAGCCGCGACTTCGGATTCCGAGCGAAGCACCCTCACGGGCGGTTTCCTTCCGAAGCCGCCCCGACAGACAGGTGATGCGGATGAACGAAGCCGGAGCATGGACCGACGAGCGGGTCGAGCTGCTCAAGAAGCTCTGGAGCGATGGTCTGAGCGCGAGCCAGATCGCGGCCGAGCTCGGGAGCGTCACGCGCAATGCGGTGATCGGCAAGGTGCATCGGCTGGGCCTTTCCGGCCGGGCCAAGAGCGCCGCGGCACCGGCAGCGCCGCGCGCGACGGCTCCGCGCAAGGCGCCGGCGCGCGCGCCGAGCCATCCGATGGCGAATCCCGCACCGACGCGCGGCACCCATGCCCTGGCGCCGAGCTTCGAGGAGCAGGCAGAGGCCGAAACCCAGGCCGCTCCCCAGCGGCAGCAGGCCGAGGAGGTGGTGATCCCCTTCTCCGAGCGGGTCACGATCATGGATCTGCGCGAATATATGTGCCGCTGGCCGATGGGCGACCCGACCACCCCGGAATTCCGCTTCTGCGGCGCCCGCTCGCAGACCGGCATGCCCTACTGCACGCATCACGCTCGCATCGCCTATCAACCGGCCGCCGACCGGCGCCGCGACCGCAGCAAGGTCCGGGCCTGAGCGCATTGCGCATCGGAACCTGAAAAGCCGGCCGAAAGGCCGGTTTTTTGTTGCCGGCTCGAGCGTGCGTCATGCTCGGGCTCGCTTCGGGCATCGGCGACGGCAGGCACCAGCGCCTCCTCATGACAACGATTCCGGGGCGTGCGCTGCGCTTCGCCCCGGAGTGACGGCGTTCAGAGCCTGCGCCGCTTCTCCAGCGAACGGCTCCAGCGCGAGAGCGCGAAGCAGATCAACCAATAGATCGCGCCGGAGAAGGCATAGGCCTCCATATTCATGCCGACCCAGTTCGGATCGGCGAGAGAAGCCTGCGCGATGCCGAGCAGATCGAGGATCGAAACGACCAGCACCAGCGTCGTGTTCTTGATCAGGGCGATGAATTCGTTGGTCATCGCCGGCAGCGAGATCCGCAAGGCCTGCGGCAGCACGATCAGCCCCGTCGCCTTCCAATAGGTGAGGCCGAGCGCCGTCGCCGCCTCGCGCTGGCCTTTCGGCAGGGCCTGCAGGCCGCCGCGCACGGCTTCGGCCATATAGGCGGCGATGACGAGGCCGAGGCCGATCACGGCGCGGGCCAGCCGGTCGATGTCGAGGCCGCCAGGGAGGATCAAAGGCAGCAGCAGAGAGGCCAGGAAGATGACGGCGATGATCGGCACGCCGCGCCAGAACTCGATGAAGATGACGCTGACGAGCCTGACCACGCGCAGCTGCGATTGCCGCCCGAGCGCGAGCAGGATGCCGAGCGGAACCGCGATCAGGCTCGCATAGACCGAGATGAAAAGGGTGAGCATCAGCCCGCCCCAATCGCGCGTCTCGATGGGGCGAAGGCCCGCCCCGCCGCCGATCAGCCAGATGCCCAGCGGCGGCAGGATCACCAGCAGAGAAAGGCCGAGGCCGAGCTTCAGCCGCTGCGGCGCCAGCACGACCGCGGCGATGCCGAGCGCCAGGGCGATGCCGGCCAGATCGGGCCGCCAACGCTGATCGGCGGGGTAGAACCCATACATGAACTGGCCGAAGCGGGCGCGGATGAAGACCCAGCACGCCCCGCCCGCCGTGCAGTCGGACCGGGTCGTGCCGCGCCAGGTCGCGTCGATGAGCGCCCAGCGGATCAGCGGAACGGCCGCCCAGGCGATCGCGAAGGCCAGCAGGAGCGTGACGAGCGCGGTGAGCGGCGTGCCGAACAGCCGGTGGCGCCAGAGGGCGAGTGTGCCGGAGCCGCTCATCGGGTCACCAGGGCGATGCGCGCATTGTACCAGTTCATCAGTGCCGAAACCGCCAGGCCGATGACGAGATAGACGGCAAGGGTCATGGCGATGATTTCGATCGCCTGCCCGGTGTTGTTGAGGGCCGAGCCCATGAACAGGCTGACAAGGTCTGGATAGGCGATGGCGGCACCGAAGGACGAGTTCTTCAGCACGTTGAGATACTGGTTGGTCAGTGGCGGGATCATCACCCGCAGCGCCTGCGGGATGGTGACGAGCCGCAGGATCTGGCCGGGGCGCAGGCCGAGCGCGGCGCCGGCTTCCGTCTGCCCATGCGAGACCGACTGGATGCCGCCGCGCACGATCTCCGCGATGAAGCCCGCCGTATAGGTGACGAGCGCCGCCAGCAGCGCGACGAATTCCGGAATGACGACGAAACCGCCGCGGTAATTGAAGCCGCGCAGGGCCGGCACGTCCCAGCGCGTGGCGAGGCACGCCCAGGCGAGCGCCACCGCCGGAAGAACGAGCAGGAGCAACAGCCCGACGCGCAAGGTCGGCGCATGGCGGCCGGTGCGTTCCTGCCGCTTGCGGGCCCAGACGGAGAAGGCGGCGTAGGCGACGATGCAGGCGAGGATGACGAGCCCCGCAATCCGAAGGGCCTCCATGCCGTCCGGCAAGGGGATCGTCAGGCCGCGATTGTTGAGGAAGGCGACGCCGAACAGCCCGATGCTCTGGCGCGGCTGCGGCAGGGCGGCGATGACGCCGAAATACCAGAACAGCACGAAGAACAGCAGCGGGATGTTGCGGACGAACTCGATATAGGCGCCGGCGATGGTCGAGAGCAGCCAGTGCGAGGAGAGCCGCGCAATGCCGAGAACGAAGCCCAGCAACGTCGCCAGCACGATCGCGATGACGCTGACCAGCATCGTGTTGGCGACGCCGACCCAGAACAGGCCGAGGATATTGTCGGCCTGGGTGTAGCCGGTGAGGACGAAGGGCACCTCGATGCCCGAGCTGCGCCAGAGGAAGCCGAAGCCCGAGGCGATGCCGGCCTTGACCATGTTCTCCGAGGCGTTGCGCACGAAGAAGACGACGAGCGCGACGAGACCGACGACGAGCGCGATCTGGTAGACCCAGTCGCGCACGCGCTTGTCGTTGAGGATCGATAAGACAGTCATGCCGCGAGGCCTCGCACCTTGCGTCTCGAACGCGCCGTCATCCCGGGCGCACCGAAGTGAAGACCCGGGATCCATGCCGGAACCGTTCAGGCATGGACCCCGGATCGGCGCCGCTGACGCGGCTTGTCCGGGATGACGGCGTGTTTCCGTGTCGGCTGGAAACCGCCGCCTCTCTCACTGGAAGGGCGGGGTGAAGAGCACGCCGCCCTTGGTCCAGAGCTGGTTCTGGCCGCGCTCGAGCTTCAGCGGCGAACCCATGCCGACGGTGCGCTCATAGCTCTCGCCGTAATTGCCGACCTGCTTGATCGCGTTGAGCATCCAGTCGTTGGAGAGCCCCATCATCGGGCCGAAGCCGCCTTCGGCGCCGAGCAGGCGGCGGACCTCGGCGTTCTTGGAACTCGCCTTCATCTCCTCGGCGTTCTTGGAGGTGACGCCGAGCATTTCGGCCGCGATGGTGCCGTTCAGCACCCAACGCACGATCAGCTGCCAGCGCTCGTCCCCCCAGCGCGTCACCGGGCCCTGCGGATCGTTGGAGATCGGCTTGGTCAGGATGACATGGTCGTCGGGGGCCTTGAGCTTGATGCGCTGGCCGGCGAGCGCGCCGACGCCGGCGGTGTAGGCGTCGCAGCGGCCGGCGTCATAGGCCGCGATGGCATCGTCGTTCTTCTGGAAATTGGTGATGGTGACCTTGAGGTTGCGCTCGCGGAACCAGTCCGCCGCGTTCTTCTCCTCGGTCGAGCCGGCGGCGACGCAAACCGAAGCGCCATCGAGGCCCTCGGCCTCCTTCACGCCCGTGGATTTGCGGAGGATGAAGGTCTGGCCTTCGTAGAAATTGATGCCCTGGAAATTGAGGCCGAGTGTCGCGTTGCGCGAGAAGGTGATGGTCGAGTTGCGCGCGAGCACGTCGACCTGGCCCGATTGCAGGATCGGCCAGCGCTGCTGGACCGAGGTGGGCGTGAACTTCACCTTGGTGGCGTCGCCGAAGATGGCGGCGGCCAGCGACTTGCAATAATCGACGTCGAGGCCGCTCCATTCGCCCTTGTCGTTGGCGAAAGAGAAACCCGGCAGGCCCAGATGCACGCCGCATTCGAGATGGCCGCGGGCCTTGACCGCATCGAGCGTCGGGCTCGGCGCCAGCTGCTGGGCCTGGGCCACTGTCGCGGTGGCGGCCAGAGCCGCGGCAGCCGCCAGAATCCTGATCGTCATAGTGTCGTCTCCCCGAAGCCTTTGCGGCTTTTCCGTGTCGAAGTGCGGACTATAGGGGCTGCGGCGAAAAGAGGAATCGGTTTTCCGCCGGGGGGCGTTGCAGCCTGCGGGTCAGTTGCCGAAGACGGTGTTGAGCTGGCTGCCCGCCATGATGAAGGTGGTGCGCTTGGGCATCTCCTTCAGCCGGACCGCACCGATATAGGTCATGGCGGACCGAACGCCGCCCATCAGCTCGAGCATGGTGCCTTCGACCGGGCCGCGATAGGGCACCTCGACGGTCTTGCCCTCGGAGGCGCGATAGCGCGCGACACCGCCCGAATAGCGCTTCATCGCGGTGTCCGAAGACATGCCGTAGAAGATCATCGCCACCGGTACGCGCTCGCCCTCGCGCTCCTCGTAACGGATCTGCCCCTCGCATTCGTCATGGCCGGCGAGCATGCCGCCCATCATCACGAAATCGGCGCCGCCGCCATAGGCCTTGGCGAGATCGCCCGGCACGGTGAGCCCGCCATCGCCGCAGACCAGGCCCTTCAGCCCGTGGGCGGCATCGGCGCATTCGATGATCGCGGACAGCTGCGGATAGCCGACGCCGGTCATCTTGCGGGTGGTGCAGACTGAGCCGGGGCCGATACCGACCTTGACGATGTCGGCGCCCGCCAGGATCAGCGCCTCGGTCATGTCGCCGGTGACGACATTGCCGGCCATGATCGCGGCCTGGGGGAAAGCGTCGCGCGTCGCCTTCACCGTGTCGACGAACTTCTCGGTGTAGCCATTGGCGACGTCGAGGCAGATCTTGGCGATCGGCGCGCGGGCATGGACGGCCTTCAGCTTGTCGTGATCGGCCTGCGTCGTGCCCAGCGAGTAGAAGGCGTTGGCGGAATCGGGCTCGCTGAAAAAGGCGATCAGCTCCTCGACATCGTAATGCTTGTGCAGCGCGACCATGGCGCCGTGCTTCAGCAGGGCGCGCGCCATCGCCATGGTGCCGACGACGTCCATATTGGCCGCGATCAACGGAAAACCCGTCCATTCGCCGCCGGTATGCGCGAAACGAAAGCTGCGCTGAACCTCGACCTCGGCACGGCTGCCGAGGGTCGAGCGCTTGGGCCGGATGAGCACATCTCGGAAATCGAGCTTCGGGTCGTTCTCGATGCGCATGATCGGCCTTCCGACTCTCCGGGGACACGCCTTCGGCGCGCGCGGCCAACCTAGAGCATCGGGGCGGAAAGAGGAATCCGCCGCAGCCCCGCCATCAGAGGACGGGACCGGCCGGCTCGCGGGCGAGAGCACCCAGCACGATCTTGGAGCATCGGGACAGCGTCCGTTCGGACGTGCGATGGTCTATCGGCCGAAGAAATACTGGCGGCACATGCGCAGCATAAAGGCCGGATTGCCCAGCACGTAGCGGCGCCACAGCCGGCGAGGCTCAAGCCAGAGGCGATAGACCCATTCCAGCCTCGCGCGGCGCCATGCCGCCGGGGCGCGCTGCACCTCGCCGGCGAAGAAATCGAACAGCGCGCCGACGCCGGCCGCGACCGAGCAATGCTGCGGACCCAGTTTCGCTGCGATGAAGCGCTCCTGAATTGGATTGCCGAGGGCCACGAGCAGAATATCGGGCCGGTGCTGCCGGATTCGGTCCAGCAGGGCCGGCTCCTCCTCCGGGGCATAATAGCCGTGCGAAAACACGGCGAAGCGATGCTGCGGATAGCGCTGCGCCAGCTGCTCGGCCGCGCGATCGGCGACACCGGGGCGCCCGCCGAGCAGACCGACCTTCAAGGTGCGGGGCTGGGAAGCGAAGAAGGCCGGAAAGAAGTCGGTGCCGTTGAGATTGTCGGGAAAGGGCGCGCCGTAGAGCAGCCAGCTGCCGATATCGACGCCGATCCCATCCGCCAGCACCAGGAAGGTGGAGAGACTGCGCTGGAGCGCCGGTTCGTCCGCCAGCACGTTGACGAGATTGGCGTTGCAGAAGGCGAGCTTGACGTGCCCGCCCTCGATGACGGCCTCCGCCAGCTCCGTGATCGCGGTGCCTCGATTGACGACGGCAACGCCGATGCCGCCGATGTCGCGCCTGACATAGCCGCCGCGCTTGCGGCCGTCCGCGTCAGCAGCCAGGGGCAGCGCAATTGCTCGCGGCACCGTCGTTTTCGATCCGGACAGGTGAAAGAGGCTCATGGCGACCATCATGTCGCGAGCCAAACCGTTGCGGTCAAGATCAACTCGACTAAAGGGTGAATTTCATCTTCACTCGATTGACGATCACCACTTAACGCTTGCTGCAATGCAATATCGCAATATCGTTCCAGGTCGATACACTTCCTTGATGTTCGTTATTCAATAGTCGATCGATTACTGACAATTTGATTTAATTCGGCACGAGCCGGGACACAGAGACCCAATTCGGGACAACTCGCGCCCCCCACCCGGCCTGCGGGCTGGGCCGAATGGGTTAATGCGCGGCGAGGCGGGGCAGATTGATCGGGGCCGCGCAATCCGCTCTGATGCGCGCAACGGCAAGCCTGGGCGCCTGCCGAACCATCGAGGAGAAAGCCTATGGTGAACCGCATCGATCTCGACGGGCGCGTCGCCATCGTCACCGGAGGAGCCCAGGGCATCGGCCGAGCCGTGGCCGAACGCTTCGCTGCCAGTGGCGCCACCGTGGCGATCTGGGATGTCGATGGCGCGCTCGCAGCCCGCACGGCAGCCGAGATCGGACAGGGCGCGACCGGACAGGCCGTGGACGTCACCGATGCGTCGGCGGTGCAGGCCGCGACCGAGGCGCTCGAGCGCGCGCATGGCCGCATCGACATCCTCGTCACCAGCGCCGGTATCGCCGGGCCCAACCACAAGACCTGGGAGTATCCGCTGGAGGATTGGGCCCGTGTCATGCGGCTCAACGTGGACGGCACGCTGCATTGCTGCCGCGCGGTCGTTCCCGGCATGATCGCGCGCAATTACGGGCGCATCGTCCTCGTCGCCTCGATCGCGGGCAAGGAGGGCAACCCCAACGCCTCGGCCTATTCGGCTTCGAAGGCGGCGGTGATCGCGCTGACCAAATCCCTCGGCAAGGAGCTGGCGGACAGGGACATCGCCGTCAATTGCATCACGCCCGCCGCCGCGCGCACGCGCATCTTCGACCAGATGAGCGAGGAGCATATCGGCTACATGCTCGCCAAGATCCCGCGTGGGCGCTTCCTGCAGCCGCAGGAGGTCGCTGCGATGGTGGCCTTCCTCGCCTCCGCCGAGAACAGCTTCACGACGGCGGGCGTGTTCGACCTCTCTGGAGGCCGCGCCACCTATTGACGTGGGTTTCCCGGCGGCAACGCTGCCACACTCTGCCACCGCCCCGCCACCCTCACACTAGCCTCGGCTCGCCTTCCCGCCATGAACCAGACACTCCCCTCCGCCGCCGTGCTCGGCGCCCGCGCCTTCGCCGCGCTGGCCGGGCTCAACCGCTTCACCGACGAGCCCGGCAAGTTGACGAGGCTCTATCTCTCACCCGCGCATCGGCAGGCGGCGGAATGGGTGAAAGGAGCGATGGAGGTGGCGGGGCTGACCGCCTTCATCGACGCCGCCGGCTCGGTGCAGGGGCGGCGCGAGGGCACGGTGCCCGGCGCGCCGGCCGTCATGATCGGCTCTCATATCGACACGGTGAAGGATGGCGGCCGGTTCGACGGCAATCTCGGCGTCGTCGCCGGCATCCTTACCATGCAGGCGCTGCGCGACGCCGGCATCGCCCTGCCCTTCCCCGTGGAAGTGGTGGCCTTCGGCGACGAGGAAAATGTCCGCTTCCCGACGCATCTGTCGACCTCCGAGGCCCTGGCGGGCCATCACGACCCGGCCTGGCTCGACGCGAAGGACGAGGACGGCGTCACCCTGGGCGAGGCGCTGCGCGCCTTCGGCGGCGACCCGGCCGGCATCGCGGCGCTGGCGCGCACGCCGGGCTCGCTGCGCGCCTATCTCGAGGTGCATATCGAGCAGGGCCCCGTGCTGGAGGCCCAGAACGAGGCGGTCGGAATCGTCACCGCGATCAACGCCCAGAGCCGCGCGCAGGTGCGGGTGACGGGCGAGGCCGGCCATGCCGGCACGGTGCCGATGGCCTTGCGCAAGGACGCGCTGACGGCCGCGGCCGAGATGGCGCTGGCGCTGGAGGCGGTGGCCGGCGCGCATGACCAGGCGGTTGGCACGGTCGGCGTCTTCCGGCCGGAGCCGGGCGCCACCAATGTCGTGCCCGGCGCGGTGCAGTTCACCATCGATTTTCGGGCCCCCCTCGACGCCACGCTCGCCGCGATGGACGCGGCGATCCGCGAACGCTTCGAAGCGATCGCGCAGCGTCGTGGCGTCGCGGTCTCGATCACGACCTATGCCAAGGCGGCCGCCGTGCCGATGGCGCCGGAGCTGCAGGAGGCCTTCGCCGCCGGCATCGCCCGCAGCGGCAGCAATCTCGCGGCGCGGCGCCTGCCCTCGGGCGCCGGGCACGATGCTATGGCCATGGCGGCAATCGCCCCCGTGGCGATGCTGTTCGTGCGCAACGAAAAGGGCATCAGCCATTCGCCGCTGGAGAACATGACGGAGGCAGATGCCGGCCTGGCGATCAGGGTGCTGCTGGAAACCCTGCTGGAATTGGCGGACGGCTCGGCCTAAAGCGGTGCCAGCAAACCCCGCGCGGCTTTGCGGCCGGCTCTCTGCGAAGGCCCAGCGCAGCCCGGCCGCGACACCGCGCAGCATTCCTTCATCCGCGCGCGGGGCCTAAACGAAGCCCGCCGCAGGAGGCTGGCCATGGATTTCGAACAGTTTTTTCGCCGCGAGCTCGACGGGCTGCGCCAGGAGGGTCGCTACCGCGTCTTCGCCGATCTGGAGCGGCAGGCCGGGCGGTTTCCGCTCGCGACCTATCACGGGGAGAGCGGCGCGAGAGAGGTCACGGTCTGGTGCTCCAACGACTATCTCGGCATGGGGCAACATCCCAAGGTGCTGGCCGCGATGCACGAGGCGCTCGACGGCAGCGGGGCGGGTGCCGGCGGTACGCGCAATATCGGTGGCACCAACCATTACCATGTGCTGCTGGAGCGCGAGCTCGCCGATCTGCACGGCAAGGAGGCCGCGCTGATCTTCAATTCGGGCTATGTCTCGAACTGGGCCTCGCTCTCCACCCTCGCATCGCGCATTCCCGGCTGCATCGTGCTGACCGATGCGCTGAATCATGCCTCGATGATCGAGGGCATCCGGCACTCGCGCGCCGAGAAACTGATCTTCGCCCATAACGATCCCGAGGATCTGCGGCGCAAGCTCTCAGGGCTCGATCCGGCGCGGCCGAAGCTCGTCGCCTTCGAATCGGTCTATTCGATGGACGGCGACATCGCGCCGATCGCCGAATTCTGCGACGTCGCCGACGAATTCGGCGCAATGACCTATTGCGACGAGGTCCATGCGGTCGGCCTCTATGGGCCGCGCGGCGGCGGCATCTCCGAGCGGGAGGGGCTGCAGCATCGCATCACGCTGATCCAGGGCACGCTGGCCAAGGCCTATGGCGTCGTCGGCGGCTACATCACCGGCTCGGCGGCGCTGTGCGACTTCATCCGCAGCTTTGCCTCCGGCTTCATCTTCTCGAGCGCCCTGCCGCCGGCCGTGGCGGCGGGTGCGATCGCAGCCATCGACCATCTCAAGGGCAGCGCTGCCGAGCGCGAGCGCCAGCAGGATCGGGTGCAGGTGCTGCGCCGCCGGCTCGATGCCGCCGGCATTCCGCATCTGCCCAATCCCAGCCACATCGTGCCGGTGATGGTCGGGGAGGCGAAGACCTGCAAAGCGATCAGCGACGAGTTGCTCGCCCGCTTCGACATCTATGTCCAGCCGATCAACTACCCCACCGTGCCGCGCGGCACCGAGCGGCTGCGGATCACGCCCTCGCCCTTCCACTCGGACGCCGATATCGACCGGCTGGTGGCGGCGCTGACCGCAATCTGGGCACGTGACGGGCTGAAGCGGGCGGCTTGAGGCCGCCTCCCGTCAGACAATCCCGCACGGCGTTCGATCACGCCTTCGGCGTTCAGATCAGAGATTGAAGACCCGGTGCGGGACGAACTCGCCGTTCTGCACCGAGCCCGTCGAGACCAGCGTGCCGGCGCAGGTGGCGTAGGCCACCTCAAGCTCGACCGGCGCGCCGGCGCCGCGCAGCAGGGCGCTCTGGCCTCGCTTGAGGCGGGCGGCGGCGTCGCGGTGCAGGACGATCTCGGGGATCAGCGTCAGCGCCGCCTTGACCGGCAGCAGCGCCGCGAGCGCGCTTTCCGGGCTCTCGCGCAGGGTTTCGACGCTCGCCGCCTGCGCGACCGCGAAGGGACCGACGCGGGTGCGGCGCAGATGGGCGACATGACCGAGGCACCCCAGCGCCAGGCCGAGATCGCGGGCGATGGCGCGGACATAGGTGCCCTTGCCGCATTCGGCCTCGAAGGTGGTGGTCGCGCCGTCATGGCTGACGATGGTCAGCGCGTCGATCTCGACCGGGCGGGCCTCCAGCGTAACCTCCTCGCCGTCGCGGGCGAGGTCGTAGGCGCGCTCGCCGGCGATCTTGATCGCGGAGAATTTCGGCGGCGTCTGCAGGATGGTGCCGGTGAAGCGCGGCAGAAGCGCCGCGATCGCCGCCTGGTCGGGGCGCAGATCGGAGGTCGCGATGACCCGGCCCTCGGTATCGTCCGTATCGGTCTGGACGCCCCAGGCGACGGTGAACTGATAGGCCTTGCGGCCGTCCATGACGAAGGGGACCGTCTTGGTGGCCTCGCCGAGCGCGATCGGGAGGAGGCCCGAGGCGAGCGGGTCGAGCGTGCCGGCATGACCGGCCTTCTTCGCCGAGAAGGCGCGTTTGACGACGCTGACGGCGTGGGTGGAGGTCATCCCCACCGGTTTGTCGAGCACCACCCAGCCATGCACGTCGCGGCGCTTGGGGCGCGGGGGCCTGGCGGCGTCCGGCAGCGGGGCGGTCTCGTCGCGGTTCTCAGCGGTCATCGTCACGGCGGTCGTCTTCGGGGGAGATGTCGTCCTGCTCGATCCTCAGGCGCTGGACCTGGGTGTCGCGGCGAACGGGGTCGGAATCGAGCAGGGCGTCGATGCGCTCGGCCTCGGCGAAGCTTTCATCGGCGCGAAAACGCAGATCGGGCGCGTATTTGAGGTTCACGCGATGCGCGATCTCGCCACGCAGGTGCTTCTTGTGCTGCTCGAGCGCCTTCAGCACGGCCGGCACATCCTGCCCGCCGAGCGGCATGACATAGCAGGTGGCGAGCTTGAGATCAGGCGAGAGGCGCACCTCCGGCACGGTGACGACATGCTTGGCCAGCACGTCGTCGTGAATATCGCCGCGCGCCAGCATCTCGGCGAGGGCATGGCGGATCAGTTCGCCGACGCGCAACTGCCTCTGGGATGGGCCGGACGGTTTTGCAGGTTTGGCCATAAGTCTCGTTCTCCGGGATCGGACCGGATGGACGGTCGATGGAAAGAGTCATGGCCGGGCTTGCCCGGCCATTCTCGGCGAGATGCGTGCGCTGTCGGGACGATGCCCGGACCCTGCCGGAGGCAGGACGAGGGAGCAGGCGCGGCCCTTACAGGCTGCGCTTGATCTCCTCGACGCGGTAGCACTCGATGACGTCGCCGGCGCGCATGTCCTGGTAGTTCTCGAAGGCCATGCCGCATTCCTGGCCGGCCACGACTTCCTTGGCGTCGTCCTTGAAGCGCTTGAGCTGGCCGAGCTTGCCCTCGTGGACCACGACGTTGTCGCGGATCAGGCGGACATTGGCGCCGCGCTCGATGGTGCCGTCGGTGACGCGGCAGCCGGCGATCTTGCCGACCTTCGAGACGTTGAAGATCTCGAGGATCGTCGCATTGCCGAGCATGGTTTCGCGCAGCGTCGGCGCCAGCAGGCCCGACATCGCATCCTTCACGTCATCCATGAGGTTATAGATGATGTTGTAGTAGCGGATCTCGACGCCGGCCCGCTCCGCCGCCTCGCGCGCTTCCTTGTGCGCACGGACGTTGAAGCCGACCACGACCGCGCCCGAAGCCTGGGCGAGGGTGATGTCCGACTCGGTGATCGCGCCGACGCCGGAGGACAGCACGCGGGCACGCACCTCGTCGTTTCCGACCTTCTCGAGCGCGCCGACGATGGCTTCGACCGAGCCCTGCACGTCGCCCTTGACGACAAGCGGGAACTCCTTGCGGCCGGCGCCTTCCTTCAGCTCGCGCATCATCTCCGCCAGCGAACGGCCGGCACCGGAGGCCGCACCGCGCGCGGCGAGGCGGTCGCGGCGCTGGCGCTCGCGGTAATCGGTGATCTCGCGGGCGCGGGCCTCGGACTCGACCACCGCGACGCGGTCGCCGGCCTCGGGCGTGCCGTTGAAGCCGAGAACCTCGACCGGCATGGAGGGCGGAGCCTCCTTCATCTGCGCGCCGGTGTCGCCGATGAGGGCACGCACGCGACCCCATTCGGCGCCCGCCACGACGATGTCGCCGGTGCGCAGCGTGCCGCGCTGGACGAGGACGGTCGCGACCGGGCCGCGTCCGCGATCCAGCTTGGCCTCGATGACGGTGCCCTCGGCCGGACGATCCGGATTGGCCCGCAGTTCGAGCACTTCGGCCTGAAGCGAGATCGCCTCCAGCAGCTTGTCGAGGTTCTGGCCGGTCTTGGCCGAAACCTCGACCTCGAGCGTCTCGCCGCCCAGGGTCTCGACCTGGATCTCGTATTGCAGCAGCTCGGCGCGCACCCGGTCCGGGTTGGCGTCGGCCTTGTCGACCTTGTTGATCGCGACGATCAGCGGAACGCCGGCGGCCTTGGCGTGCTGGATCGCCTCGGCGGTCTGCGGCATCACGCCATCATCGGCGGCCACGACCAGCACGACGATGTCCGTCACCTTGGCGCCGCGGGCGCGCATCGCCGTGAAGGCGGCGTGGCCGGGGGTGTCGATGAAGGTCACGGTGGTGCCCAGCGGCGTCGTCACCTGATAGGCGCCGATATGCTGGGTGATGCCGCCGGCCTCGCCGGTGACGACCTTGGTCTTGCGGATGGCGTCGAGCAGCGAGG
>NZ_JBMDWH010000124.1:0-15320 GCF_048595345.1 Allobosea sp.
AGGGATGTCTCGCTGGCGGTGGCGCCCGGCTCGATCCACGGCATCGTCGGCGAGAACGGCGCCGGGAAATCGACGCTGATGTCAATTCTCTACGGCTTCTACGAGGCCGATTCCGGCGAGATCAGGGTCAAGGGCGCGCCGTTCCGAATCCGCTGCTCGGCGTATGCTATCGCCGCCGGCATCGGAATGTTCCACCAGCACTTCATGATGGTGGATACGCTGAGCGTGGTTGAGAACTTCGTCCTCGGCGCCGAGGACGGGCCCCTGCTGAAGGGCGGGCTCGCCCGCGCGCGCGCCGAACTCGCCCGGCTCTCGACGCAATACGGTCTCGCCATCGACCCCGATGCGCTGGTGGGCGAGCTTTCGGTCGGCTTCCAGCAGCGCGTCGAGATCCTGAAGGCCCTCTATCGCGGCGCGCAGATTCACATCCACGACTAGCCGACCGCGGTGTTGACGCCGCCCGAGGCAGACCAGCTCTTCGGCCTGCTGCGGGCGCTGCGCGACCAGGGCAAGACGGTCATCCTGATCACCCACAAGCTGCGCGAGATCATGGACGTGACCGACCGGGTCTCGGTGATGCGGCGCGGCGAGATGGTCGATCATCTGACGACCGCCGAGACCTCCCCCGCCGCGCTGGCCGAGGCGATGGTCGGCCGGCGCGTGCTGCTGCGGGTGGAAAAGACCCCGCGCCCGCGTGGCGCCCCGGTGCTGGAGGCGGCCGGCCTGTCCTGCCGCGATGCGCGCGGCGCCGAAGTGCTGCGCGATGTCGGGCTGACCCTCCATGAAGGCGAGATCGTCGGCATCGCGGGCGTCGCCGGCAACGGCCAGAGCGAATTGCTCGACGTGCTGGCCGGGCTCGTCCAGCCCTCCCGCGGCGTCATCCGGCTGGGCGGCGAGATCCTCTCGGCGGCCCAGCGCCACCCGGCTGAACTGCGCCGGCGCGGGCTGATGCATATCCCCGAGGACCGCCATCGCAGCGGCCTCGTCACCGCCTTCACCGCCGCCGAGAACGCGATCCTCGGCTATCAGCACGATCCCGCCTATGGTGCCGGCCCGTTTCTCTCCCCGCGCCGGATCGAGGCCCATGCGCGCGAGGCTTTCGCGGCCTATGATGTCCGCCCGCCCGACCCGGCGCTGAAGACGGCCAAGTTTTCCGGCGGCAATCAGCAGAAGATCGTGCTGGCGCGCGAGATCGAGCGCGCGCCGAAGGTGCTGCTCGTCGGCCAGCCGACGCGCGGCGTCGATATCGGCGCGATCGAGTTCATCCATCGGCGCCTGATCGCGCTGCGCGATGCGGGCGTCGCCATCCTGCTCGTCTCGGTCGAGCTGGAGGAAGTGATGGCGCTGTCGGACCGCATCCTCGCCATGTGCGGCGGCCGCATCACCGGCGAACGGGCGGCGGAAGCGACCGACGAGCGCGATCTCGGCCTGCTGATGGCCGGCGTGACGGACGAGGCGGCGTGATGGAACAGAGGCTGACCTTGGTGACGCTCGGCGTCGGCGACCTCGAACGCTCGCGGCGCTTCTATGCCGGCCTCGGGTGGCTGGAAATCGAGCCCCGGCAGGAGACCGTCGCCTTCTTCCAGCTGAACGGGATCGGCCTCTCGCTGTTTCCGCGCGCCGAATTGGCGAAGGATGCTGGGGTCACGGATGGTCAGGCCAGCTTTTCGGGCATCACGCTGGCGCACAATCTGCGCAGCGAAGGCGAAGTCGATCGCCTTTTCGCCGAAATGGTCGGGGCGGGGGCGCGTGCGGTCAAGAACCCGCAAAAAGTGTTCTGGGGCGGCTATTCCGGCTATGTTTCCGATCCTGACGGCCATCTCTGGGAGTTGGCCTACAATCCGTTCTTCCCGCTCGATTCCGCTGGCAACGTGTCGTTGAGCGCATGAGCGCCGCCCCTCTCGATCTGCCGCGCTGGGCCGATACCGCGCTCGTCCCGCTGGTGTCGGTGGCGGCGGCGCTGCTGGTCGCCGGGCTCGTGGTCATCGGCATCGGCGAGAACCCGCTGGAGGCGACGGCGCTGCTGCTGCGCGGCGCGCTGGGCAGCGCCGAGGGCATCGGCTTCACGCTCTACTATACGACCAACTTCATCTTCACGGGGCTGGCCGTCGCGGTCGCCTATCATGCCGGGCTGTTCAACATCGGCGGCGAGGGGCAGGCGACGATCGCGGGCCTTGCCGCCGCGCTCGCCTGCACGGTTCTGGGTGCCGTGCCGGGTGTCATCGCCGCCCCCCTCGCGATCCTGGCGGCGGCGGCCGGCGGCGCGCTCTATGGCTTCATTCCCGGCTGGCTGCAGGCACGGCGCGGCAGCCATGTCGTCATCACCACGATCATGCTCAATTTCGTCGCCGCGACGCTGATCGTCTATCTGCTGCGCGAGGTGATGGGCAAGGCCGGCTCGATGCAGCCGGAGACGCCGGATTTCCCGGCCTCCGCCGTGCTGTCGCCGATGCACCAGCTGCTCGCGCCGCTGGGGATCGCGCTGCCGGCGACGCCGCTGAACGGCGCCTTCCTGCTCGCGCTGGCGGCGCTTTTCGCGGTCTGGCTGCTGATCTGGCGCTCGCGGCTCGGCTATGCGATCCGCACCGTCGGCGCCAATCCGCGCGCGGCGGCCTATGCCGGCATCTCGCCCGCCCGCATCACCATGATCGCGATGGCGATTTCGGGCGCACTGGCCGGGGGGCTCGCAGTCAACGAGGCGCTCGGCGTGCAGCACCGGCTGGTGCTGGATTTCACCGCCGGCTACGGCTTCGTCGGCATCGCCGTGGCGCTGATGGGCCGGGCCCATCCGGTCGGCGTCGGGCTGGCGGCGCTGCTCTTCGGCATTCTCTATCAGGGCGGGGCCGAACTCTCCTTCGACAAGCCCGCCATCACCCGCGACATGGTCGTGGTGATCGGCGGGGTGCTGATCCTGTTCGCCGGCGCGCTGGACGGGCTGTTCAAGCGGCTCGTGGCGCGGGTTCTCAACCTGCGCCGGGGAGCAGCCTGATGGAATGGCTCGCGACCATCGCCGTCATTCTCGATTCGACCATCCGGCTGTCGATCCCGCTGATCTGCGCCGCCATGGCGGGCCTCTGGTCGGAGCGCGCCGGCGTCGTCGATATCGGGCTCGAGGGCAAGATGCTCATCGCCGCCTTCGCCGCCGCCGTGACCGCCTTCGCCACAGGCTCGGCCTGGGCCGGGCTCGCCGCCGGTATCGCCGCCTCCGTCCTGTTCTCGCTGCTGCACGGCTTCGCCTCGATCACCTGGCGCGGCAACCAGATCGTCTCCGGCGTCGCGATCAACATGCTGGCGGTCGGGCTCACCGCGATTCTCGGCAATGCCTGGTACGGGCAGGGCGGCCGCACCCCGGCGCTGGAGGGGCCGGCTCGCTTCAACGAGCTCACCTTGCCGCTCGCCGGCTGGGCGCGGGAGCATGTCCCCGTCCTCGGCCTGATCTATGACGAGGTGGTGTCCGGCCATGGCGCGCCGGCCTATCTCGCGCTGGCGGCGGTGGCCGTCACGGCCTGGGTGCTGCGGCGCACCCGCTTCGGCCTGCGCATCCGCGCGGTCGGCGACAATCCGGCCGCGGTCGATACCGCCGGCATTTCCGTCGCCGGGCTGCGCTATGCGGCGGTGGCGATCTGCGGCCTGCTCTGCGGCATCGGCGGCACCTATCTCGCGGTCGCGCAATCGGCCGGCTTCATTCCGCAGATGACGGCGGGGCGCGGCTTCATCGCGCTCGCGGCGGTGATCTTCGCCAATTGGCGGGCCTGGCCGGCCCTCGGTGCCTGCCTGCTGTTCGGCCTGCTCGATGCGCTCGCGATCCGGCTGCAGGGCGTCAGCCTGCCCGGAATCGGCCTCGTGCCGGTGGAAGCGATCCAGGCGCTGCCCTATCTGATGACCATCGTGCTGCTGGCCGGCTTCATCGGCAAGGCGACGCCGCCCAAGGCCTCCGGCCT
The DNA here is from genome assembly GCF_048595345.1 of Allobosea sp. GTDB lineage: Bacteria > Pseudomonadota > Alphaproteobacteria > Rhizobiales > Beijerinckiaceae > Allobosea. The sequence goes on from NZ_JBMDWH010000124.1 coordinate 3,942, forward strand.
GCCCTATGTGAAGGAGCGCTGAGATGGCTGAGGAGCTCGACGTCGAGGCCCTGTTCCGGGCGGCCGCGTCCATCCAGCGGCAGGCTTATGCGCCCTATTCGCGCTTCAGGGTCGGGGCGGCTCTGCTGGCCGAGGACGGGGTCGTCCATGCCGGCTGCAATGTCGAGAACGCGGCCTATCCCGTCGGCAGTTGCGCCGAGGCCGGCGCGATCGCGGCGATGGCGGGGTCGGGCGCGCGCAAAATCATGGCCGTGCTGGTCTATGGCGAGGGCGAGGAGCTGGTGACGCCCTGCGGCGCCTGCCGCCAGCGCATCCGGGAGTTCGCGGCCCCCGAAACGCCGGTCCTGATCGCAGGGCCGGGCGGCGTCCGCGCGCGCTTCACCCTGGCGGAGCTGTTGCCAGCCTCCTTCGGACCCGCCAATTTGCCGCGCTGATCCAGATTGACGGCAACGACGACTGCAAGCGGGAGACCAACAGGCATGGCGCTCGACCGGGCGATCGACGAAGCGGTTTCGGTGCTCGCCGACCATGGCGTCACGGGGCCGATCGACTATGCGATCGTGCTCGGCACGGGCCTCGGCGCCATCGTCGAGGAGATCGAGCGGCCCGTCTTCGTCCGTTACGCCGACCTGCCCGGCTTCCCGCAGGGCGCGGTCACCGGGCATGCGCGCCAGCTCTGCTGCGGCACACTCTTCGGCCGCAAAGTGCTGATCTATCAGGGCCGCGCGCATTACTACGAAGGCGGCGACCCTGCCGTGATGCGCCTTCCGCTCGCAGTCCTCACCCGGCTGGGTGCGCCGCCGCTGATCCTCACCAATGCCGCCGGCTCCCTGCGGCCCGATATGGGGCCCGGCAGCCTCGCTTTGATCACCGACCACATCAATCTCAACGGTCCCAATCCCCTGGTCGGCGACAGCGGCGACGGTCGCTTCGTGCCGATGGTCGACGCCTATGACCCTGAGCTGCGTGCCAAGCTGAAGCAGGCCGCGAGCGCAGCCGGCGTGGCGCTTGGGGAGGGCGTCTATATGTGGTTCACCGGGCCGAGCTTCGAGACGCCGGCGGAAATCCAGATGGCCCAGATCCTCGGCGCCGATCTCGTCGGCATGTCGACGGTGCCCGAGGTGATCCTGGCGCGCCGCTATGGCCTGCGGGTTGCCGCCATCTCGGCCGTCACCAATATGGGCGCCGGCCTGCATGGCGGGGCGCCGCATCATGGCGAGACCAAAGAGGTCGCCGGCTCGGCCTCGCAGCCCCTGCGCGATCTGCTGCGCAGCTTCCTGGGGGAACGCTGACATGACCGACCTTGCCACGAGCGACTCCGCTGCCGCCCGCCGGGCGCTGGCGCTGCTGGACCTGACCGATCTGGCCGAGGACGCGACGGAAGCAGGCGCGCGCGACCTCTGCGCGAAGGCGCTCTCCGGCCCTGTGCCGGTGGCGGCGGTGTGCCTGTGGCCGCGCTTCGTCCCGGGGGCGCGCGCGGCGCTGCCGCCGGGCGGGCCGGTGCGGATCGCCACGGTGGTGAATTTCCCCGGCGGCGAGACGGCGATCGCGCCCGTGCTTCAGGAAACCGAGGCCGCGCTCGCCGATGGCGCGGACGAGATCGACCTCGTCCTGCCCTGGCATGCCGTGCTCTCCGGCTACACCACCGCCGCGGCGGCGATGGTCCGCACCGTCAAGCTGCGCTGCGGCGAGAAGCTGCTCAAGGTCATTCTGGAAACCGGGGAATATCCCGATCTCGACAAGGTGCGGATCGCCTCCGAGCTCGCCATCGCCGAGGGGGCCGATTTCATCAAGACCTCGACCGGCAAGACCGCCCATTCCGCCAGCCTGCCGGCCGTCCGCACCATGCTGGGCGCCATCGCCTCCGCCAAGCGCCCGGTCGGGCTGAAGCCGTCCGGCGGCATCCGCACGCTCGCCGATGCGCAATCCTACCTCGCCCTCGCCGATGCCTTCATGGGGCCGGACTGGGCGAGCCCCGCGACCTTCCGCTTCGGCGCCAGCGGGCTCTACGGTGCCCTCACCGCCGTGATCGAGGGCGGCGCGGCCAGGCCGGGCACGGAGAGCTACTGATGCGCCTGACGCAGGAGATCATCGCCGCCAAGCGCGACGGCGGCGAATTGCCCGATGCCGATATCCGCCAGCTCATCGCCGGGTTGACGGAGGGCTCGGTCAGCGAAGGCCAGGCCGCCGCCTTCGCCATGGCGGTCTATTTCAACGGCATGACCGAGAAGGAGCGCGTCGCGCTGACGCTCGCCATGCGCGATTCCGGCACGGTGCTGCGCTGGGACGATCTGCCGGGCCCGGCGCTCGACAAGCACTCGACCGGCGGCGTCGGCGACACGGTGAGCCTGCCCCTGGCGGCGGCGGTGGCGGCCTGCGGCGGCTATGTCCCGATGATTTCCGGGCGCGGCCTCGGTCACACCGGCGGCACGCTCGACAAGCTCGATGCGGTGCCGGGCTATGTCAGCCAGCCTGGAATCGCGCTGTTCCGGCAGGTGGTGCGGGATGTGGGCTGCGCCATCATCGGCCAGACCGCCGATCTCGCTCCGGCCGACAAGCGGCTCTATGCGATCCGCGACGTCACCGCGACGGTGGAATCGCTGCCGCTCATCACCGCCTCCATCCTCTCCAAGAAGCTCGCCGCCGGGCTGCACGGGCTGGCGATGGACGTGAAGTTCGGCTCCGGCGCCTTCATGCGCGAGCGGGACGAGGCGAAGGCGCTGGCGAAGGCGCTTGTCGGCGTCGCCAACGATGCCGGCCTGCCGACGACCGCGCTGCTGACCGATATGGAGGAGCCGCTGGCGAGCGCCGCCGGCAATGCGCTGGAAGTCGCCTATGCGCTCGACCATCTGACCGGGCGGCGCCGCGAGCCGCGCTTCCACGAGGTCACGGTGGCGCTGGGCGCCGAGATGCTGGTGCTGGGCCGCCTCGCCGCCGATCTGGACGAAGGCCGCGCCCGCATCGAGCGGGCCTTCGCCTCCGGCGCCGCCGCGGAGCGTTTCGCGCGGATGGTCGCGGCGCTGGGCGGTCCTGCCGATCTGCTGGAACGGCCGCAGGCGCATCTGGCGCCCGCGCCGGTGGTGAAGCCGGTCTTCGCGGCCCGCGCCGGCATCGTCGCCGGCATCGACACGCGCGGCGTCGGCCTCGCCGTGGTCGCGCTCGGGGGCGGCCGGCTGCGCCCGCAGGATGCGATCGACCCGGCCGTCGGGCTGACGCAGCTGGCCGCGATCGGCGACGAGATCGGCCCCGATCGGCCTCTGGCGATCCTGCATGCCCGCAGCGAGGCCGACCATGCCGCCGCCAGCCAGCGCTTGCAGGCGGCTTACCGCCTGGGTGAAATGGGCTCCGGGGGCGAACTGATCGCCGAACGGATCACGGAGAGAGCACGCGGATGAGTCTGCTTCTGGCGATGCAGGGCTGGCATGTCGAGGATTGGCGGGCCCGCTTCGAGGCGCTGCTGCCGGAGATGCCGGTGGTGGTGCTGGGCGAGCCCTTCGACCGGCGCGCCGTCCATTATGTCGCGAGCTGGAAACACCCGCCCGGCAGCCTGGGCGGCCTGCCGAACCTCGCCGCGATCTTCTCGCTGGGTGCGGGCGTCGATTTCCTCTTCGCCGACGAGGCGCTGCCCGATGTGCCGGTGGCGCGCGTGGTCGACCCGGACCTCACCACGCGGATGAGCGAATATGTCGTGCTGCATTGCCTGATGTATCTGCGCCAGCAGCATCGCTACATGCGCCAACAGCCGGCTAAGTTGTGGGATGACGACCGTCATCAGCCCGCCGCCCGCTCCCTGCGCGTCGGCATCATGGGGCTGGGCGAACTCGGCCTCGATGCGGCTCGCAAGCTCCAGCTCATCGGCTTCGACGTCGCCGGCTGGAGCCGCTCTCCCAAGACGGTCGAGGGCCTGCCAACCTTCGCGGGGGAGGAGGGGATGGCCGCCTTCCTCGCCCGCACCGACATCCTCGTCAGCCTGCTGCCGCTGACCCCGCAGACGCGCGGCATCATCGGAGCCGAGCTGCTCGCCGGCCTCGCCAAGGACGGCCGGCTGGGTCCGTTTCTGATCAATGCGGGTCGCGGCGGTCTGCAGGTCGAGCCGGACATCCTCGCGGCGCTGGACGCCGGCACGCTGAAGGGCGCGACGCTCGACGTGTTCGAGACCGAGCCGCTGCCGCAGGATTCGCCCCTCTGGACCCATCCGCTGGTGACGGTGACGCCGCACAACGCGGCGATGTCGGAGCCGGAGGCGGTCGCGGCGCTGATCGCGGCCCAGATCCGCCGGCTGGAGGCGGGCGAGCCCCTGCAGCACATCGTCGACCCGACGCGCGGCTACTGAGCGGCGCGGTGGTCCGGCCGGATCTGTTGTCCGGCCGTCATGTCCTTGTCGCGGACGTTTCACGCCTCTCGGGCAAGCGCAGCGGTTATCCGTTCCCGAAGGAGCCCCCGATGCGTTCGTTCGTCGCCGCCACCCTGCTCCTCGCGCTCGCCGGCCCGGCCATGGCGCAGGAGGGTTCCCGGGAGTTTCCCGCCAGGCTGCTGGGCCAGGCGCTGCTGCCGGCGCTCACGCTGGTGCCCGCCCCCGCCGATGCCCCCGAGGACCTCAAGGTCTCGGGCAAGTTTCTGAAGCCCGGCACGCGGGTCGAGGCGGTCGGCACCGTGATGGGCACCTCGGCAGGCCGCCCCACCGGCATCTCGACCCCCTTCGCGGGTCAGCCGGTGCAGGGCTTCTCCGGCATCCGCTCGCTCGGCAATGGCGAGTTTCTGGTGCTGACCGACAATGGCTTCGGCGCCAGGGCCAACTCGCCGGACGCCGCGCTGTTCTTCCACAAGCTCAGGGCGGATTTCGCCGGCGGCACCATGACCCGCCTCTCGACCACCTTCCTGCATGATCCGGACAAGAAGGTGCCGTTCCGCATCGTCCACGAGGGCACGCAGAAGCGCTATCTCACCGGCGCCGACTTCGACCTGGAATCGATCCAGCCCATCGGCGGCAAATACTGGATCGGCGAGGAGTTCGGCCCCTATCTCCTGCGCGTCGATGCCAACGGCAAGGTCGAGGCCGTGTTCGAAACGCTGGTCGATGGCAAGCCCGCCCGCTCGCCGGACCATTACGCGGTGACGACCCCGGGCGCGCCGGGCGGGGCGGTGGCCTTCAACGTGCGCCGCTCGAAGGGCTTAGAGGGCATGGCGCAGTCGCCGGATGGCCGCTTTCTCTATCCGCTGCTGGAAGGCCCGCTCTGGGACGCGGAGAAGAACGCTTATGAGGAGATCGACGGCAAGGCCGTGCTGCGCATCCTGGAATTCGACGTGCAGGGCGAGAAGTGGACCGGCCGTTCCTGGTTCTACCCGCTCGCGGTCAAGGGCAACGCCATCGGCGATTTCAACATGATCGACGCGACCACCGGCCTGATCATCGAGCGCGACGACGGCGAAGGCACGGCCGACAAGGCCTGCCCGGCCGGCGAGCGCCGCACCGACTGCTTCCACGACATCGCCAGGTTCAAGCGCATCGTGAAGATCGAGATGACGCAGGCCAATGCCGGCAAGCCGGTGCGCGTCATCGGCCATATCGACCTGATGAACATCAAGGACCCGGATGGCAAGGCCCGGCAGGGCACGAAGAACGGCGTCTTCACCTTCCCCTTCTTCACCATCGAGAACGTCGATGTGGTCGATCGGGAGCAGGGCACGATCGTGGTCGGGAACGACAACAACCTGCCCTTCTCCTCCTCCCGCGACCCCAACAAGGCCGATGACGACGAGCTGGTGCTGCTGTCAGTGAAGGAGCTGCTCGACGCCAAGTGAGGCCCGGTGAGCGAGGAGCGGCGAGCCGCCGCCCCCTCGCTCACACCGCCCGCTTGTCCGGCGAATCGCACAGGTCGTTCTGGAGGCAGCGGCCGCATTCCGGTCGCAGGGCCTTGCAGGTGTAGCGTCCGTGCAGGATGAGCCAGTGATGCGCGTGCCGGCCGAATTCGGCCGGCACCGCCTTTTCCAGCCCCAGCTCGACCTGGAGCACGTTCTTGCCCGGCGCCAGCCGCAGCCGGTTGGAAACGCGGAAGACATGCGTATCGACCGCATGGGTGATCTCGCCGAAGGCGATGTTGAGCACGACATTGGCCGTCTTGCGGCCGACGCCCGGCAGGCTTTCCAGCGCCTCCCGCGTGGTCGGCACCTGCCCCCCGAATTCGGCGATCAGCTTTTCGCTGAGCGCGATCACGTTCCTGGCCTTGGTGCGGAAGAGCCCGATGGTGCGGATGAAGTCGCGCACCCTGTCCTCGCCGAGTTCCAGCATCTTCTGCGGCGTGTCGGCGATCGCGAAGAGCGGGCGCGTCGCCTTGTTGACGCCCGCATCAGTCGCCTGCGCCGAGAGCACCACCGCGACGAGCAGGGTGAAGGCGTTCACCGCTTCCAGCTCACCCTTGGGCTCGGGATTGGCCGCCTGGAAGCGCTGGAAGATCTCTCGGATCTCGGCCGGCTTGCGCGCCCGCGGCGAAGCGCGGCGACCGCGCGAAACCGTGATGCCCTTTGCCGCAGCCGCCTTGCGCGGGGGCCTGTTCTGCTCGTCCATGTCAGCGTTATAATGGCGCAATGGACCTCGGCAAGAGCCCGCATGAGACGACCGGCGATGCCGCGGCGCGGCCGGTCTTCGACGCGACCATAACGCCCCACCGCTCCCTCGGCCGGAGCGGCTTCCGGATCGTGATGACGCTGGTCTGCCTGGCGAGCATCGTCTCCTCCGTGCCTTTCATCGTGCTGGGCGCCTGGCCCGTCGCCGGGTTTTTCGGCCTCGACGTGCTGGCCCTGTTCATCGCCTTCCACGTCAATTTCCGCCATGCCCGCGCCTTCGAGCGCATCGTGGTCACGCCGCTGGAGATCTGGCTGCGCAAGGTCTCCCATCACGGGCGCGAGGCCGTCTGGCGCTTCAACCCGGCCTGGACGCGGCTCGAACGGCAGACGGACGAGGATTACGGGCTGATGGCCCTCGCCCTGGTCTCGCGCGGGCAGCGCGTGCCGGTCGCGGGCGAGTTGTCCCCGGCCGAACGGGCCGGCTTCGCCGACGCCCTCGGCGCCGCATTGGCGAGCGCACGGCGCGGGCCCGACTACACGAGCTGAGCCGGCGCGCTTGCCAGTTTCCGGGTGTCGCGGCAGGGTCGCCCGCCTTAGGTCTCGTCGCATGATCGAACGCTGCGAGGCCCTGCGATGGACGCTCCCCCTGTCATGAAGATGCCGGCCGCCCCCAAGACCGCGATGACGCCGACGCGCTTTTCCGATGCCGTGCTGGCGCGGGCCGTGCAGGCGGTGGCGACGGAGGAGCCTATCGGGGCGCTGTCTTCAGGCTCCGATTACGACACGGTGCGGCGGATTCTCGCCTTCATCACCCATCACTGGCGCGAGCAGCCGACGATCGAGGCGATCGCCGAGGCGGCGGGCGCGACGCCCACCGATGTCCACCACCTCTTCCGGCGCTGGTGCGGGCTGACGCCGAAGGCGTTTCTGCAAGCGATCACGCTCGACCATGCCAAGGGTCTGCTCGCCGGCTCGGCCAGCATCCTCGATACCGCCCTCGAAGTCGGCCTCTCCGGTCCGGGCCGGCTGCACGACCTCTTCGTCACCCATGAGGCGATGTCGCCGGGCGAATGGAAGCAGGGCGGCGAGGGGCTGACGCTGACGTATGGCTTTCACGCCTCCCCCTTCGGCGAGGCGCTGATTGTGGTCACCCCGCGCGGTCTGGCGGGGCTGGGCTGGGTCTCGACCAGCGTCGATGGCGGCAAGGTCGTCGGCGGCCGGGCCGAGGCGCTGGCCGACATGATGCGCCGCTGGCCGCATGCCGCCTATCGGCTCGATCCGGCCCTGACGGCGCCCTATGCGGCGCGCATCTTCGACCCGAAAGCCTGGTGCGCCGAGACGCCCTTGCGCGTGGTGCTGATCGGCACGGATTTCGAGGTGCGGGTCTGGGAGACGCTGCTGAGGATCCCTGTCGGACGCGCCACCACCTATGGCCAGGTCGCGAGCCATATCGGCAGGCCGAGCGCGGCCCGGGCGGTGGGCATGGCGGTCGGCAAGAACCCGATCTCCTTCGTGGTGCCCTGCCACCGCGTCATCGGCAAGAGCGGCGCCCTCACCGGCTATCATTGGGGGCTGACGCGCAAGCGCGCCATCCTGGGCTGGGAGGCCGGTCAACTGGCGGCGGGCTGAACCTGTCCGCTACGGCCGCTTGCGCAGATACATGTCCCAGCAGGGGGCGAGCGCGATCCGCTCGCGCCCCTCCAGCGCGGGCTGGAAATGACGGCGCAGCGCCTCTCGATCCGGAGTCGGCGGGCATTGGGGCGCCAGGATCGCGTCTGTCGCTGCGAGTTCCGCCATGGTGTCGGCGTCGAGCCGCGGCAGCGTGCGGGTCGGATCGGCGCCGACCGGGACGCCGCGCGGTGGCACCCGGCCCAGCAGCGCATTCATCGGATCGACGAAATCCAGCGTGAAGACCCGGTTCAGCCTGCGACGGTTCGCGGCCTCCCAGGCGGTGATCGCGCGCAGCCCCTGCTGAACCTCCATCAGCCAGGTCGCTTGATAGTCGATCTCGGTCGAGAGGAAATGCGAGGGCGACAGGCCCCGCGCGACGAGATCGCGATAGGCCTGCGGGTTCGCCCCGTAATGGTCGAGCATGGTGCGGGCGCGCGCGATGAGGTCGGGCTTGGCGCTGACCTGCCCCAGCGGGCCGAGTTCCGGCAGATCGAGCGTGCGATAGGTCGGAGCGGCGAGGACCGCGCGCATCCCCCGCTCCACATAGATGAGCGGCGAGGGCAGCGCGACCAGCATGATCAGCACGAGCACGAGCGTGCGCAGCGGGTTGTCGCGCTGGCGCCACCAATGACCCAGCAGCAGCAGGAGAACCGGCCAGAGCGCGACGAATTCCAGCGAGCCGCTGTTCTGCGTCTCGAACAAAGCGAGCGCCACCAGGCCTACGGCCAGCCAGCCGACGGGCGCATCGGCCGCGGTCCGCAGCCCCGCCAGGCTGCGCGGCAGGCCTTGCCGCCAGGCGGCGAAGCCGAGCACGCCGAGCAGCGCCAGCAGCGGGGCGAGCACGTTGAACTTTACCGAGGCGAGGGTGAGGATGCGCGGCAGCATGCCGCCGGTGTTAAGGCCGAGCAATTCGAGGATATCCGCCAGATAGGCGAAGATCAGGCCCGTGCTCAGTTCGAGTCCCAGCAGGGCGAGAATGGTGATCGCGGCCGCCGCCGCGACCTCGACCAGCGTCAACCGGCCGACCAGCAATGCGTAGCCAACCAGCATCGTGCCGGTGACGGCGCCGGTGATCTTGGTGAGGAACAGAACCAGCATGAGGCCGGCGACGAGGCCGATGCGCAGGGCCCGCCGCTGCGTGAACAGCAGAGTCGCCACCAGCAGGTACAGCAGCAGAACGACCTGCCGGTTGTAATGGCCGTAGCCGTCGAAACCCGGCGAGGCGTAGAGCGCGTGCAGATTGATCGGCAGGGCGGCGAACAGCAGGAAGGGCAGCAGCAGCGCCCAGGCCTGCCGCGGCCGGCGCGGCGCCAGATCCGCCATCAGCAGCAGGAGCGCCGGCAGCAGAACCGGCAGCAGCGCCCAGTTCGCCAGCAGCGCCGGTTGCGCGTGCGGAAACAGCCGGGCGAGGGCGGCGGCGAGGTAGTAGCCGAGCGGACCCACCGGCGCGAAGAAATCGAGCCCCGGCGTCTGGCCGGAGCGGATGCGGTGAATGGCGTCGAGATAGGCGACGCTGTCCCAGGCATTGGGGCCGAGCGGCAGCGCGAGCGGCAAGGCGAGCGCGAGCCCGGCCATCCCGGCGAAGCCGAGAATCGTGAGGGAAGGGCCGGCGGCCGGAAAGCGGGCAAGCCGGTCTCCGTCCGCGCCAGGCCGTGCGGCGCTGATCTCGCCCGTCGACACGCAAGAGCGCTCCTGTTGAACGCCGAGCTTGCCGGGTAAATCTTACTGCGGGCCTGACAGGATGGGTTAACGCCGCCCGTCAGCGCCGTTCGGCACGCAAGGGCGCGCTCTCAGAGCAGGCCGCGCCCGGCGAGATGGCGCATCAGATGCGAGGCGCCATAGGTCCAGGGCTCGCAGGCATCGGTGCGCTTCATTCGGTTGGTCAGGCTGCCGAGCTCCGGCGCGGCGATCGTCACGATGTCCCCGTAATGGTGGGTGAAGCCGCCGCCGGGGGCGTCGCGATCCTTGATCGGCGCGAACATGGTGCCGAGATAGAGCGCCGCCCCGTCCGGATACTGGTGATGCGGGCCGATCATCTGCGCGACGAGATCGGCCGGGTCTCGGCTGATCTTCGCGATGGAGGAGGAGCCTTCGAGCGTGAATCCGTCCTCGCCCGCGACGGTGAGGGTCACCGTGGTGCGGCGGATATGGTCGAGCGTGAAGCCGGCGTCGAACAGACGGATGAAGGGGCCAACGGCCGCGGCCGCGTTGTTGTCCTTGGCCTTGCCGAGCAGCAGGGCCGATCGGCCCTCGACATCGCGCAGATTGACGTCGTTGCCGAGCGTCGCGCCCACGATCTTGCCCGTCGAGGCGACCACGAGCACGATTTCCGGCTCCGGATTGTTCCAGCTGGAGGAGGGGTGCAGGCCGGCGTCGAAGCCGGTCCCGACCGTCGACATCGGCGGGGCCTTGGTGAAGATCTCGGCATCCGGGCCGATCCCGACCTCCAGATACTGGCTCCAGGCACCCTGCGCCGTCAGCACCTCTTTCAGCTGCATCGCCTCGGGCGAGCCGGGCTTGAGCTTGGAGAGGTCGTCTCCGATCAGCCTGCCGATCTCCTCGCGGATCGCCGCCGCGGCAGCCGGGTTGCCCCTGGCCTTCTCCTCGATCACGCGCTCCAGCATCGAGACCGCGAAGGTCACGCCTGCGGCCTTCACCGCCTGGAGATCGAGCGGGGAGAGCAGCCACGGCTTCGTTCGGTCGCGCCCGTCCACCGGCGTGTTGGCGAGGATCGCCGACAGTGGGCCGACCGGCTCGCCGGTCGCCGCCTGCAGAGCGGCGGCAGGGTCCGCCTGCTCGCACAGATCGCGGCTGGTGGGGAAGGAGGCCGTGATATCGACGAGATCCTCGCCGCGCAGCGTCACGATCGCCGGGCCGCCCCGGTCCGGCCGCCAGACGCGCCCGAGCAGGATGGCCGCCGTGGCGTCATCGGGGAGGGTGGTGCGGGGCGTGAGCGAGAGATCGGGCATCGGCGTCATCCGGGACAGGCGGAGCCAGCCGGCCCGCAAGCCGGAGAACAGCCCGTTCCCCATCTTTGCGCAAGCCTGTTTGCGACCATGGGCGGATTGCGGCTGGCGTCATTGTTTTGTCATTGAAATGTCGCCTGCGCTTCATGCTAGCTTGCGCACCAACGACAAGAACCGC
>NZ_JBMDWH010000125.1:0-4288 GCF_048595345.1 Allobosea sp.
GCGAGCGCCCCGCTGCGAAGAAGGGTGCCGAAACGGCGTCTGCTGATCATGTCGTATCCTCCCGTTTGCTGTGGCGTCGCGCGATGGTGCCGGTTGTGTCCGGCATCCTTCATTCGGCCGAGGCTGTAGCACGGTCCTGGAGCGCCGTGATCGCGTCCGTTGCGACGCGCCATGGTCCAAAACCGCTTTCGCCATGCCTTTTTCCGTTCAATAGGGCAAGCCGACATAGTTCTCCGCCAGGGCGGCGGCCGCTGCCGGCGAGCCGACGAGATAGTCCAGCTCCGCCTGCTGCATGCGCTGCTCGAAGGGGTTGCGCTCGGGGAAACGGTGCAGCAGCCCGGTCATCCACCAGGAGAAACGCTCCGCTTTCCAGATACGGGCCAGGGCGCGGGCCGAATAGCTCTCCAGCCCCGCAGCGGAATGGTCGAGAAAATGCTCGCGCAGCGCGTCGAACAGGTACCGGATATCGCTGGCGGCGAGGTTGAGGCCCTTGGCCCCTGTCGGCGGCACGATATGGGCGGCGTCTCCCGCCAGGAACAGCCGGCCGAAGCGCATCGGCTCGGCGACGAAGGAGCGCAGCGGCGCGATGCTCTTCTCGATGGCCGGCCCCGCCACCAGCGTGGCTGCGATCTCGACCGGCAGCCGCCGTCGCAGCTCCAGGAAGAACGCCTCGTCCGACCAGGCCTCGACCCGCTCGTTCTGTGGCACCTGGATGTAGTAGCGGCTGCGCTCGGGCGAGCGCATCGAGCAGAGGGCGAAGCCGCGCTCGTGATGGGCGTAGATCAGTTCCGGCGCCGCCGGCGGCCGATCGACCAGAAGGCCGAGCCAGCCGAAGGGATAGACGCGCTCGAAGCTGGTGATCGCATTTTCGGGGATCGAGCGGCGGCAGACGCCGTGATAGCCGTCACAGCCGGCGATGACGTCGCACTGCAGCTCCTGCGCCTCCTCGCCGATGCGGAAACTGACGCGCGGGCGATCCGTGTCGATCGCGTGCAGCGCGACATCCTGCGCCTCGTAGAAGCTCGGCCGGCCCAGCGCCTGGCGCGCCTCCACCAGATCATGCGTCACCTCGGTCTGGCCGTAGACGGTCACGGTTTTCCCGCCGGTCAGCGCCTTGAGGTCGATCCGGTGCAGCGCATCCGCGAAGGCGAGGCAGACGCCGTCATGCACAAGCCCCTCGCGCTCCAGCCGCCCGGCAACGCCGGCTTCGCGCAGCAGATCGACCATGCCCTGTTCGAGCACCCCGGCGCGGATCCGCGAGAGCACATGCTCGCGGCTGCGTTGCTCGACGATGACGTTATCGATGCCGGCGCGCGACAGAAGCTGTCCGAGCAGCAATCCGGCCGGGCCGGCGCCGATGATGGCGACCTGCGTGCGCATGCTGCTTTTCCTCCCGGAATGGGCCGGTCTTTGCCAGCTTGATCGGAGTCAATCTAGGAGAGGCGCCGGCCTTGACGGAATGGAGGATTCGCGCTGTCTCTTGGACGGATCGATCATCGAGGGCGCATGCCGGGCAGCACCGTCCCCGCCTATTGGCTCTATGGCGAGCGGCTCGGCGGGCGCTTTCCCGATGCGCTGCATATCGAGCCCATCGTCGCGCGCAGCGCCCTGCATGGCTGGACGATCCAGCCGCATGTCCACCACCAGCTGGTCCAGTTCTTCCTCGTGACCGGCGGCGGCGGCAGCACCCGCATCGACGGCCGCGACCATGCGCTGGCGCCGGGCTCGGCCCTGCTGCTGCCGCCGTCCACGATCCATGAATTCCGCTTTCTCGTCGGCACCGAGGGCTTCGTCGCCAGCGTCGCCGAGCCGTCGCTCGCACGCCTGTTCGAGGCCGAGCCGGATGCGCGCAGACTGCTGTCCGCCCCCTCCGTCCTCTCGGCCGCCCCCGGCGCCGACGACACGCTCGAGCCGTTGCTGCGTTTGGCGATGGCCGAGTTCGGCGCCAACCGGCCGAACCGCGATTTCGCGCTGGCGGCCTATGCCGACCTCATCGCCTCCTGGTTTTCGCGGGCCTTGCGTGGCGCAATCCCCGGGAGCGAGGCGGCGCATGATCCGCGCGCGCAGCTCGTGCGCCGCTTCGTCGAGCGGGTCGAACGGCGCTTCCTCGCCCATGACCCTCTGACCGACTATGCCCGCGATCTCGGCGTCTCGGTGCCGCACCTGTCACGCAGCTGCCGGGAGCTGCTGGGCCTCTCGCCGACGCGGGTGATCCAGGACCGGCTGATGATCGAGGCGCGGCGCGACCTCGTCTATTCGGCCAGCTCCGTGGCGCAGATCTCCTTCCGCCTCGGCTTCACCGACCCCGCCTATTTCTCGCGCTTCTTCAGCAAGCGGGCGGGGATCTCGCCGTCGGAATATCGCGCGAAGGCGTAGCGCGATGCCTGCCCGTCAGCGCGTGCCGTTGCCCAGCAGCGCCGCCGCCAGCGCCTCGCTCTCGCCGATATCGTCGCCGAGGCCGGCCGCCTCCAGATTGCGCGCGATAGCCCCTTCGTCGACCTCCAGCCCTTCGGCGACACCCGCCATCGCCTCGGCGGCCCCTGCGGCGATCAGGAAGAGCTCGGCCAGCGCCGGCCCCTCGGCCTGCCAGCCGCCCAGCCCGCGCTCCTGCTCCGCCGCCGTCAGCCCGGCGAGGATGCCGGCGGCGAGGCCGGGCGCGCGCGTCGCGGCCGAGAGCGTGATCTGGCAGGCGGTCGGGTTACGCTTATGCGCCATGGCCGAGGATCCGCCCCGCCCGGGCACGGCCGGCTCTCGCGCCTCTCCGATGCCGTTCTGCGCCAGCAGCGAGACGTCCCGCGCCATCTTCCCCAACGCGCCGATGAGGATGGCGAGCGCCGATGCGATGCCGGCGGTACCCTCCCGCCGCGCATGCCAGGGTGGCGCATCGGGGAGCCCGAGTGCCTTCGCCAGCCGGGCAGAGACAGCGTCAGCCTTGTCGGAAAGGCCGGCGCGCGTGCCGGCCGCCCCGCCGAATTGCAGAACCGCACCGCTCTCGACCTCGCGGCCCAGCCGCTCCGTCGCGGCGACGATCCCCGCCTGCCATTGCGCGATCCGCAGGCCGAAGCCGATCGGCAGCGCATCCTGCAGCAGCGTCCGGCCGATCGCAGGCGTCGCGGCATGGCGGCGTGCGAGAGTGGCAAGCGCGGTGGCGACGCGGCCGAGATCGGCCGCGAGCCGGGCATGGCCGGCTCGGATCTGGAGTACCAGCACGCAATCGGCGAGGTCCTGGCTGGTCGCGCCCTTGTGCAGCGCCTTGGCTGCGCTCTCGGGCAGATCCTTGCGCAGACGGGCGACGAGCGGGATCGCGAGCGTGCCGGCGAGAGCCGCCTCGTTCGCCAGTTCCGCCGGGTCGATCACGATCCGCGCGCAGAGCATGTCGATCGCTTCGGCCGCCTCGGCCTCGATCAGCTCTTCGGCGGCCTCCGCCCGGGCCAGAGCCGCCTCGAAGGCGAGCGCATGGCGAAGCGTCGCATCGTCGTCGAAGACGGCCAGCATCGCATCGGTCGAAGCCGGCCGGCTTCTGAGCCAGTGGCTCACGCCGCCTGCGCCAGCGCCGGGGCGATGGTGAAGCTCGCCTGCGTCTTGGCCTTGACCTCGTCGAGCGTCACGCCGGGCGCGAGCTCGATTAGGGTCAGCCCTCCGCCACCCGCCTTGTCGCAGGTCATGACGCACAGATCGGTGATGATCATGTCGACGACGCCGGCACCCGTCAGCGGCAGCGAGCAGCGCTCCAGCACCTTGGATTCGCCCGCCTTGTTGGCGTGGTCCATCACGACAATGACCTTCTTGACGCCCGCGACGAGATCCATCGCGCCGCCCATGCCCTTCACCATCTTTCCGGGGATCGTCCAGTTGGCGATGTCGCCATTGGCCGCCACTTCCATGGCGCCGAGGATGGTGAGGTCGATATGCCCGCCGCGGATCATCGCAAACGAGTCCGCCGATGAGAAGAAGCTCGAGCTCGGCAGCACGGTGATGGTCTGCTTGCCGGCATTGATGAGGTCGGGATCGGCTTCGCCCTCATAGGGGAAAGGGCCGATGCCGAGCAGCCCGTTTTCCGACTGAAGCGTCACATCGACGCCATCGGGAATGTAGTTCGCCACCAGCGTCGGGATGCCGATGCCGAGGTTGACGTAGAAGCCGTTCTTCAGCTCCTTGGCCGCGCGCGCGGCGACCTCCTCGCGGGTCCAGGCCATCAGGCTGCCTCCCTCTTGCGCTCGGTCAGCTTCTCGATGCGCTTCTCGTTGATCGTGCTCTTGATGACGCGGTCGACATAGATGCCGGGCGT
>NZ_JBMDWH010000126.1:0-6049 GCF_048595345.1 Allobosea sp.
CCCGGGATCGAGGAGAACTCGTGCAGCACGCCGTCGATCTGGACGGCGGTCACGGCCGCGCCCTGGAGCGAGGACAGCAGCACGCGGCGCAGCGCGTTGCCGAGCGTCATGCCGAAACCGCGCTCGAGCGGGCGGGCGATCACGGTGGCCTGACGCTTCGCGTCGTCGCCGACCTTGACCTCGAGCTTGTTCGGCTTGGAAAGATCCTGCCAGTTCTTGCTGATCACGACCGCAC
Source organism: Allobosea sp. (assembly GCF_048595345.1). Classification (GTDB taxonomy): domain Bacteria; phylum Pseudomonadota; class Alphaproteobacteria; order Rhizobiales; family Beijerinckiaceae; genus Allobosea. The sequence continues at coordinate 236 of NZ_JBMDWH010000126.1, forward strand.
TCCTGGTGCTGAATTCAAATGGCGGCCACCGCCGCCCCGGACAGGCGCCCGCCCCTGCGGGCGCCCTAAGGCGAAGGCGTTCGCGTCAGACGCGGCGGCGCTTGCGCGGACGGCAGCCATTGTGCGGGATCGGCGTCACGTCGCGGATCGAGGTCACGGTGAAGCCCGCGGCCTGGAGAGCGCGCAGAGCCGACTCGCGGCCGGAACCGGGACCCGTCACCTCGACCTCGAGGGTGCGCATGCCATGCTCGGCGGCCTTGCGGGCGGCGTCTTCGGCAGCGACCTGAGCGGCATAGGGGGTCGACTTGCGCGAGCCCTTGAAGCCCATCGTGCCGGCGGACGACCACGAGATCGTGTTGCCCTGCGCGTCGGTGATTGTGATCATGGTGTTGTTGAACGAGGCGTTCACATGCGCGACGCCGGAGACGATGTTCTTGCGTTCCCTACGGCGAACGCGCTGGGCTTCCTTGGCCATGTCTTCTTTCTTTCATCCTTCAGGCGCGCCCGTGATGCCAGGCGCTGGGGAGAGAACGGCAATAGGCAATAGGCAGCGGGCAATCGATGACGACTGCCTGTTGCCGACTGCCTACTGCCCAAAAATCACTTCTTCTTGCCGGCGATCGGCTTCGCCTTGCCCTTGCGGGTGCGGGCGTTGGTGTGGGTGCGCTGGCCGCGAACCGGCAGCGAGCGGCGATGACGCAGACCGCGATAGCAGCCGAGATCCATCAGGCGCTTGATGTTCATGGAGACTTCGCGGCGCAGATCGCCCTCGACCAGATAGTCGCGGTCGATCGTCTCGCGGATCTGAAGCACTTCGGCGTCGGTCAGCTGGTTGACGCGGCGCTCGTCGGCGATGCCGACCTTGTCGCAGATTTCCTTGGCCTTGGCGGCGCCGATGCCGTGGATGTACTGCAGGCCGATGACGACGCGCTTGCCGGTGGGAATGTTGACGCCCGCGATACGAGCCATGGTCTCTTCTCCATATTGGCCGCAGTGCCCGATGGCTCCGCGGCTCGTGAATAATGCCCCGCGCCGGTGGAGGCCGGCCCTTGCTGAGCGTCGAACGGTTCCACGCGATAATGCGACGTCGTCCCTTCTCGCGAAGGCAACGGCATCGCTCCCATGAAAACCGGATGGCGGGTCGTTAACGGCTGGAACGCCGCGAGTCAACCCGCCAAACCAAGAAACATGCCAAGCAGAGACCCCAAGCCGCCCTTGGCGTGAGATCATGAGCCGAGGCGGCTTCAGCGAGCCTGAACCGCCTCGCCCAGCGCGGCCTCGATCGCACGGGTCACATCATCGATCGGCTGCATGCCGTCGATCTGCGTGAGCTGACCGCGCTTGTCGTAATAGGGGGCGACGATCGCCGTATCGCGGTTATAGGCTTCGAGCCGGGTCTTGAAGACCTCCGGATCGTCGTCCTTGCGCACCGGCTGACCGGCCGCCCTCGCCTCTGCCGCGCGCTTGACGATGCGATCCACGAGCTTGCTCTGGTCGACCACCAATTCGAGAACCGAATCGATCTTCAGACCCTTGCTCTCCAGCATGCTGTCGAGCGCTTCGGCCTGGGCCAGGGTCCGCGGGAAGCCGTCGAGAATGAAGCCTTTGCGGGCATCCGCCTCCTCGATGCGGTCGGCGACGATGCCGATCACGATCTCGTCCGACACCAGCCCGCCGGCTTCCATCACCACCTTGGCCTTCTGGCCGACCGGTGTGCCGGCAGACACCGCCGCGCGCAGCATGTCGCCCGTGGAGAGCTGGGGAATGCCGTGCTTCGCGACGATGCGCGCAGCCTGAGTGCCTTTGCCCGCCCCCGGCGGCCCCAGGAAAATCAGTCGCATCTTACCTTCGCGCTCCTCGCAGCTTGGCCTTCTTGACAAGGCCTTCATATTGGTGGGCCAGCAGATGCCCATGCACCTGTGCCACGGTATCCATCGTCGTGGTCACCACGATGAGCAGCGAGGTGCCGCCCAGCAGGATGATCGGGATCTGAGCATAGGTGATCATGAATTCGGGGATAAGGCAGACGATCGTCAGATAGCCGGCGCCCAGCACGGTGATGCGGGTCAGCACCCGGTCGATATGCTCGGCCGTGCGCTCGCCCGGCCGGATGCCCGGCATGAAGCCGCCATGCTTCTTGAGGTTGTCGGCCGTCTCGACCGGATTGAACACGATCGCGGTGTAGAAGAAGCAGAAGAAGATGATCAGCGCCGCATCGAGCACCATGAACAGCGGCCGGCCATGGGCGAGATAGGTCGCGACGGTTGAGAGGAAGCCGGTGCCGCCCTGCGCCTGCGAGAAGCTGGCGATGGTGGTGGGCAGCAGCAGCAGCGACGAGGCGAAGATCGGCGGAATGACGCCGGCGGTGTTCAGCTTCAGCGGCAGGAACGAGGTCTGGCCCTCATACATGCGGTTGCCGACCTGGCGCTTGGGATAGTTGATCAGCAGGCGCCGCTGGGCGCGCTCCATGAACACGCAGAAGGCAATGACGCAGATCGCCATCACGAGAATGGCGAGCAGCAGCCCGGTCGAGATCGCGCCCTGGCGGCCGAGCTCGAGGGTCTGGGCGAGCTGCGAGGGAAATTCTGCGATGATGCCGGCGAAGATGATCATCGACGTGCCGTTGCCGATGCCCCGGCTGGTGATCTGCTCGCCCAGCCACAGCAGGAACATCGTTCCGCCGACGAGCGTGATCGTCGTCGAGACCAGGAAGAAGGGACCAGGCTCGAGCACGAGGTTGCCGGAGCCCTGCAGGCCGACGCCGATCGCATAGGCCTGGAAGACGGCCAGGACCAGCGTGAGGTAGCGGGTGTACTGGTTCAGGATCTTCCGGCCCTGCTCGCCTTCCTTCTTCAGGCTCTCGAAGCTCGGGATGACGCTGGAGAGCAGCTGAACGATGATCGAGGCCGAAATATACGGCATGATCGCCAGCGCGAAGATCGCGAGCCGGCCGACGGCTCCGCCGGAGAACATATTGAACATGCCCAGCATGCCGGACTGCGTCTGCCGGAACAGATCGGCGACCGCGTCGGGATTCATGCCCGGCAGCGGGATATAGGTGCCCAGGCGATAGACGAGCAGCGCGCCCAGCGTGAACCAGATCCGCTTCTTGAGTTCGTCAGCCTTGGCGAGCGCCCCGAAGTTGAGGTTCGCCGCGAGCTGTTCAGCCGCCGATGCCATGCGTCTGGTCCCTGAATTTCGTCAGTGAAGCACACCGTCATCCGGATCCGCACTGCGAATCGCGGGGGCGTGCCTTGCGTCAAACAGTCGAACGGCGGCCGAGGCGCAAGGCCTGGCCGCCGTTCGCTAACCTTATTTAGGGGTCAGGCTCACGCCTGGGAAGCGGCAGCCAGAATCTTGACCGAACCGCCCGCCTTCTCGATCGCCTCGACGGCCGACTTCGAGGCGCCGGCGACTTCGAAGGCCAGCTTCGTCGTCAGCTCGCCCTGGCCGAGGATCTTCACCCCGTCCTTGGCCTGGCGCGTGATGACACCGGCGGCGACGAGCGCCTCGATGGTCACGGTGCCCTTGGCGTCCAGCTTGCCGGCTTCCACCGCCTGCTGGATGCGGCCGAGGTTGACCTCGTTCAGATCCTTGGCGAACAGGTTGGTGAAGCCGCGCTTCGGCAGGCGACGATAGAGCGGCATCTGGCCGCCTTCGAAGCCCTTGACCGCCACGCCGGCGCGAGCCTTCTGGCCCTTGACGCCACGTCCGCCGGTCTTGCCCTTGCCTGAGCCGATGCCACGGCCGACGCGGATACGCGACTTGGCCGCGCCTTCGTTGTCACGAATCTCGTTGAGTTTCATGTGTCTGCCTCCTCACTTCGCGTCGACGACGCGGACGAGGTGCTTGACCTTCTCGACCATGCCACGCACCGCGGGGGTGTCCTGGAGGGTCGAGCGGCGGCGAAGCTTGTTCAGGCCGAGACCGATGAGGGTCTGGCGCTGGGTGGCGTCGCGGCGGATCGGGGAGCCGATCTGCTCGACGGTGACGGTGGTGTTCTCAGCCTTTGCCATCGAAACCTCCCTCACGCTTCCGCGGCCGCATCCGTGCCGGCATCGCGGCGACGGGTCTGCAGGGCCGAAACCTTGAGCGAGCGACGGGCCGCGACGGCGCGCGGGCTGTCCTCGTTCTTCAGCGCGTCGAAGGTGGCGCGCACGAGGTTGTACGGGTTCGAGGAGCCGAGCGACTTCGACACCACGTCCTGCATGCCGACCGCCTCGAAGACGGCGCGCATCGGACCGCCGGCGATGATGCCGGTACCGGCCGGGGCGGCGCGCAGCACGACCTTGCCGGCGCCGTGACGGCCCTGGACGTCGTGATGGAGGGTTCGGCCTTCGCGCAGCGGCACGCGGACGAGACCGCGCTTGGCGGCTTCGGTGGCCTTGCGGATCGCCTCCGGAACTTCACGGGCCTTGCCGTGGCCGAAGCCGACGCGGCCCTTCTGGTCGCCGACGACGACGAGGGCGGCAAAGCCGAAACGACGGCCGCCCTTCACCACCTTGGCGACGCGGTTGATGTGGACGAGCTTGTCCACGAACTCGGAAACTTCCTGTTCCCGGTCCCTACGCTCACGCGGCTCTCTAGCCATGTCTGTCCTCTTACTTGCGCGGACGAGGTCGCTGCCCCGCCGCTCGCTCGAGCCTGTCCCCGCGCCTCATTGCCCGGAGTAGCCTGAAAACGGCCGCCGCCCGGCCCGCGCCGAAGCGCACGGCCGGGCGGCGCCCGAAAACCTCAAAAGCTGAGGCCGCCCTCGCGGGCCGCCTCGGCCAGCGCCTTGACGCGGCCGTGATACATATAGGGACCGCGATCGAAGACCACTTCCTTCACGCCGGCCTTGACCGCGCGCTCGGCAATGGCCTTGCCGATCTGGCCGGCCGCCTCGACATTGGCGCCCGACTTGATGTCGGCGCGCAGATCCTTGTCGAGCGACGAGGCGGAAGCCAGGGTGACTCCCTTCACGTCGTCGATGATCTGGGCGTAGATCTGCTTGCCGGTGCGATGCACCGACAGGCGCGGGCGACCATTGGCAACCGCCTTGATCGCGCGGCGGACGCGGGCCTTGCGGCGCGCAGTCGCATCGTTCTGCTTGCTCATGGCTGGCGTCCTTACTTCTTCTTGCCTTCCTTGCGGAAGATGAACTCGCCGGCGTACTTGACGCCCTTGCCCTTATAGGGCTCGGGGCCGCGATACTCGCGGATTTCCGCGGCGATCTGCCCGACGACCTGCTTGTCGATACCGGTCACGATGATCTCGGTCGGCTTCGGCGTGGTGATCGTGATGCCGGCCGGGATATCGTAGTCGATGTCGTGGCTGTAGCCGAGCGACAGCTTCAGCGTCTTGCCGGCAACGGCGGCGCGATAGCCGACGCCGTTGATCTCGAGACGCTTCTCGAAACCGGCGGTGGTGCCGATGACGAGGTTGTTGATGCGGGCGCGCGAGGTGCCCCAGAGCGAACGGGCGCGCTTGGACTGCGACCGCGGCTGGACCGCGATGGCGCCGTTCTCCATGGCGACCGAGACGTCCTCGGGAACCAGGAAGGACAGCTCGCCCTTCGAGCCCTTGATCTTGACCAGCTGGCCGTCGACGTTGGCGGTGACGCCAGCGGGGACCGGAACCGGCTTCTTACCGATACGAGACATTGGATCTCTCCTGAAGATGAGCGGCGTCTGAAAGGTCAGAAGACCTTGCAGAGCACTTCGCCGCCCACGTTCTGCTCGCGGGCCACATGATCGGCCATGACGCCCTTCGGGGTCGAGACGATCGTCACGCCAAGGCCATCGGCCACGCGCGGCATGGTCTCGACCGACGAAT
>NZ_JBMDWH010000127.1:0-24111 GCF_048595345.1 Allobosea sp.
GCTCTTCGCGACCAAGCTCTTCCAATTCGTGCGCGAGGGCGTGCTCGGCGTGCGGCCGACGCATCTGGCCATCGTCTTCGACAAATCGGAGAACTCGTTCCGCAAGGCGATCTACCCGGCCTATAAGGGCAACCGCTCCGACCCGCCGGCCGATCTCATCCCGCAATTCCCGCTGATGCGAGAGGCGGTGCGCGCCTTCGGACTGATCCCGGTCGAACAGGACGTCTACGAGGCCGACGACCTGATCGCCACCTATGCGAAGCAGGCTAAGGCGGCCGGCGCCGACGTTCTGATCGTCTCGGCCGACAAGGATCTGATGCAGCTCGTGGGGCCGGGCGTCGCCATGTACGATCCCGCTTCGGGCGATCAGAAGAAGGGCGCCGGCTTCCGCGCCGAGCGCCGCATCGGCGAGCCCGAGGTGGTCGAGTATTTCGGCGTCACGCCCGACAAGGTCACCGATGTTCAGGCGCTGGCGGGCGATGCCACCGACAACGTGCCCGGCGCGCCGGGTATCGGCATCAAGACCGCCGCCCAGCTCATCGGCGAATATGGCGATCTCGAAACCCTGCTGGCCCGCGCCGGCGAGATCAAGCAGCCCAAGCGCCGCGAGACCCTGACCAATCCCGAGGTGGTCGAGAAGGTCCGCATCTCGCACAAGCTGGTGACGCTCGTCACGGATGTCGCGGTCGAGACGCCGCTGGAGAGCCTGACGCTCGACCAGCCGGACCCGGCCAGGCTCATCGCCTTCCTGAAGGCGATGGAATTCACCACCATCACCAAGCGCGTCGCCGAGGCCTACGAGGCCGATGTCGGCGCGATCGACGCCGATCCTTCACTGGCCCCGGGCGGCAGCCGCGCGGCCGAGCTGAAGGCGCTCTATGCCGGCGCCGATACGATCGAGGATGCCGTGTCCGCCATCACTCCGGCCGCGCCGGTGCCGGCGGCGACGCTCACCGAAGCGGCCGGCGGCGAACCGGGCTGGCTGCGGCCTGCCGATCTCGCTGCCGCCCGCAAGAACGAGGCGATCGCGATCAAGGTCGATCGCTCGCGCTATGACTGCGTACGCTCGCTCGCCGATCTCGAGCGCTGGATCGGCTGGGCCTATGAGGCCGGCCATGTCGCGCTCGACACCGAGACCAATTCGCTCGACGCGATGCGCGCGGACCTCGTCGGACTTTCACTGGCGGTCGCGCCGAACCGCGCCTGCTATGTCCCTCTGCAGCATCGCGCCGGCGATGGCGGGCTGTTCGACGAAGGGCTGGTCCCGGACCAGATTCCGCTTGCCCAGGCGGTCGCGGCACTAAAGCCGCTGTTTGCCGATGCCGGCGTCCTGAAAATCGGCCAGAACCTGAAATTCGACCTGCTGGTGCTGGAGCGGCACGGCCTGCCCGTTCGCGGCATCGAGGACACGATGCTGATCTCCTATGCGCTGGATGCCGGGGCCACGACTCACGGCATGGACCGGCTCTCGCAGCTGCATCTGGGCCATGAGACGATCCCCTATGCGCAGGTCGCGGGCACGGGCAAATCGCAGGTCACCTTCGACAAGGTCCCGCTCGACAAGGCGACGGAATATGCGGCGGAAGACGCCGACGTCACGCTGCGGCTCTGGCTCGCGCTGAAGCCACGCCTCGTCGCCGAGAAGAAGGTTGCGGTCTATGAGGTTCTGGAGCGGCCGATGGTCGCCGTCCTCGCCGATATGGAAAAGCGCGGCATCGCCATCGACCGGCAAATCCTGTCGCGGCTGTCCGGCGATTTCGCTCAGGGGCTGGCGCGGCTGGAGGACGAGATCTACGAGATTGCCGGCGAGCGTTTCACCATCGGCAGCCCCAAGCAGCTCGGCGACATCCTGTTCGGCAAGATGGGGCTCTCGGGCGCCAAGAAGACCGCGACCGGCCAGTGGGCGACGGGGGCCGGCGTGCTGGAGGAGCTGGCCGAGCAGGGCCATCCGCTGCCGTCGAAGATCCTGGAATGGCGCCAGCTCGCCAAGTTGAAATCGACCTATACCGACTCGCTGCCGACCTATGTGAACCCGCAGACGAACCGGGTTCACACCTCCTTCGCACTGGCCGCGACCACCACGGGCCGGCTCTCCTCATCGGAGCCGAACCTCCAGAACATCCCGATCCGCACCGAGGCCGGCCGCAAGATCCGCACCGCCTTCGTGCCCGAAAAGGGCTTCAAGCTGGTCTCGGCCGATTACAGCCAGATCGAGCTGCGCCTGCTCGCCCATATCGCCGAGATCCCGCAGCTCAGGCAGGCCTTCGCCGACGGCATCGACATCCATGCGATGACGGCGTCCGAGATGTTCGGCGTGCCGGTTCAGGGCATGCCCAGCGAGGTGCGCCGCCGCGCCAAGGCGATCAATTTCGGTATCATCTACGGCATCTCGGCCTTCGGCCTCGCCAATCAGCTCGGCATCGGCCGGGAGGAGGCAGGCGCTTACATCCGCAAATATTTCGAGCGCTTCCCCGGCATCCGCGACTATATGGATCAGACCAAGACCCATGTGCGGGCTCATGCCAAGGTCACCACGCTGTTCGGGCGCGTCTGCCATTTCCCGGCCGTGGCGTCGAAGAACCCGTCGGAGCGCGCCTTCGTCGAGCGGCAGGCCATCAATGCGCCGATCCAGGGCTCGGCCGCCGACATCATCCGCCGGGCCATGAGCCGCATGGACGCCGCACTCGAGGCCGAGCGTCTGAATGCCCGCATGCTGCTGCAGGTGCATGACGAGCTGGTCTTCGAGGTGCCGGAGGACGAGGTCGAGAAGACCCTTCCGGTGATCACGCGGGTGATGGTCGAGGCGCCGCAGCCGGCGGTGGAGCTCAGGGTGCCGCTGGTCGTGGAAGCGCGCGCGGCCGATAACTGGGACGAGGCGCATTGAGATCGGGCCGTCGCCTTTCCGGCGGCCGGCGGAACCGCGATGTTGCCGCTGCGTTCCCTGCTGCACGCGCGGCAGGCGCGAATGCCGGGATTTAACATGATGCTCAACTCCTCGGCCTGGAAGCCGTTTCCCCGCTACAGGGCCGAGCCGGAGCCGGTCGAGGAGACCACGGGCGAGGTCACGCCCTATGAGCACGACCTCATCCTGCGCTACGCCATAGTCGGCATCTTCATCATCCTGTTCACCACCGCGCTCTACCTGATGAAGGTCATCGCGATCCCGGTCACGGCGGGGGTGATCTTCGGCCTCGTGCTGGGACCGCTGGTGGACTGGATGGTGCGGCACCATGTGCCCCAGCACCTCGCCGCCGCCCTCGTCGTCCTGCTTTTTGTCGCTGTGCTGATGACGGCGGTCGGAGTTCTCGCCGTCCCCTTCGCCGCCTGGAGCGACCAGGGGCCGGCCATGATGGCGGCGCTGAAGGCCAAGCTTTCGGGGCTGTTCGTTTTCATGGAGGATTTCAAGCGCGGCATCGGCAGCCTGACAGGCGCAAAGCCGGGTACGGAGATCAGCGTCTCGCAGGGCAATCCGCTGATGGACATCGCCATGTCCTCCTCAGCCGCGGCCGGTGGTCTTCTGCTCTTCGTGGCGACCATCTATTTTTGGCTCGCGACGCGCCGGCATCTGAAGGCCCGCATCCTGCGGCTGTGCCTCGGTCGTAGCGCGCGCAAATCGGCGGGCGCCTTCTTCGAGCAGATCGAGGAGCGCGTCGCCCGCTATTTCGCGCTCGTCACCGTCATCAATCTCGGCATGGGTGTCCTGACGACGGTGATCGCCTGGCTTGCCGGCCTGCCCTTCCCGATTTTCTGGGGTGCGCTGGCCTTCCTGCTGAACTATCTCGCCTTCATCGGGCCGATCATCGTGTCTGTGATGCTTCTGGCCGCTGCCCTGATCGACGCCCCCTCCGTGCTGGCCGCCGCCTGGCCGGCCGCGGCCTATTACGCCCTGCATTTGATCGAGGGAAATGCGGTCACGCCGATGTTCGTCGGCTCGCGCCTGACGATCTCGCCCTTCCTCGTCTTCATCGGCTTCATCTTCTGGCTCTGGCTGTGGGGACCGGTGGGAGCGGTGCTGGCGACGCCGATCATCATCGTCGCCATGGTGGCGCAGGAGGAATTCGCGCGTTATCGCCTGGAAAAGGCCAAGGAAGACGCGCAGGGCTCCGAGGCGGCCGCTTAACGGGAACCCGGGCGTGCCTCTCGCGTTAGCCAGACGCGGCGGCGCGCCCTTGCGGCGCGCGTCTTGTCCCGCCACGATCCAGACTCCAAGACCCAGCGACAGGAAAGCGATCAATGGCCACCACCGAATCGGCGAAGCATCAGGCTGCCGCCGCCGCCAGCAGCGCCAAGGCCACCATCGAGGATGGGGTCGAGGAGGTGAAGACGCAGGCCCGGCGCACCGGCGCGCGCGTGCGCAGCCAGGCCGCGGAAGTGCAGGACACCCTTTCGCAAGGTGCCGACGACATCGCCGCAACCGTGAGCGAGAAGCTGCGTGCCGTCGGCGTCGATGCCGACCGCATGGTCGATGTCGCCCGCGAGCAGGTCAGCGAGCTGCAGCAGCTGGTCGAGGACGAAATCCGCGAGCGTCCCCTGCGTGCTCTCGGCATCGCAGCCATGGTCGGCCTGTTCGTCGGCTACATGTCGGCGCGCTAGCCCATGCTCGGGGGGATTGGATCCTATATCGCGTCGGAAGTGTCGGGATCGGTCAGGCGCAACCTGACCATCTATGGCCTGTTCGCCGCCGCCGCTTTGCTGTTCCTGTGCGCTGCGGGCTATGCGCTGGCCGCGCTCCATACCGTGCTCGCGCTGCGTTATGGCCCGGTTGCGGCGAGCCTTTGGATCGCCGGCGGGCTCGCTTTGGCCGCGATTCTCGCGCTGGGTACGGCACTGTACGTCAAGAATCGCAAGCGACCGGCCCGGCCTATCCCGGCGAGCGCCGCTTTGGCCGCGGCACCGCTGGCCGCGAAGCTCGTGACCTCGAAAATCGGCTGGCGAGTGGTCGCTTTGGGCGGGATCGCCGTGCTCGGCACGATTCTGGGGCGCCAGCTCTTCAATGGTACGGGTGAGGACGACGAGAGCGACGCCTGACGCGCCGACGCTGAGGCGGGTGGACGGGCCCCGCCAAATTGCCTACCGCTTCGGCATGCCGCCCGCGAATTCAGGCTCATGTCCGAACAGGTGAACGCCCGCAGGCGCTTTCGCCTTGCAGCCCTGCCGGTGCTGGCGGCCCGCTTGCGGTCGGCCACCGTCAGCATCGTCGCGATCGGCGTCGTCGCCGTCGCGGTGATCCTCGCTGCCCTCATCAACCGGGAAGCGGTGCGTGCGGGTGAGCGCGTGTCTCATGCCATCGAGATCCGCGAGCGCGCCGAGCGCTTCCTCGGGCGCCTGCGCGATGCCGAGACCGGTCAGCGTGGCTATCTCCTGACCGGCCGTCAGGCTTATCTCCAACCCTTTGCCGAAGGCAGCGCCGCCGCCGCCCCGGAGCTCGATGCGCTGGACCGGCTGGTCGGGCAGAACCCGGCCCAGAAGGCTCGCGTCGCCAGCCTGCGCGCCAACATGATGGCCAAGCTGCTGGAACTGGAGCGCACGATCGCGCTGGAGCGCAGCGGCCGGCGGAATGAGGCCATCGCCATCGTCAGGGACGGCGCCGGCACCGCCTTGATGAACGCCATCCGCGACACGGTCGCAGAGATCCAGAAGGCCGAGAACGAAAGGCTGCTCGCGCTCTATCGCAGCGAGGCCGATCGCCGGTTCTGGGGCAGCGTCGGCGTCGTCGTCGCCCTCGGCGGCCTGGCCTTCGCGGCCTGGCAGCAATCGCGCAGCCGCCAGCGGCGCAGTGCCGCCTTGGCCCTGAGCAATGCCGAGCTGGAACAGGTCATCGGCGAGCGCACGCGCCAGCTGGAAAGCGAAAGACTCCGCATCGAGGCTCTGCTGCGCGATGTGAACCACCGCGTCGGCAACAATCTCGCCATGGTCTCGGCGCTGCTGAACGTTCAGAGCCGCCAGAGCGCCGAGCCGGCTGTCAAGGACGCGCTCGCACAGGCGCAATCCCGCATCCAGGCGATCGCGGCCGGCCAGCGCCGGCTGCGGCTCGACCTGGAGACCGACGAGATCGAGGCGCGCCCCTATATGGAGGATCTCATCGACGAGATCGGCAAGGCGACCGAGGGGCGCCCCATCGCCATCGCGCTGGAGATGGACGCCATCCGCCTGCCGGGGCGCGATGCGGTCTCCTTCGTCGTGATCGTCAACGAGCTCGTCACGAACGCCATCAAGCACGCTTTTGTCGATGGCGCGCCGGGCCGCATCACCATCCGCTTCGAGGGGACGGAGCTTGAGGGCAAGCCGGCCCTGCGCCTGTGCATCGAGGATGACGGTGTCGGCATGTCGGCGCAGGGCGCCGGCAAGGGGCTCGGCCAGACGGTGATCGCCAGCCTGCTGCGCAGCATGCGGGCGACCATGAGCGTCGCGCCGCTGCACCCGGATGCGCCCCGCCCCGGCACCTGCGTGACGCTGATCATCCCCAAGCGCGAGCCGGAGTGACCGATCGCTCCCGCTTCAGCCCAGTCGCCGGATGCTGGTAATCGCGCCGAAGCTCTTGTCGCGGATCCGGTCGCGCGCCTCCCGCAGCGGCTCGCGATGCACGGTCATCGTGTAGCCATTGGCGTGCAGCAGCGTGTCCGGATCGGTCAGCATCCCGACATGCCCTTTCCAGAACACGAGATCGCCGCGCTGCAGGCCCGTCAGATCCTCGCCCAACGGCAGCGGCGTGCCCAGTGCGGCCTCCATCATGTCGGAATCGCGCGGCGCGGCGATGCCGGCGGTGGACAAGGCGAGCTGCGTCAGCCCCGAGCAGTCGAGCCCGAGGCTGGTCTTGCCGCCCCACAGATAGGGCACGCCGAGGAAGCGCTCCGCCACCGCGACGAAATCCGGCTCGGTCCGGCCGAGCGGGACGAGATGCTTGCCGAAGACATGGCCGCCATCGGCCAGCACGGCGAAATCGCCATGCTCGGCGGCGACGGTGACCGCCGCACCCAGAGAAAGCGCGGCCAGCGGCGGTAATTTGATCGAGGGACCGGGATAGATAAAGCTGCGCAGTGCCGCGACGCGATGGGTCGGCGCAGGCAGCTCGGCCCGCAGCGCATCGTCCGGCAGATATCCGACATAGCCGTCGCAGGCGAGTTGCCCCCAGGCCCAGCCCTCATGGCGCTCATAGACCTCGACCCGCTCGCCCTGCAGCGCCTCGGTGTCGAGCGGGGCATCGGCGCGCGGCTCGCGCCGCAGCGGCGCGGAGGGGACGACGACGCGCATCGCCACGGGATCGGCGAAGGCGGCGGCGTCGACAGTGCCGCGCAGATGGCTGGCGGCGAGGTCGGGGCGGGCGGGCGTGATGCGGTGGTCGGGAATCGCGGTCATGGCTGCGAGGATATCGCGTTCCGGTCGCGCGCCGGAAGAGGCATCAGCCGCCGACCTCGCGCGCCCGCTCGGTCACCAGATCGGCCAGGCGCTCGACCGCCAGCGCCCCGGCGACGGTGCGCTGGATCACGACGTTGCGCCGGTCCTCCTCGTCGCGCTTGCGGGTGAGCAGGCCGAGCTTGCCGAGCGTGTCGAGAGCGCGCGTGATCACGGGCTTGGTGACGCCGAGCTGCTGCGCCAGCCCCCGCACCGTATGCGGCGGCAGCTCGAGATAGACCGTCAGCAGGATCGCGGTCTGGCGCGCCGAGAGATCGGCCTCGCCATCGCGTACCAGATCGAGATGGACCTGCCGCCACAGCCTGAGCGCCTGGGAAGGCTTGATCTCCAAGGGCATGAAGGGTCCGCTGCTCGATCATTACGGACCCGTATCATTATCCGGAGCGCGGCGGGCGGCAACCGGCTTTCGCGATCAGGCTTAACCGCGCGGATAACGCTGCCGCGCCAGCGCGTAGATCAGTCGCGCGCCCTGGCATTCGCCGCCCTCAGGGCGGCCCGGCCTGCCGGAGCCGTTCCAGCCATAGATGTCGAAATGCACATAGGAGCCTGAGCGCTCGACGAAGCGATTCAGGAAGAGCGCGGCGGTGACAGAGCCGGCCATCGGCCCGCCGATATGGTTCACCTGCGCCACCTTGGAATCCAGCAGCGCCTCATAAGGCGCCCAGAGCGGCATGCGCCAGACCGGATCGTTCACGGCCAGGCCGACGCGGGCGATCTCGTCCGCGAGCGCGTCGTCATGGGTGTAGAAGGGCGGCAATTCGGGCCCGAGCGCCGTACGTGCGGCGCCGGTGAGCGTGGCGAAGTCGATCAGCAGATCCGGCGCCTCCTCGTCGGCGAGCGCCAGAGCATCGGCCAGGATCAGGCGCCCCTCCGCATCGGTATTGCCGATCTCGACGCTGATCCCCTTGCGGCTCGCCAGCACGTCGCCGGGGCGGAAGGCGTTGCCGGCGATCGCATTCTCCACCGCGGGCACCAGAAGGCGCAGACGCACGGGCAGCTTCGCGAGCATGATCATCCGCGCCGTGGCGATCGCGGCGGCCGCCCCGCCCATATCCTTCTTCATCAGCAGCATGGAGGCGGGCGGCTTGATGTCGAGTCCGCCGGTGTCGAAGGCCACGCCCTTGCCCACCAGCGTCACCAGGGGATGCTCCGGCGCGCCCCAACTCAGCTCGATCAGGCGGGGCGCCCGCGTCGAGGCACGACCCACCGCATGGATCATCGGAAATCCGCCGGCGAGAAGATCGTCGCCGACCGTGCTGTCGACCTGCGCCCCGGTTTCGGCGCCGAGCGCACGGATCGCGGCCTCGATCTCCTCGGGTCCCATATCGTTGGCGGGCGTGTTGATAAGATCGCGGGCGAGCGCGACCGATTGCGCGATACGGCCGATCTCCTCGGCATCGACGCCCTCCGGCGCGACGAGCCGTGCGCCGATGGGCGCCGGGTCGCGATAGCGCTCGAAGCGGTAGCCCTGCAGCAGCCAGCCCAATGCCGCCAGATCCGGATCGCCGCGCTCACCTTCGAGCCGGTAAGTGCCCGCCGGCAGTTGCCCGGCCAGCCGGGCCGGCGCGAAGGGGTCGCGCCGCCGGCCGGGCGCGCCGAGGCCGAGCAGCACGACGGCCAGCGCTCCGGTCTCATCCGGCAAGAGGCAATGCTGGCTCGCGCGGGCGGCGAAGCCCTGCGCCTCGGCGAAAGCCGCCTGAGCGGGAGAAAGCCGGGCCTTGAGAGCCAGCCATCCTGTTGGTGCGACGGTGTGGACGGGTATGGCGGGAGCGGTAGCGGAGGGCAGGAGTGCGTTCACGGGGGGCGGCCGATGGCTAAGGCGGGGGAAGGGTTTAACAATCCGTTAGGGTTAACGTTTTATCACCGGTCGCACCAGACGATGCTCCGCGACGATGCCTGTGATGCGAGGCGACCGGCCATGTTTCCTGCCCTGACGATCTCCGCACGGAGGAACGCCACACCGTCTGCCCGCCGTGTCGCGCTGACGGCGGTCGGCCTTGCCGCGCTGGCCTTGGCCGGCTGCCAGAGCCGGGGCGGCCTCGGCGACGTGACAGGTTCGATTTCCCGCAGCGCCAAGGCGCCGATGAGCCAGTCCGACTGGCAAGCCGAGCGCGACAGCTGGGGCAAGCGCTACGAAGCCGATCCCAAGGACCGCAGCGCGGCCTTCAACTACGCCCGCGCTTTGCGCGCGCTGAACCAGCATGCCCAGGCCGTGGCGGTGCTTCAGGGCGCCGTACTGGTCCATCAGGATGACCGCGAGATGCTCGGCGCCTATGGCCGTGCGCTGGCCGATGTCGGACGGCTGCGCGAGGCCGACGAGGTGCTCTCGCGCGCCCACAGCCCCGACCGGCCCGATTGGCGCGTTCTCTCCGCGCAGGGGACGGTGGCCGACCAGCTTGGCGAGCATGAGCGCGCCCAGCAGATCTACCGCACGGCGCTGAAGCTCGCCCCGGGAGAAGCGACGATCCAGTCCAATCTCGGCCTCTCGCTGGCCTTGTCGCGCCAGCTCCCGGAAGCCGAGCGGGTGCTGCGCGAGGCGGCGGGCAGCCCCGGCGCCGATGCGCGCGTGCGGCAAAACCTCGTCCTCGTGCTGGGCCTGCAAGGTCGTTTCGACGATGCCGAGCAGGTGGCGCGGCAGGACCAGAGCCCGGCGGAGGCGGCCGCCACCGTGGCCTATCTCAAGCGCAGCGTCAGCCAGCAGAACAGCTGGAACCTGCTGAAGGGTGGCAAGGCCAAGCCGCAGGCCGCGCCCTCGCCTCTGGCCCAGCGCCCGGCACAGCCGGCCGATCAGGGCTGAGTCTCGGACCCTGCCGAGCTCGTCGCCGAACCACGGCGTTATCTCGGACAAAGCGGGTGTAACCGCGAAGAAACCTGCGCGCGTCGACGCGCCGCCCTCCCATGCCCGCTCATCTCCACGAGAAAGGCCCGGTTGCCGAGCATCCGGGCCTTTTGGATGATCCATTGCGCCGCAACAACGGCTTTGCCGTCAGCTGCGGCGCCTCATTGCCATTTGAAGACCTGCGTCAGCGCCGGCGTCAGGATGATCACGAACAGCACCGGCAGGAAGAACAGGATCATCGGCACGGTCAGCTTCGGCGGCAGGGCGGCGGCCTTCTTCTCGGCCAGGTTCATGCGCTGGTCGCGGCTTTCCTGCGAAAGGGTGCGCAGGGCCGTTCCGACCGGCGTGCCGTAGCGTTCCGCCTGGATCAGCGCGGTCGAGACCGACTTCACGCTCTCCAGCCCCGTGCGGGCGGTCAGGTTCTCATAAGCGATGCGCCGGTCGGTTAGATAGGAGAGTTCGGCGGTACAGAGGGCGAATTCCTCCGCCAGCGGCACCGATTGCCCGCCGATCTCGGCAGACACCTTGCGGAAGGCGTGCTCCACCGACATGCCGGATTCGACGCAGATCAGCAGCAGGTCGAGCGCATCGGGAAAGGCCTGGCGCATCGAGACCTGGCGCTTGCTGATCTGATTGGAGAGGAAGATTTCCGGCGCCTTGATGCCGAGATAGGCCGCCGCGATCACGATGCCCGCGCGCAGCGTCAGCGACAGGCCGAAATCGTTCAGCACGAACACATAGAAGGTCGCGAACAGAAACAGCCCGATCGGCGCCGCCATGCGGAAGAACAGAAAGGCCACTTCGGCCTGGGGGCCGCGATAGCCGGCCATCGCCAGCTGCTTCTTGGCCGTTTCGGTGCCGAGCCAGTCGCTCAATTTGAACTGCTCGACGACGCGGCGCATATAGGCCTTTGGCTGTTGGCGCAGGCTGACCTTCTCCTGGCCCCGGCTCAGCCTTTCGCGCTCGCGGGCGCGGATCCTGTCGCGTTCGACCGCGACGCTCTTCATCCGCTTCTGCAGATTCTGGCCTTCGGTCAGCGGGATCGCGATGGTCAGCACCGTTGCGGCGGCCGCCACCGCCGCCAGCAGCGCCAGCATGAATTGCGGGTTGGTGATCTTGTCGATGATGAGGGAGATCATCCGGCTCTCCTCAGATATCGAAATTGATCATCTTGCGCATAACCAGAACGCCGATGAGCATCCAGATGGCGCTGGCGATGAGCGCGAACTTGCCGACCTGTGTGAGCCAGAGCAGCTCGATGTATTTCGGCGTGGTCAGCCAGACGAGAATCCCCACTACCGGCGGCAGCGAGCCAATGATTCCGGCGGAGGCCTTGGCTTCCATGGACACGGCCTGGATCTTGTCGCGCATCTTGCGCCGCTCGCGCAGCACGCGCGAGAGATTGGCAAGGGTCTCCGCCAGATTGCCGCCGGTCTTCTGCTGGATGGCGATCACGATACCGAAGAAGTTCGCCTCGGCGCAGGGCATCCGCTCGTTGAGCTTCACCACCGCGTCCGACAGCGGCAGGCCGAGGGCCTGGCCTTCGATGATCTGACGAAATTCGCTGCGCACCGGCTCGTTCGCTTCGCTGGCGATGATCCGCAGGCAGTCATTGACCGGCAGGCCGGACTTGATGCCGCGCACGATGACGTCGAGCGCATTCGGGAATTCCAGCCCGAAGCGTTTCAGGCGCTTGGTCTTGCAGCGCTTAAGGAACCAGGGCGGCATCCCCAAGCCCCCGATGAACAGCCCCGTGGCGGCGAGAATGGCGTTGCCGCTCAGCATGAAGAGCACGAGGGCCAGGACCACGGCGGTGACCACGGAGATGACGTAGTATTTCTTGCGGGTCCAATCGAGCCCGGCCTGGGCGATGCGGGTTTCCAGCGAGATCTTGGTTCGCGCGCTTTCCCGCTGCTCGATTTCCTTGAGGCTCTGCGCCACCTGGCCGCGCTTGACGCGCGCCTGGGCTTCCCGGTCGATGCCGCGCACCGCCATGGGGCTGGCGAAGTCCTTGCGCCGCTTCTCGGCGCGGTTCTCGCCGCTCAGCATGGGGTAGAGGAGCGCATAGGCCACTCCGCCCACCGCCAGCATCGCGAGCAGAGCGACGGCCAGAGTGCTCGTCATGGCTGTGTCCCGCGATCAGGCATTGAGATCGGCATCCTGGCCGAGGAGGTCGATGGCGGTCGCCAGACGGCTTTCCTCGCCGTAATAGCGAGCCCGCTCCCAGAAACGCGGCCGGCCGATGCCGGTCGAGCGGTGGCGGCCGATGAGCTTGCCGTTCGCATCCTCTCCGAGGATCTCGTAGGTCATAAGGTCCTGGGTGATGATGACCTCGCCCTCCATCCCCATCACCTCGGTCACATGGGTGATGCGGCGCGAGCCGTCGCGCAGGCGCTGTGCCTGGATGATGACGTCGACCGAGGAGCAGATCATTTCGCGCAGGGTCTTGGGCGGCAGCGAGAAGCCGCCCATCGTGATCATCGACTCGATACGGCTCAGGCATTCGCGCGGCGAGTTGGCGTGGAGGGTGCCCATCGAGCCGTCATGGCCCGTATTCATCGCCTGCAGCAGATCGAAGGCCTCGGGGCCGCGCACCTCGCCGACGATGATCCGCTCGGGCCGCATACGCAGGCAGTTCTTGACGAGGTCGCGCATCGTCACGGCGCCCGTGCCTTCGAGGTTGGGCGGGCGCGTTTCGAGGCGCACCACATGCGGCTGCTGCAGCTGCAGCTCGGCCGCGTCCTCGCAGGTAATGACGCGCTCGTCCTCGTCGATATAGTTGGTGAGGCAGTTGAGCAGCGTGGTCTTGCCGGAGCCGGTGCCACCGGAGATCACGATGTTGCAGCGGACGCGGCCGATGATCTTCAGCACCTCGGCGCCCGGCGGGGAGATGGCGCCGAACTTCACCAACTGGTCGAGCGTCAGCTTGTCCTTCTTGAACTTGCGGATGGTGAGCGCGGGGCCGTCGATCGACAGAGGCGGCGCGATCACGTTGACGCGCGAGCCATCGGCGAGGCGCGCATCGCAGATCGGCGAGCTTTCGTCGACGCGCCGGCCGACCTGGCTGACGATGCGCTGGCAGATGTTCATCAGCTGCGCATTGTCGCGGAAGCGGATATTGGTCAGCTGGATCTTGCCACCGGTTTCGATGAAGGTCCGGTTCGCGCCGTTGACCATGATGTCGGCGATGTCGTCGCGGGCCAGGAGCGGCTCCAGCGGCCCGTAGCCGAGCACGTCGTTGCAGATGTCCTCGAGCAGTTCCTCCTGCTCGGCAATCGAGAGAACGACATTCTTCAGCGAGATGATCTCGTTGATGATGTCGCGGATTTCCTCGCGCGCGGATTCGGCATCGAGCTTCGCCAGCTGCGACAGATCGATGGCCTCGATCAGCGCCCCGAAGATCATGCTCTTCATCTGGTAGTAGTCTTCGGAGCGCGTCGACTCCGGGGCCGCCTTGCGCTCCTCGACGATCACCGGCGCGGGCTCGACGCGCCGCGGCGCCGCGGCCGTCGCGGCCGGGCTGCGCGGAGCGTTGGTCTGGGCCAGCGTGGCGCCGGCGGATCGCTTGCCGAACATCTCAGAATTCTCCGGCGCGGGCGGCGACTTTGCGCGGTCTCATCAGGCTTTGCGGCGCTTGAGCTTGGCGACGAGCGGCTCGAACAGGCTGCGCTTGTTCCGCTTGGCCTCGCTGCGGCCGGTGAGCAGGCTGGCAATGGCGGTGAAGGCCTCGTTCGCCTTGCTGCCGGCCTGGACCTCCGCGATCATCTGCCCGTTATTGGCGGCCGTGCCGAAGAGCTGCGCGTCGAAGGGGATCGAGCTCGTCACCTCGACCCCGAGGGTCTTGGCGAATTCCGCCGTGCCGATCTCCGGCCGCTTGGGCATGCCGATCTTGTTGAGCACCAGCCTGGCGCCGGCATCGTTCGGGCGGCTGGCGCGGGCGAGGTCGAAGAGGTTCTTCGCGTTGCGCAGGGAGGCCAGCTCCGGCTCCGCGACCACGACGATCTCGTCGGCACCCAGCAGCGTGCGGCGGATCATTCCCGTCCACTGATGCGGCACGTCGAGCACGATGCAGGGCACGCTGGCGCGCAGCAGCTCGAGGAGCTGGTCCAGCGCCTCCTCGCCGAGATCGATCGTGCGGTCCAGCATGGCCGGCGCGGCGAGCAGGGCGAGGTTGTCGCTGCAGCGAGACAGCAGCCGGTCGAGCATGTTGGCGTCGAGCCGCTCCGGCGCGAACAGCGCGTCGGCGATGCCCTGTGCGGGGTCCTGGTTGAAGTTCAGCCCGGCCGTGCCGAAGGCGATGTCGAGATCGACGATCACCGTCGAGGCGTCGAGATGGCGTGCGATGGCCCAGCCGAGATTATGCGCGATCGTCGAGGAGCCGACACCGCCCTTGGCGCCGACCACGGCGATGACGCGGCCCAGATGGCGCGCCTCGGGGGCTGTGTAGAGTTCCGACAGCGTCCGCAGGATGTCGAGCGTCTCCAGCGGCGCGATCAGATATTCGCTGACACCCCGCTTGATCAGGTCCCGATAGAGCTGGACGTCGTTGACATGTCCGACGACCACGACCTTGGTGCCGGGGTCGCAACTTTCGGCGAGCGACTCCAGATGGCCGATCAGGGTCTGGGGGTCGGAAACCGTCTCCAGAACGATGATGTTAGGGGTCGGCGCCGTGCGGAAGGCTTCGACCGCCGCTGCCGCGCCGCCCATCTGCACCCGCGCATGCGCCTTGTCCATGCGCCGGTCGGCGACGGCGGCCTGCATCGCCGCGGCGACGGCCGGCGTTTCGCAGAAGGCTTGCAGCGTGATGCGCGGCAGGGGGGCGATGACCTCGCCGCTGCCCGCGCCGCTGCCGCCCGCATCCATTTCAGGCCGGCTCATGTGCCGCCTCCGACCGAATTGCTGATCTGCGGTGTCGACGAGCGGTATTGCGTCGACGGATCCTGGCCTTGCCGGATCTTCGCGATCGCGTTCATGCGCTTGACGATATCGGGACGGCCCTCGTCGCGCGGCCGCACCAGGTCGATCGGATCGGCCACCTGTGCCGCCAGCGTCGCCTGGCTGGAGCAGCCGAAGTTCCAATACTGCTCGTTGGAGGCGCTGAACTTGAAGTCGGTGGTGCCGAGATCCTGCGGCCACTGTCCACATTCATGCGGCAGCTGGGCCTGGAGCGATGCGAAGGTCAGGCGGATCGGCGAGGCGAGCAGCGGGTCGCGCACCGGATAGGTCCGGACCGACAGGGCCGCTGGCGAGACACCGCCCTGGGCGAGGGCGGCCCGGATCCCGCCGAGCGTGTCCTGGGTCGCCAGCTCGCGCCGGGCGCCGGTCGGCACCTCGGCGACCAGCCCGCCGCGCGCGCTGCGGCGATAGGCCTGGGCGAACGCGATCACGTCGTCGCGCTGGCGCGGATCGAGTGCCTTGCCCGAGCGGCCGACGAAGACGTCGAGCGAGCGGGGCGCATCGCGCAGCACGATCGGATGGCGCTCGCGCAGGTCGATCGGGGCGGAGGCGACCGGCTCGGGCCCCTTGCTGGCACAGCCCGCCGAGAGGGCGCCGATGGCACCGACGGCCAGGACCAGATGCAGGCGCAAGGAGCGGCGGGCCGGGACGGTCTTCATCGCGTCTTTCATCCTTTGGGCCTCCGGCTCAGTCGGCGATGAAGCCGACCCGGCCCTTATAGGCCTGGGGGACGGCGCCGCTGCCGCTGCCATAGATCTTGTTCAGCCGGCCGAGCAGGATCGCCTGCGGATCATGCGACTCCACGAAGCCGTCATCGGGCCGCTGCACCTGGCTCGGCGCCATCGGCTTGGCGATGTAGGGCGTCGCGGTGATCATCAGCTCGGTTTCCTCGCGCTGATAGTCGCGGGAGCGGAACAGCGCGCCGATCACCGGCAGGTTCATCAGCCCCGGCAGGCCGTTGAGCGAGGATTTGGACACGCGCTGGATCAGTCCTGCCGTCGCCAGCGTGCCGCCCGAGGGCAGCTCCACCGTGGTGTCGGATTTGCGGACGCGGAAGGCCGGCGCGTTGAGGCCGCTCTGGCGCTCGTCGCTGAGCCGGAACTGGTTCTCGAAGTCGAGCTCGGTGACTTCGGTGGCGATCCGCATGCTGATCTTGGTGTCGGACAGCACGATCGGCGTGAAGTTCAGCGTCACGCCGATCGGCTTGTATTCGAGCTGCACCGAGCAGATCTGGCGGTTGAAGGTATCGTAGGAGCAGTTCTGGCCCTTCGGCACCGGCACCTCGCCGCCGGCGGTGAATTTCGCCGTCTCGCCCGAGATGGCGGTGACGGTCGGCTCGGCCAGCACGCGCGCCAGACCGGCGCGCTCGAGGGCCCGCAGGGTGAAGTTCTGCGTATTGCCGAGACCGGCCTGGATCGCGGTCGCCGACAGGGCCTGCGGCTGCAGCGGCAGCGGGTTGTCGATCGAGGGCGTGATCGAGAACTTGCCCAGCTTCCACTCGCCGGTCGAGTTGATTCCCAGCTGCTTGATCGCCTTGCGCTGGACCTCCGACACCACGACCTTGACCATCACCTGGTCGCGGTCGCGGATCGTCAGCGAGTTGATGACGGCGCCCTTGCGGTCCGTTTTGTCCGAGACGCCCACGAAGGCATTGGCGATGTCGACGGCCTGGGTGGCTTCGGAGGCGTTCGGAACCGAGCCGACCAGCAGGATCGAATCGCCGGCGGGCTTGATCTCGATCTGGGAGTTGGGCAGGGCCGTGCGCAGCGTCTGGCGCAGCACGTTGAGGTCGCGCCCGACATTGATCTCCAGCGCCGTGATCTGACGACCTTCGCCATCCATCACGAACATCGAGGTGGCGCCGTCGGCGATGCCGATGATGAAGAGCTTGCGGGCGGTGCGCACGACGGCGTTGGCCACCTTGGGATTGGCGACGAACACCTCCTTGGCGTCGCGCGGCAGCTCGACGACCAGGGAACGGCCGATCGAGAGATCGAGTTTGCGCGAGACCGCGTAATCGCTCGTGCCGACGTTGAGGACGGGCGCGGGTCCGGAGGTCTGGGCCGGAGCTGCCAGGGGCAGCAGGGGCAGCAGGGCCGCAGCGAGGAGGAGGCTCGAGCTCTTCATGGCTTCACATTCTTCGTGGTGATGCCGTAGCGGACGAGCGTCATGGCGTTGTCCCCCTGGGCAAGGGGCGCGCTCGCATCGCCTGCATCCTTGAGGCTGCGCAGCGCCAGCGACAGGGTGCCCGTCTTCTGGCCCTGGACCAGGGTTTCGACTTGGCCGGGGCTGACTTCCAGCGTCGCCGTTTCGCCGATGACGACCTTCTCGCCGTTGCGTTCCTGGATGTTCTGGCCGATCGCCAGCACCCGGATGTTTCGCAGCAGCGTCTCGCTGACATAGGCGTCGCCGTTGCCGCTGACCGATTCGCCGCGCCAGGTGGTGACCACGTCGACCCGGTCGTTCGGGAGGATGAAGCCGCCGGCGGTGTTCGCCCCGCGGCTGTCGGTGGTGATGGCGACGGCGCGCATGCCGGACGGGAGAACGGCGGAAAGGAAGCCGGTGCCGTCGGTCCGGATCAGCTTTTCGCGGCGGATCGGTTCGCCGTTCAGGATTCCGTAGCGCGCGACCTGGCCGATGATCTCCTTATCCGCCTCGGGCGCATCTTTTGCGGTGATCACGCCGGGCGGAACGCTGTCGAGCGGCCAGTCGATCCAGCGCAGGTCATTGGCGGAGAGGGTGTTGCCGACGGGGAGGTCGGCGGCGGCCACCATGACCTTCACGGTCGGTGCGGCCTCGACCTTGGAGACGACCGGCTTCTCCTCGGCGGGCCGCTGCGCCAGCAGGGCAGCGCCCAGCCCTGCGACCACGGCTATCGCCAGAATGATGATGCGTGCAGGATTCATCGACGCGCGATCCTCGGCCGAACCCATTCGGCTCCTGCTCCGGATCGTCGGGGGGAAACGTCAACTTATGGTTAATGGCTCGTGTATTTTTCGAGCGATGCCGCAGCGTCTGCCGGCTCAGATGCCGATGGCAGCGCGCCAGATCGAGGTTTCCGGCAGGACGAGGAGGGCCCCCGCCGCCAGCGCGATGCCATAGGGCACGCCGGTCGTGGCGGCGTGAAGGCGCTGGGCCCAGGGCCAGCCGCTCGCCACCTTCGGCAGCGGGTAGTCGCGCATGCGCAGCAGGACGAGGGTCAGGACGCCGCCGAGCGCGCCCGAAATCATCAGATAGGCGGAAAGCTGGTCGAACCCGAACCAGAGCGCCGTGGCCGCGGCCAGCTTGGCGTCGCCCCCGCCGATCCAGCCCATGGCGAAGAAGCCGAAGGTCACGACCAGGACCAGCATCCCGGCCGCCAGATGCCAGGCGATGTCGCTGGCCGGCAGGCCGATAACGGCCGCGCAGGCGCCGAAGCTGACGACCAGCATCAGGCAGAGGCGGTTGGAGATGGTCATCGAGACGAGGTCGCTCGACGCGGCGAAGGCCATCAGGGCCGGAAAGATCCCGAGAAGGATGATCTGCGACAGAACCGACATGGCTTCACCTGGATGCTTCGAATTGACCAAATGGAAACGGGGCGTTCGGATGATCCGGACGCCCCGTCGCCAACAGCTCAGGCTGCTAAGGGATCACTTGCCCTTGAGCGCGCCGCCGATGTCGGTGAACTGCGTCTTCAGGCTCGTGCCGAGGGTGGTCATGCCACCGATGGCGGCGACGGCGACCAGAGCGGCGATCAGGCCGTACTCGATGGCGGTGGCGCCGGACTCGTTCTTGATGAAGCGAGCGAACAGATTGGTCATGTTGAACTCCTTACCACGGTTTGACTGCTGCCTGGGCTCTGGATCGGCTTCGGTCAGCGACAGGAACGACATTACCCAGCCCGCCTTGCTGATCCGTTAAAACAACCGAAGAATTGGGCGTCTCTGGCGAGGATCTATTCTGTGGTTAATGCCAAATTTACGAGATAAATTTCGATTAAATTCTGATGCAGCAATATCTTCTAGTGAATACATTGGTTAAAATTGGAGTAACTGACAACCGTGCTTGCGAATTTCGCCGCCGGATGGCTGGCACAACGACCCGGAGCGCGATGTCTTCCGTTGGGAAGCGGTCGAGCCGGGCGCCGATAATAGCCGCTCGCCGGCTATTTAGGGTTTGATTCATCATTTTCCGCTTGGATGGCAAAGTCACAAGCTTCGAGGCGTTGCCATGGACATTGTCCGGACTGCCGCGGGATCCCGTTGGGTCCTGTCGCTATCGCTGGTCGGCCTGCTGTTTTTTTCGCTGGCGAACGGCGAAGGCGCGCAGGCCGCTTCCCAATCCCCCACGCTGGAAAGCGTCATGGTCCTGGTGGACCACGCCAAGGTCGTGCGTCTGCCCGAGCGGGCGCAGACGGTGGTCGTCGGCAATCCGGCGATCGCGGACGTGACCGTGCAGCGCAACGGCGTGATGATCGTCACCGGCAAGAGCTTCGGCGTCACCAACCTGATCGCGCTCGATGCCACCGGCACCTTGCTGGCGGAGTCGCTGGTGCGTGTGGGTGCGGCCTCGGACTCGATGCTGACCGTGCAGCGCGGCATGGACCGCGAGAGCTATTCCTGCACGCCGCAATGCCAGCCTTCGGTGCAGCTCGGCGACTCGACCAAATATTTCAGCGAAACCGGCGCGCAGACCACGACCCGCAACACGATGGCCAGCTCCACGATCGCGGGCAAGTGACGGGCCCGGCCCGTCCGTGACGTGATCCCATGAGACGGAAAACGCGCGCACGCACGTGAAGGCGAGGACCGGCTCGCGGGGGCTGCGACACGGTAAAGCCTTGGTTGATCGCAGGTGCCGGGAGCTGCGTAGTCCTCCTAACCGATCCGAAATCCTTTTGCCGTATCGCTGGGAAGAGCCGGCGATCAGTGCCGGCGCCACGCGGTTTCCGGCCCGATGACGCAAGCCTTGTCGAACCCCCAGGATCAGCCCGCGCAGGATCAGCACGGCCAGGATCAGCACGCCGCTGATCGGCGCGCCGCTGGCCGCCGGCATGGCGGGCTGTTGCGCCGCTTCCGCCGTGAGCAAGGCGGCGTCGCAGCCGTCGAATTCGGCCTCGTGGCGGTGCCTTTCTTCGCGCTTCTGTTCGCGATCATTGAAACCGGCCTGATGTTCTGGACCAACGAGGTTCTGGAGGAATCGCTGTCGCAGGCGTCCCGGCGCCTTCTCACCGGCCAAGCGGTCAGCCGTTACACCTCGTCCAATCCGGCCACCAATGCCGAGGCCTTTCGCAACGACATCTGCGCGGTCGCGCCGCTCGGCCTCATCGATTGCTCGAAGCTGTATATCGACGTGAAGGTCTTCAACACCTTCGCCAACGCCTCGGCCGGCACCTCGAACCCCACGGCCGGTGGCGCGCTGGACACGACCGGCTTCACCTACACCCAGCCGCAACCCGGCCAGATCGTCGTGGCGCGGGCCGTGCTGGACTACAAGCTGTTCCTCACCTCCTGGGCGTCCACGTCGCTCGCGGATATCGGCCCGGGCCGCAAGGCCCTGATCGCGACCTCGGCCTTCCGGGCCGAGCCCTTCGTCGTCTCGCCCTGACGTCCACCGAACCCATGGGCCGTTCCGCCATGCATCTCGAGCGTCTCTCGCACCGACTGCGAAGCTTCCGGAAGGACAAGGAGGGCGTCGCGCTCGTCGAGTTCGCGATCCTTCTGCCCGTCCTGGTCGTGGCCTATTGCGGCAGCGTCGACATCTGCTCGATGGTCACCGCCAGCCGCAAGGTGACGCAGCTGACCTCATCGCTGGCGGATCTGACGGCGCGGGCGTCTTCGGTGACGGCCGCCGATGTCGGCAACATCTTCGACGCCGCCCAGATGGTTCTGGCGCCCTATGATGCCAGCAAGGCGAAGATGACGATCACCAATGTCGTCATCGACGACAAGGGCGTGGCGCGGGTCTGCTGGAGCAGCCAGCGCAACAGCGTCGCCCTCGCTCGCGGCGCCGCCGTGACGCTGCCCGCCAGCATCAAGGTGCCCAACACCTCCGTGATCATGGCGACGGCGAGCTACGAATTCACTCCCATCGCCGGCTATGTCGTGACCGGCAACGTCACGCTGGGAAACAATCCGATCTACACCCGGCCGCGCGGCGCGCAGCCCGGCGGCGACCTCAACATCGAGCAGGTCACCCTGGCGAACACCAAGCCCTGCCCGAGCTTCAGCTGAACGAAGTGGGGCTGCCTCGGGGGCGCGCCGCTTGCGGCGGAGGCGAGTTTTCGGCCTGAGAACCGGCCCCGCGCCGCCGGTTCAGGTGCATTCCAGCGCTCAGCCCGCCCCCGGGCGATCCGGGATCATGCCTGCGCCGACGCTGTGGAGCCAGGCTGCGTCAGCCGCGCAGGATCATCCGCCCGGTCTGAACCTGATAGCCGTTCAATTTGCCGAGGAAGGAGTTGCCGAGCAGACTGATGCCGAGCGCGCCCGGCGGCAGCACCACCGCATCGACATTGCGCACGGTGATCTCGCCCAGCCTGATCTCGCGGATCGTGGTGCGGTAGCCCATGACGACGCCATTGGCCGTGTTCAGCGGCATGCGCTGCGCCTGACTGCCCGCCTTGAGGCCGAGTGCGGCGGCATCCTCGGCCTTGAGAGCGACGATGCTGGCGCCGGTGTCGACCATCATCCTGACGCGGTAATTGTCGATCGTCGGATGGACGAGGTAATGGCCGCGGGAATCGGCCGCCACCGTCAGGGTCGGCGGCGTGCGCGGCGCGGCCGGGGCCGCGGAGGCCGCTATGCTGGCCTGGGGCGCATCGGCTATCACCTTGGGGGCCAGCCATTGCGTGTAGCCGACGGCGCCGCCGGTGACGGCGGCGGCGACGGCAAGGGCCCAGTTGGTCACGCTCGACAAGGGATCGCTCTCCTGTTTCGGGGGCGATTTTCGATCCTGGCCTGCTGACGAAAGGTGAATGCCCGGCCTCGCATGGCCGGCAAAAGGCGAAGGCGGCCTCTGCTTCGCGCGAAAGGCTTAATCGCCGGTGAGCGCCGCGACGGTATTTCTCCGCAAGCGCCGCGGCTCTCGACGATCCGATGGTCCGGCACACTCCCCCCGCAGCATCGCGACCGCGTCCGTTCGGAGGCGCGAGGGTCTAAAGGAAGGACGAGCCGACGAGGGCCGTGATCGCCTCGGCGCGGGGGATGCTCGGCTGCGCCCCGGCGCCCGAGCAGGCCAGCGAGCCGGCGGCGAGGCCGCGTTGCAGCGCCGAGGAGAAGCCCAGCCCAAGGGCCAGCGCGGCGGCGAAGGCGCCGGTGAAGCTGTCCCCGGCGGCGACGGTATCGACCACATCGACAGGCGGCGCCTCCAGCCGGCGCCTGACGCCGCCGGACCAGCCCACCGCTCCGGCCGCGCCCAGCGTCGCGACGCAGGCGATGCCGCGCTCGGCATCCACCCGACGGGCGATATCGTCCGGCTCGCGCTCCGCCCAGCCGAAACCCTGCGCCAGCACGAGCGCCTCGTGCTCGTTGACGATCAGGATATCGACCAGCGCGAGCAGCGCCTCGCTCGGCACGCCGGCGGGCGCGAGGTTGAGGATGACGCGCCCGCCGCCATCCTTCACCGTCGCGGCGGCCTCGATGCAGCCCTCCTCGGGCACCTCCCGCTGGAGCAGCAGCAGATCGTCCGGCCCTGGGCCGAGGCCGGCGATGGCGCCCGGCCGCGCCTGCGCATTCGCGCCCGCGGCGACGAAGATCTGGTTGGCGCCGTCCCGGTCGATGGCGATGAAGGCCGCGCCGGTGGGGGCGTCGACCCGGCTGACTCGGCTCAGATCCACCCCGTCCGCCGCCAGCAGCGAAAGCGCCGTCCCGGCGAAATCATCCCGCCCCACCGCGCCGATCAGCGCGACATCGGCGCCCGCGCGCCGCGCCGCCAGCGCCTGGTTGGCACCCTTGCCGCCCGGATGGATCGCGTAATCGGGCCCGAGGACGGTTTCGCCGGATTGCGGCAGGCGCTCGACGCGCGTGACGAGATCAATGTTGATCGAGCCGAAGACGATGATCATGCGCCGACCCCGCCGGCGAGGCGCCGGATCCCGGCGACGCGCCGGATCCCGGCGACGAAGGCGGCTTCTGGCGTCGTGATCGAGGCGACGATGCCGGCGGCGTGCAGCGCCTCGCCATAGCTCTCCGCCAGCGCGCCATCGGCCACCAAATGGACCTGCTCGCTGCGGCCGAACAGAGCCTGCGCGCCGTCGATCTCCTGCGCCACCAGCAGCGCGGAGAGGAAGGGGCCGACCTCGCCCCCGGCCATCCGGCCGGCTAGAACCTCGGTGCGGGCGGCAAAGGCGCGGTTGAGCAGGCCGCCCGGCCTTTGCGCCGCAGCCCGGCCGCGGGCGGCGCCGCGCGCGCCATCCTCGCCCTCCGGCGCGAGCGCCAGCCGTGCCAGGATCGAGTCGTTGCGCAGAAGGCCGTAAACCTCGCCCGTCATGAAGCTCGCGAAGCGGACGACGCGGCCGTCCCGGATCTGCGCCCATTTCGAGTGCGTGCCGGGCAGGCAGGCCAGCCCGTCATCGAGCCCGAGGCCGAACAGCAAGGTCTCCTCGCCGCGCATCACGTCGAAGGCACCGTCGTCGCAACTCAACCCTGGCAGGATCGTCGCGACCGTTCCCTCGCCGAGCTCTACCGTCAGGGCGGCAGCGGCGATGTCGTCCGCCGAAGCCGGGCAGGGAACATAGGCCGCTTCCACCCAGCCATTGCGGCTGCCAACCATGCCCGCGAGGACGATCGCGGCATCCGGCGCGGCGCGCCGGAAATCGCCGGCCAGCGCTTCGAAAGCCTCGGGGTAGCCGCCGGTCGGAACCGACTGGATGCCCTGGTCGGCCTCGCGTCGTTCCAGCACCTCGCCTTCGGACGAGATCA
>NZ_JBMDWH010000128.1:0-12391 GCF_048595345.1 Allobosea sp.
CGGCGGCGCCGTCTCGATGGGCGGCTTATACGGCCGCCCATCCAACAATGTCAACAAACCAAATGAACTTTTTTTGACAGGCGCAGGATCGGCAAGCGTTCTCAGTGGCTTGGCAACGTCGCGCGGCGATCCGCCGCCCGCTCGCGACCTCCCTTGCGTCGGCCTGCGCGCCCGGCCAGCCGGGCGCGAGCGGTAAGAAGGGCCTCGGCCGTCGCATCCGGCCGCTTGGCAGGATCGCCTGAATCCCCGGCCATCGGCTGCGACAGGCAGCCGACGCCCTTCTCTCTCGCCAGGGCTGGCTTCGCAAATCAGCCTCATTCGGGCGGCAAAGCGATGCCGCCGCGGATTGATTCCCGAGGACAGGGCAGGCATGGTGCCGGCCAGGTCGGCGGCCGGAACCCGGTTCCGCGCGCTTTGCTCCGGCGGCATGGCGATCAAGGTCTAGACAGCGCACGATGAACGCCCATCCCGAGTTTGCTCAGCCGGTCGAGCCGCTCGCCCCCGAGGCGGCGGCTCTCCTGGTCGATCTCGGGATCGAGCCGCCGATCCAGCCGGCCGATTCCCGCCAGTTGCCATTGGATCGGCGCGGCGTGTCGCTGCGCTGGCTGTCGGCATGCATGCTCGTCGGCTCCTGCGGCGCGGCTCTGCTCGGCGCCGCGATCCTGGTCGCGATGCGCGGCGATACGAGCTACCCCGAGCAGCCCGAGATGGTGGCGATCCGCTCCTCCTCCGCGGCGGGTGATGGCGGCGGAGCACGCAAGGCCGACAAGGTCGTCGCCGATCAGCCCATCCTGTCCGCCCGCCACGCCATGCGCGCGCCGATGTCCCAGCGCGTCGGGGACCGGGAGGTCATCAAGGTGCGGCCCTTCGTGCGGCTGGCCACGGATCTGGCGCTCACCAGCGGCGTCTATGCCAGCAATATCCCGCCCTTCAATCCGCTGCGGCTCTTCGCCGAGGGCGGCCAGCCCGACGAGCGCTATGCCGAGCCGGTGCAGGACACCGCCGATGCGGACGTCACCATCGTCAAGCGCGACCTCTCGGACATCGCGATTCCTCAAGCCAAGCCGCGGCTGAGCGATGCCGAAGTGATCTCGCAGGTGGAGGAAGAGCGGGCCAATGCCAGTTCCGGGCGCCAGCGCAGCCTGCCGATCGCGCCACAGCTGATGCTGAGCCGCACCCTGACCGGGGCTGCGCCGATGACGGGCGATATTCTCGGCTATGCGCCGGCCACCGATACGCGCTTCTCCGGCATCGAGGTGCGCGTCGTGCCGGAGAACGTCACCGCCGCCCCGAAGACGCCGATCGCCGCCTCGCG
This sequence comes from Allobosea sp., assembly GCF_048595345.1. Taxonomy (GTDB): domain Bacteria; phylum Pseudomonadota; class Alphaproteobacteria; order Rhizobiales; family Beijerinckiaceae; genus Allobosea. The sequence continues at coordinate 1,316 of NZ_JBMDWH010000128.1, forward strand.
CGATCCGATCGTCGAGGACAAGCTGATCCTCGCCAGGCGCGGTGAGAATTTCGAGCAGACTCTGCGCGGCGCCGGCGCGACGCCCGACCAGATCCGCGCGATGCTCGCCGCCTTCGGCAGCCGGGTGCGGACCACGGCGCTGCCGGACGGGCAGGTCCTGCGCGTGCTCTACGCGCCCGGGCCGAAACCGGGCGATCCCCGGCAGATCATGCGGGTCTCGCTTCTCACCGGTGGCCAGCCCGACGGCACGGTGGCGATGAACGATAAGGGCAGCTTCGTGGCCGTCGCGATTCCGCAGCAGGAGCTCGCGGCCCCCGCCCGCAGCCAGCGCCGCGCCGAGGGCGAGGAGGACGACGAGGCCGAGGGCGGCACCCGGCTCTACGAGAGCCTCTACGAGACCGGCGCCCGCCATGACCTGCCCCGCCCGCTGGTCGATGAGCTGGTGCGGATCTTCTCCTACGATGTCGATTTCCAGCAGCGCGTCCACGGCGGCGACAATCTGGAGGTGATCTTCACCGAGGAGGAAGAAGGCGAGCGCTCCGAAATTCTCTCCGCCAGCCTCACCGTCAATGGCGAGACGCGCCGGGTCTATCGCTACCAGTCCCCCGAAGACGGGCTGATCGAATATTTCGACGACGAGGGCAAGTCGCTGAAGAAGTTCCTGCTGCGCAAGCCGATCGCCGAGGGCGAGCTGCGCTCGGGCTTCGGCATGCGCTACCACCCGATCATGCGCTACTCGAAGATGCATACCGGGGTGGACTGGTCGAACCGCATCGGCACGCCGATCCTCGCCGCGGGCAACGGGGTGGTCCTGAAGGCCGGTTGGTCCTCGGGCTATGGCAAGCACACCGAGATCCAGCACGCCAACGGCTATGTCACCACCTATTCGCACCAGTCGAATTTCGCGCCGGGAATCGTGCCCGGCGCGAAGGTCCGACAGGGGCAGGTGATCGGCTATCTCGGCTCCACCGGCCTCTCGACCGGCCCGCATCTGCATTACGAGGTGTTGGTCAACGGTAATTTCGTGAACCCCCTCAAGATCCGGGTTCCGCGCGGCCGCGAGCTGCAGGGGCCGCAGCTGGCCGAGTTCAGGCGCCAGCGCGACGAGGTGCGGGGCCTGATCGAGAAGGCCGGCGGCGCGGTCGCACAATTGCGCTGAGCGCATGACCGGACGCCGGCAAAGCCGCCGGCCTGTCCCGGGCGGTTGACAAAATCGGACCGAAGGCACACCGCAAAAGCGAGATTTCCCTCTCGCCTGCGATCCCAGCGCGTCATGCTCGCTTCCCTCTTCGTCGTCCTGCCCGTCTTCGGCCTGATCGGGCTGGGCTATGCCGCGCGCTGGACGCGCGTGCTGCGCGAAAGCACCGGCGAGGGGCTCTCCGATTTCGTCTTCGTGCTGGCCGTGCCCTGCCTGCTGTTCCGCACGCTGGCCAAGGCGGATATTCCGGACAGCCAGCCCTGGGGCTACTGGATCGCCTACTTCGCCGCGCTGGCGGTGGTATGGGCGCTGGCGATGCTGATCGCCAGCCGCTTCTTCGCCCGCAAGGGGCCCGAACTGGTGGTCTCCGGCTTTGCCGCGGCCCAGTCCAACACCGTCTTCGTCGGCGTGCCGATGATCCTGAAGGCTTATGGCGAAGCCGGCGGCGTGCCGCTCGGCCTGCTGCTGGCGGTACACCTGCCCGTCACGATGACGATCGCCACGCTGCTGGCGGAGGGCCGCTCAACCTCGCTGACGATGCTGCTGCGGCGCCTGTTCGGCCATCCGATCATCATCGGCATCCTGCTCGGTTCCGCCGTGAGGCCGGTCATCGGCTATGTTCCGCAGCCCTTCTGGACCCTCGTCGATCTGCTGGCCGGCGCCGCCGTGCCCTGCGCCTTGATCAGCCTGGGCATCGCGATGCGTCGCTACGGGCTGGAATCGGGGCTCGCCTTGCCGGCGGTCCTCAGCGGGCTGAAGCTCGGGCTGCACCCCTTGCTGGTCTATTGGCTGGCGACGCGGGTGTTCGAGATGCCGCCGCACTGGTCCGGCGTGGCCGTGCTGTTCGCCGCCTGCCCCTGCGGCATCAACGCCTATCTCTTCGCCGAGCGTTACCGGCAGGGCGTCGCCGACGCCTCCAGCGCCATTACCCTCTCGACCCTCATCTCGCTGTTCACCACCGCCGGCTGGCTGGCTTTCCTCGGCGTCGGCTAGGCGCGCTTCAGGCGAAGCCGAGGAGCCTGCGGATCGATTCCGGGGTGTCGCCCGCTTCCCGCAACGCCGCGAGGCTGATCGAATCGCGGCTTTTCGCCAGCTTCAGCCCCTCATCGTCCAGCAGCAGCGGGTGGAAATGATAGCGCGGCGTCGGCAGACCGAGCAGGTGCTGTAGCAGCACATGGATATCGGTCGCCGCCGCCAGATCCTGCCCCCGCACCACAGGGCTGATGCCCTGCAGGGCGTCGTCGACCACCACCGAGAGGTGATAGCTGGTGGGCGTGTCCTTGCGCGCCAGCACGACGTCCCCCCAGCGCGCCGGATCGGCCCGGGCGACGCTTTCCAGCCCCGCCGAGTCGAAAAGGGGATAATGCAGATCGCCGCCGGCGAGCGCGAGCGCCGCGGCCATGTCGAGACGCAGAACATGCGGCTCCCCGGCGGCGATCCGCTGCTCCGCCTCCGGGATCCCCATCGCGCTGCACCGGCCAGGATAAAGCGGTGCGCCATCCGGATCCGTGGGCCAGGGCTTTCCGGTCTGTGCCTCGCGCGCCCCCGCGTCCCGGCGAAGGTTCTGCCGCGAACAGAAACAGGGGTAGATCAGCCGCTTCGCCCGCAACCGCGCGAGCGCCCCCCGGTAGTCGTCGAAATGCTCCGATTGCCGCCGCACCGCCCCGTCGAACCGAATGCCGAGCCACTCCAGATCGGCCATGATCCCGGCGGCGAGCTCCGGCCGGCAGCGCGCGAGGTCGATATCCTCGATCCGCAGCAGCAGGGCTGCCCCCAGGCGCTCCGCCATGGCCTCGTTGGTCAGAGCCGACAAGGCATGGCCGAGATGCAGCCTTCCGTTCGGGCTCGGCGCGAAGCGCAGGACGGGCCGATGGTCATCGGGGCGGCGGAAATCGGGTGGATCGGAGGGCATGCCGGGTGATCTGAGGGGCTTCCACTGTTCTAGAAGTCGAGTCCTGCTTCGCCTAGACCATCGCGTTTCCGAAAGGGCCGGGTCAGAATGGCCCGAGGATCATCGGTTTCGCAAAAGGCGGGATATCCGTCGATCCTCCGGCGCTGCTGACGCTGCCGGGCGCGGGGGCAGCGCAAAGGCCGGGCATGACGAATCGAATCACCTGCGATGGCGATTTGGAAGAGGGCATGGTCGCGCTCGCGGCCCGGCACCCGGATTGGGCGGCGCTCATCGCCCGGACCGGTCTGCCACCGCTGCGGCTGCGCGAGGGCGGCTTTATCGGCCTCGCGAGCATCATCGTCTCGCAGCAGTTGTCGGTGATGAGCGCCCGCGCCGTCTGGACCCGTTTCGAGAGCGTGTTCGTGCCGATGACGCCGGAGCGTTTCCTGGCGGCGAGCGATGATGATATGCGTCTTTCCGGCCTCTCCCGCCCGAAACAGCGCGCCTTGGCGGCATTGTCCGTCGCTCTGCTCGACCGGCGCCTCTGTCTTGACGGCCTCGTGGGGATGACCCCGGAGGCGGTTCACGAGGCCCTCACCGCGATCTCCGGCATCGGCCCCTGGACGGCGGACATCTACCTGCTGTTCTGCCTCGGCCATCGCGACGGCTTCGCGGCCGGCGATCTCGCGATTCAGGAGGCGGCGCGCCACGCCTTCGGCTTGCCCGCCCGCCCCAAAGCCGCAGAACTGGCGGCGATGGCAGAAGACTGGCGCCCCTGGCGCGGCGTCGCCGCGCGCCTGCTCTGGGCCGATTACGCCCTGCTGAAGAAGCGCGAGGGCCTCAATGCCTGAGGCCGCGCCGCCTCATCCGCGCACGATCCCGAGCGCACGCTGCGCTGCCGAGCGCAGCAAGGCGGTGTCGCTCATCACGGTGACCATCTTCGCGCCCAGATCGAGCGCCGCCTTGGCCCGCTCGGCCGAAGGCGCATAGACCGCGACCGGTTTGCCCACCGCGGAGGCCCGGGCGACGATGTGCTTGATCGCCTCGTCCACCTCGGGGGCGGTCGCGTCGATGCGCTGACCGCCGAAAAGCGCGATCGAAAGATCGGAGGGGCCGACGAACACGGCGTCGATGCCGTCCAGTGCCAGGATGTCGTCGAGAATCGCCATGGCCTCGCGCGTCTCGATCATCGCGAAGGAGAGCGAGAAACCATTCGCCTCCCGCAGATAGCTGTTCGGGTCCAGCCCCGAGGCGCCGAGGCCTCCATAGCTGCCCCAGCTGCGCTCGCCCAGCGGCGGATACTTCGCATAGGCCGCGAAGGTGCGCGCATCCTCGAGGGTGTTGATCATCGGCGCGATGACGCCCGAGGCGCCTGAATCCAGCAGTTTCGAGACGTTCTGGAATTCGCCGACGGGGATGCGTCCGATGGCGGGCTTGCCCGCCGCGTTGATCAGCGGAATGGCCCGGATCGCCTCGCCGAGCGTCAGCGGCCCGTGCTGCATGTCCAGAACGACCGCATCGAAGTCTTCCTGTGCCAGGATCGCGGCGGTGGAGACATCGGGCAGGCCGCACCAGGCCGAAACGACGGTTTCGCCGCGGGAGAACCGATCGGCGAGCGAGGACAGGATGGTCGGCTTGGGCATTGTGCGGTCTTCCCTTCGAGTTCCGCGCATGGAGGCCGGCGGATGCGCGAGGGTGGACCCGCTGGCCCTCAAAAAGCAAACGGGCGCTCATGCGCCCGTTTCAATCTTGCCCTGCATCCCGGGAAGCTCCGCGTCCGATGCCGCCCGGCGGACGGCCTCGATCAGCGCCCGGCCTGGATGTCCTCGGCCGCCTTCACCAGCAGCTCGGTCATCACCCGGCGGATTTCGGTCTCAGCGACGGTGACATTGGCGAGGGTGAAGTCGTTCTTCACCTTGCGCAGCACGTCGTCGTCCCCGGCTTCCTCGAAATCGGCGACCACCACGGTCTTGGCATAGGCATCGGCCTCGGCACCGCTCTTGCCGAGCTTTTCGGCGGCCCAGAGACCGAGCAGCTTGTTGCGACGGGCGTTGGCTTTGAAGCGCAGCTCCTCGTCATGGGCGAATTTGTTCTCGAAGGCGTCCTTGCGCTGGTCGAAGCTGGTCATGCGGCGTAGGGCTCCTATGCGTGTGCGGGGTCTTCAAGACGAAAACTCGCTCTCCATATAGGCGGACCCGGTGCTCTCAGCCAGAGCATCCACGGCATTCGCCACGCTTTAAGCCTGTCGCGGCATCGGACGCCCGATTTGTTGCGTTTGCGGGCGAGAAGCGCCATATAGCAGCCGCGCGCGCACCGTCACGGCATGCCGCGCGCGGGCCGGCTGCAGGCCGGCGAGACAGGGGCCAAGATCCCGCCGCGACCCGATCGCGTCCAGAGAAGGGCCAGCCTTTTGGATTTCCTCAAGCCACGGTACATCCCCATGAGTCGCCGCCGTCGCATTTACGAAGGCAAGGCGAAGGTTCTCTACGAAGGACCCGAGCCCGGTACGCTGATCCAGCATTTCAAGGACGACGCCACCGCCTTCAATGCCAAGAAGAACGAGGTGATCGACGGCAAGGGCGTGCTGAACAACCGCATTTCCGAGCATATCTTCTCGAATCTCAACGATATCGGCGTCCCTACGCATTTCATCCGCCGGCTGAACATGCGCGAGCAGCTGATCCGCGAGGTCGAGATCATCCCGCTCGAGGTCGTGGTGAGAAACGTCGCCGCCGGCTCGCTCTCCGAGCGGCTCGGCATCGAGGAAGGCACGCAGCTGCCGCGCTCGATTATTGAATTCTATTACAAGAACGACGCGCTGAAGAACCCGATGGTCTCCGAGGAGCACATCACCGCCTTCGGCTGGGCCACGCCGCAGGAAATCGACGACGTGATGGCGCTCGCCATTCGCGTCAACGACTTCCTCTCCGGCCTCTTCCTAGGCGCCGGCATCCGCCTCGTCGACTTCAAGATGGAGACCGGCCGGCTCTGGGAGGGCGAGATGATGCGCATCGTCGTCGCCGACGAGATCAGCCCCGATTCCTGCCGCCTCTGGGACATCCGCTCCAAGGACAAGCTCGACAAGGACCGCTTCCGCAAGGATATGGGCGGGCTGATCGAGGCCTATTCCGAGGTGGCCCGCCGTCTCGGGATCCTCGGCGAAAACGAGAACCCTGGCCAGAGCGGCCCGCGCCTGGTGCAGTGAGCGCCTTTCGCCAGCCGCATTGCGAGACGAAACGGGAGCGCATGCGCTCCCGTTTTCGCATCGCGGCCCTCGCGCTGGCGGCGGCTGTCCTGCTCGGCTCCTGCGGCTATGACGCCGGCCGTGGCATCGCCGATCTGCCGGCCTCCACCGGCTGGGAGGCGCTGCCGATCGGCAACTGGGTGTTGAACGATGGGCTCGATGCCCGCGCCGTGGTGTTCTGCCCGCGCACGACCTGCCCGAAACCAGGCGTCGCGGCTCTCCTCGCCTTCGCAGGCGAAAGGGGGCGCGGCATGGAGCAGGCCCTCTCGCAAAGCCCGGCCGCGCTTGCCGGCGCCTTCGAAAAGCTCGCTTCGGACAAGGCCGCGGCGCTCGCCGAGCAGCGACGCCGCGCCGGGCGCGAGCCCGAGCCCCGCGCCAGAAGCGGCAGGACCGACATCGCCCGGTTTGAGGCCGATCAGGCGCAGGGCGTGCTGGTCACGCTCCACGCGGCCAGCAAGGGCCGGCGCCAGGCCGTGACCGCGATCCTCTACGGACGGCAGGACGATCGCCTGCTCGTCGCGCTCGGCATCAGCGAAGAGCCGGATGCCGCCCGGCAGCAGGCGCTGGCCGCATGGCGGAGCCGCTGATTCACGTGAAACTGCCGGATATGGTTGAGCCTGCGGCGATTTCTCGGTAAGGCCTCGGCCAGAAGCGCCGTCCCCGGAGATCCCCATGAAAGCCCGCGTCACCGTCACCCTGAAGACCGGCGTGCTCGATCCGCAGGGCAAGGCGATCGAGGGCGCGCTGAAATCGCTCGGCATCGACGGCGTCGAATCGGTCCGCCAGGGCAAGGTCTTCGACATCGAGATCGCCGGCAGCGACAAGGCCGCCGCCGAAACCGCGCTGCAGGCGGCTTGCGAAAAGCTGCTCGCCAATACGGTGATCGAGAATTACCGCGTCGAGATCGGAGCCTGACGCCATGAAGGCCGCCGTCATCACCTTTCCCGGCACCAATCGCGACGGTGACGTCGCCAAGGCGCTGAAGCAGGCGGGCGCGGATGTCGCCCATGTCTGGCATGCCGATCACGACCTGCCGGCCGGGACGGATCTGGTGGTGCTGCCCGGCGGCTTCTCCTATGGCGACTACCTGCGCACCGGCGCGATCGCGGGGCGCGCCAACATCATGGACGCCACTCGCGTCCATGCCGCCGCCGGCGGCTATGTGCTGGGCATCTGCAACGGCTTCCAGATCGCCTGCGAGGCGGGGCTGCTGCCGGGCATCCTGGTGCGCAACGCCCATCTCAAATTCGTCTGCAAGCGCCAGAACCTCAAGGTCGAACGCGCCGACACGCCCTACACCGCCCATTATCGGCCCGGCCAGGTAATCGATGTCTGCATCGCCCATGGCGAGGGCAATTACATCGCCGATGCCGAGACCCTCGCGCGGCTGGAGGGCGAAGGCCTCGTCGCCTTCCGCTATGCCGACGAGACCGGCGCGGTGACGCCGCAGGCCAACCCGAACGGCTCGCTCAACAACATCGCCGGCATCTATTCGCCCGGCTTCAATGTGCTCGGCCTGATGCCGCATCCGGAGAACCTGATCGACACGCTGGTCGGCGGCACCGACGGGCGCGGGCTGTTCGAGAGCCTGGTCTCGGCGAAAGCGGCCTGAAAAGAGCCCCCGTCGTCATTGCGACGAGCATAGGCCAGTATCAGCCGCCCTTCAGCGCCTTCTGCAGCAGCCGCGCGGCGGCCGCAGCGTCGAGCGGGCCGACATGCTTGTCCAGGATGCGTCCATCCGGCCCGATGACGAAGGTTTCCGGCACGCCGTAAACGCCCCATTCGATCGCGGCCCGCCCGGCCTTGTCGGCTCCGACGGCCGAGAACGGATTGCCCAGAGCGCCGAGGAAGCGCCGGGCGTTTTCCGCCTCGTCCTTGTAGTTGATCCCGGCCAGCGCGACCTTGCCCTGCCGCACCGGTTCCGACTGGGCGATGCCCATGAGCACCGGATGCTCGATCTTGCAGGGCGCGCACCAGCTGGCGAAGACGTTGACGATGGTCGCCCGCCCCCGCGCCAGATCGGCATTGCCGAAGCTGGACACGGGCTGCCCGTCCCGCACCAGCCCCTCGACTGGCGTCAAGGTGATGGCGGGCGCGGTCCTGCCGATCAGGGCCGAAGGCACCCGGCTGGTATCGCCCGAGAACAGCCCGATCCCGAAAATGACCGACAGAACCGCAAACAGCAGCAGCGGCACCAGATAGAGCAGCGGCGAGCGCCGCCGCGGCGTCTCCTCCCGCTCCGGCTCGCCCGTGCTCATGGCCGGCTCCGGCGGCCGGCGCCGCGCTCTTCCAGTTCGGCGAGCGCCTTCTTCTGGCTGCGATGATCGCTGATGATCGAAAGCGTCAGGCCCAGCAGCACGACGGCCATGGCGGCATAGGAGCCGAGAATATAAGCCGCATGCGGGCCGAGCCCTGCGAAAAGCGTGGTCATGCCGTCGCCTCCAGACGGGCCAGCCGGTCCAGCCGCTCGGCTTCCAGGATGGTCAGTGTCCGCACGCGGCGACGCATGATCTCGGCCCGCATCGCCACCATGTGCAAGGCGAGGGCGAACAGCGTGAAGCCTGCCGCCAGGATCAGCAGCGGCCACAGCATGGACGGGTCGATGGTCGAGCCGCCCATGCGGAACACCGAGGCCGGCTGGTGCAGCGTGTTCCACCAATCGACCGAGAACTTGATGATCGGCACGTTGACGAAGCCGATCAGCGTGAGGATCGCGACCGCGCGGCCCGCCCGCGACGGCTCGTCCAGCACGCGCCAGAGCGCGATGATCCCGAGATAGATCAGGAACAGCACCAGCACCGAGGTCAGCCTTGCATCCCAGACCCAATAGGTGCCCCACATCGGCTTGCCCCAGAGCGCCCCGGTGAGGAGGCAGATCAGCGCGAAACCAGCCCCGATCGGCGCCGCCGCCTTCTGCGCGACATCGGCCAGCGGATGCCGCCAGACCAGCGTGCCGAGTGCCGAGAGCGCCATCATCGAGTAGAACATCAGCGCCAGCCAGGCGGCGGGCACATGGATGAACAGGATGCGGATGGTCTCGCCCTGCTGGTAATCGGGCGGCGCGGAGAACCAGGCGAGATAGAAGCCGACGACCAGCAGCGCCGCCGCCAGCGCGGCGAGCCAGGGCAGCAATGCCGCCGAGAAGCGCATGAACCGCGTCGGATTGGCGAGGTCGATCAGGCTGGGCATGGGTCCGCCGGGAATGTCGATCCCGCTGCTCTAGAATCTGGAAGGGTTTCAAGCAATGCGCGAGGCTGGACCTGCGACATCACGATCGGGCGCGCCGCCAACGAAAATCGGGTTCAGTCGGTCTGGCGCAGCGCCGCCGCCGCCGCCAGCGTCCCCATCGCCACCGCCGCCAGAGACAGCCCGCACAGGATCAGGAACGGCGTGCGGAACGGCACGGTGCCGCCGAGGGCCGCATTGGCGGCCGACACCCCGAAGATGAGCACGGGGATGGTGAGCGGCGCGACCAGAACGGGCACGATCAGCCCACCGCGCCGCAGGCTGGCCGCGACCGCGGCCCCCGCAGCACCGATGAAGCTTAGCGCCGGCGTGCCGACGAGAAGCGTCGCCACCAGCGGCAGCACGCCCTCCCCCGGCAGCGCGACCAGCAGCCCGAGCAGCGGGGCGGACAGAGCCAGCGGCAGGCCGGTGGTGACCCAATGCGCCAGCCCCTTGGCCAGCACCGCGCCCTCGAGCGGCAGCGGGGAGGCGCGCAGCAGATCCAGCGACCCATCCTCCTCATCGGCCTGGAACAGCCGGTCGAGTCCGATCAGGACCGACAGCAGCGCGCCCAGCCAGAGAATCGCCGGGCCGATACGGGACAAGAGATTGAGGTCTGGCCCCAGCGCGAAGGGCACCAGCACCACGATGGTGAGGAAGAACACCAGCGCCAGCTCGCCGCCGCCGCCGGCCCTTGCCGCAAGCGCGAGATCCCGGCGCAGGATCGCGAGAAAGGCCCGCCTCACGCCCCGATCCTCAGCTCGCGCGCGCCATCGAGCCCGAGCGGCCCATGCGTCGCCGCCAGGATCGCCCCGCCTTGCGCCAGATGCGCCTGCATCAGCCCGCTCAGCATCGCCTGGGACGCGACGTCCAGCGCCGCCATCGGCTCGTCCAGCAGCCAAAAGGGCCGCCACGCCACCAGCAGCCGCGCCAGCGCGACACGTCGCCTCTGGCCGGCGGAGAGATAGCCCACGGGCAGGGCGGCGACATGCGGCAGGCCGACAGCCGCCAGCGCCTCCTCCGGCGTGGCGGAGGGCTCGCCCAGCAGCGCCTGGGCGAAGGCGAGGTTTTCGCGCGCGGAGAGGGCGGTCTTCAGCCCGTCGCGATGGCCGACGAGATGGCTGAGCTCGGCCATCTGAGCGTCGGGGGCACCCTCGACCGAGATGCGCCCTGCCTCCGGCCGCAGCCTGCCGCAGAGCATGGCGATCAGGCTCGACTTGCCGGCCCCGTTGCGCCCGGTCAGTGAAACCGCCTCGCCGGCGCCAAGAGACAGGCTGACAGCCTCGAAAATCAGCCTTCCGCCGCGGCGGCAGGCCAGATTCTCGGCCCAAAGCCGCAGAGGGGGACAATCCGAAAAACTCAAAGCTGCGCTGCCGCCGATGCGTCCGACCACTTTTCGTTCATGTAGCGCGCATCTTGGAATTGCTCTATAGAACCCGCGGCTACGCCGCACGCCGATCCGGCGCGGGGCTCGGGCACTCCCGGGGCGGCGCGCGCGTCACGCGCATTAGGCCTTCG
>NZ_JBMDWH010000129.1:0-14568 GCF_048595345.1 Allobosea sp.
GGGAATGTCCGAGCCGATGGCCTCGATCGCCTGGGCATAATAGCCGGTGATCTGGTCGTCGGTGCGCAGCGAGGGCGGCGGCGCGATCATCACGGCGGCGGCGCCCAGCTCCATCGACTGGCGCGCCAGCGAGCGCATCGCCGCGAAGCCCGGCGCCGAGACGCCGACGATCACCGGCTTGCCCGGCATGCCGGCCACCGCCGCCTCGACGATGCGAACCGATTCCTCCGGCTCGAGCTTGGGCGCCTCGCCCATGATGCCGAGCACCGTCGTGCCGTCCGAGCCGATCGCGTCATAGAAGGCGAAGAGCTTCTCCGTCGAGGCCCAGTCGACCGAGCCGTCCGGCAGAAACGGCGTCGGCGCGATCGGGAACACACCGGAAGCGGCGGCAGTCAGAGACATCAGTGATCCTTTCAGATGCTGGCGATCATCCCGCCATCGACGCGGATGACCGAGCCGTTGACGTATGAAGCCGCTTGGCTCGCCAGGAAGGCGACGACATTGGCGTATTCCTGGGGCTCGCCATAGCGGCCGGCAGGGATCGAGCCGGTGGATGCTGCGGCAATCTCGTCGACGCTGCGGTTCTCGCGCTTGGCGCGTTGTTCATCCAGGAAACGGATGCGTGCCGTGGCGATGCGCCCCGGCAGCACGATGTTGGCGGTCACGCCATCCCTCGCCACTTCGCCAGCGAGGGTCTTCGACCAGCCGACAAGGCTCAGGCGCAGCGCATTGGAAATGGCGAGATTGGGGATCGGCGCGACGACGCCCGAGGAGGTCGAGGTGACGATACGCCCCCAGCGCCGTTCCCGCATGCCCGGCAGGACCCGGTCGGTCACGGCGATGACCGAGAGAACCATCGCATCGAAATGCTTCGCCCAGAGCTGTGCATCCTGCCCGGATGCCGGCGTCGGCGGCGGCCCGCCCGTATTGTTGACCAGGATATCGACCGGGCCGAGCTCCGCTTCGATCGCGTCGATGCGAGCTCCGATGACGCTGCGATCGGCCAGGTCCCAAGGGAGCGCGAGCGCCTGGGCACCTGCCGCGCGCACCGCGTCAGCCGTCTGCGCCAGCGCTGCGGCATCGATATCCCCGAGCGCCACATTCGCTCCTTCGCGCGCCAGCGTGGCCGCAATGGCGCTGCCGAGCCCGCCACCGGCGCCCAGCACGAGCGCCGTCTTGCCTTTCAACCCCAGATCCATCTTTGCCTCACCCGTTCCATGCGTGCGTTGCGCCAGCAGCGTCCGCCCCGGAGGCGACGCGCCGGAGATAATCGGCCTTGCTCGTCTGCATGTGATCGACGCAGAGCTGCGCAAAGGCCCAGACGTCCCTCCCCTGAAGGAGTTCGATCATCAGGTCATGCTGGCTGATCGACAGCTTGAGGCCTTCCGGATCGGCCAGGTTCTTGGCGCGCATCGTCAGCGTCAGATCCATGTAGTCCTGCAGCGTCCGCACGAGGTAGGGATTGCCGCAGGCGGCGAAGAGCGCGATGTGAAAGGCGTCGTTCGCATCGTGGATGCCGCGCAGGTCGCCTGCTTCGGCGCGTGCCCGATAGATGTCCTGTAAGCCGCGCAGTTCTGCGATCAACCCATCTGCAGCCGGAAGCGTCACCATCAGCGCAGCGTGCCGGGTCAGCATTTCGCGAACCTCGTAGATCTGCCTCACTTCGGCTTGAGAGTAGGAGCGAACCGTCGCGCCGATATTCTTCTCGCGGCGCACGATCCCGCGCCGCTCCATCTCGACGAGCGCCTGCCTTACGAAATGGCGCGAGACGTCGTATCGCGCCATCAGCATGTCTTCGGTCAAACGCAGCCCCGGTGCAAGCCGGCCGAAGATGATGTCCTCCTCGAGATGGGCGATCACCTTGTCGACGTCGTCTCGGCGCGGCGAAAGGCCGGCCTGCGCAGCGCTCTGCGGCATCAATGCGTCTCCAGGCGGCCGGCCAGGCGGTAACACTCCTCGACCAGAAACAGGGTCTCGAGGTTGTCGCGCGGTCCGGTTTCGAAGGGCTGCCCATCATCGAGCCTGTCGATGAAATGGGCGATCGCCGCGTCATAGGAGCCCTGGTAGGTGGCGTCCATGTCGAAGCGCAGCTCCTGAGGTTCGGCTGCGACCAGCGACAGCGTATCACCGGCAAAGCCGATCGCCCCTCCGGAACCGAAGATGTCCAGCCGATCGGCCGCGACGGCCGGTTGGCCATGCGCGGCGAAGGTCGCGAAGATCTGTACAGCGAGACCGCCACGGCCTTCCAGTTGGATGATCGCTGTGTCCTCGCCGGCCATCGCCGCGCAAACACGGTTCATGCTGCAGGCCACGACCCTGAGCGGTCCCAGCAAGCGCCGAAGCGTGTCGAGCTGGTGGATCAAGATTTCGGAGACGAGCATGCGCCGTTCCGCGGCGATGAAGGGCTGCCGCTCCAGGGCAGGGTAGCGACCATGGTCATCGGCCAGGGTACCGCTGGTGACAAAGGACAACCGCGCCGCGAAGGGCCGGCCGATGCGGCCGATATCGATCCATTCGGCGGTTGTCCGATACCAGGCGCGAAAGCGCCAGTTCTCGTGGACCATCAGCCGGATCCGGTCCCCGACCTCTGCGACGAGCGCCTCGGCCTCCGCGAAAGTCGGCGCCAGCGGCTTCTGGCAGATCACCGGCAGGCCGCGCTCCGCGGCAAGGCGGACCAGCTCGGCATGGAAAGCGCGCGGAGCGGCAATATCGACGGCATCGAGCGCCTCGCCCGCCAGCATTTCCTGTGCGCCCGCATAGGTGCGCGGAATATCGAATTCGGCCGCCCGCTCATTGCGACGCTCGGCCGATGGATCCGCGATGGCCACGACCTCGGCACGCCCGGCGAGCTTGCGCCAGGCGCGGAGATGATACTGCGTGACCCAGCCGGCCCCGACGAGCCCGATCCGCAATGCGCTCAATGGACAAGCCCTGCTTCGCGCCGACGCAGATCCGCGACGCCGGCGGTTTCCATGGGCTTCATGGCCTTGCCGCTCGCCGCATCGAAGAGATAGGTGGCTTCCGCCGGGAAGAAGAGATCCACGCTCTGTCCGACATCGGCGCGGGTGTCCCTCGGCAAGCGCGCCGTCCATTCCTGGCCGCCCTCGATCTCGACGGCGAGCAGGGTTTCCGCGCCGAGCGGCTCGACGGCGAAGACCCTGCCGCAGATGCGGCCGGGGCTCAGCCCGAGCCCGTCCGCGCGCAGATGCAGATCTTCCGCCCGCACGCCGAGCGTCGCCTCCTTGCCCGCGAGCGACGCCAGCAGAGCCGGCGCCCAGCGCTCCAGCGAGGCGCTCACATGGTCGGTCGCGATCCGGCCGGCGCCGTCCGGCCGGACGGTCAGCAGGTTCATCGGCGGCGAGCCGAGGAAGCGGGCGACGAAGGTGTCCGCCGGCTGCCAGTAGACCTCCAGCGGCGCGCCGATCTGGGCGACCTTGCCGCCGTTCATGACGCAGATGCGCGTGCCCATCGTCATCGCCTCGACCTGGTCGTGCGTGACATAGATCATCGTCGAGCCGAGCCGGCCGTGCTGCTTGATCAACTCGTTGCGCGTGTTGACCCGCAGCGCCGCATCGAGGTTCGACAGCGGCTCGTCGAAGAGAAACACCATCGGCTCGCGGACCATGGCGCGGCCGAGCGCCACGCGCTGTCGCTGCCCCCCCGACAGGGCGTGCGGCTTGCGATCGAGCAGCGGTGTCAGCCCGAGAATGCCGGCAGCGTCCTGGACCCGCCGCGCGATCTCGGCCCTGTCGATGTTGCGACGACGCAACCCGAAGGCGAGATTGTCCGCGACCGTCATATGCGGATAGAGCGCGTAGGACTGGAAGACCATGGCGATGTCGCGATCCTTCGCGGCGACGTCGTTGACGACGCGCCCGTCGATGGAGAGCGTCCCCGAGGAGATCGTCTCCAGCCCGGCGATCATCCTGAGCGTGGTGGACTTGCCGCAGCCGGAAGGGCCCAGCAGCACCATGAACTCGCCATCGCCGATGGTGACGTCGACATGGTCGACCGCCACGGGGCCACTTCCGCCGTAGCGCTTGCAGATCTGATCGAGTTTCACGACAGCCATGGTCGACCTCTACTTGACCGCACCGGCGGTCATGCCGCGGATGAGCTTCTCGGAGAAAAATGCGTAGGCCAGGATCACCGGGATGACCGAGATCATCACGCCCGCCGCGATCATGCCGATGTCCTGGAAGTGGTCGCCCATGAAGGCGCGGATGCCGATGGGCAAGGTGCGCTTCTCGGGATCGGTGATGAGCACGACCGCGAAGAGGAACTCGTTCCAGAGTTGGATGAAGTTCAGGATCAGCGTCGTCGCGATCGCCGGCATGCCGATCGGCAGGACAATGCGCCGGAAGATCTCGATGTCGCCGTAGCCGTCCATCTTGGCGGCGTCGAACAGATCCTGCGGGATCCGGGCGAAGAAACCTTCCAGCAGATAGACGGTCAGCGGCAGTTGCAGCGAGATGTAGACGAGCGTCAGCCCGATGAGGCTGTTGTAGAGATTGTAGTCGACCAGGATCTGATAGAGCGAAATCAAGGTGATCTGCGGCGGGAAGATGATCGAGGAAAACAGGATGCCGTAGATCAGCCGGTTGCCGCGGAAGCGGTACCGCGCCAGGGCATGGGCCGCCGCCGCGCCGACCAGCGTGACGACCGCGACGGCGCTGACGACGACGATCGCCGAGTTCCAGAAATAGGTGGCGAAATCGGAATCGACCCAGGCGATCCGGAACTGCTCCCAGTGAAAGGGTCGCGGCCAGGCGTAGTGATCGGCCGAGATTTCGCCGGTGGTCCGTACCGACATGGTCGCGAGCCACAGGAAGGGTCCGAGGGTGTAGACGGTGTAGGCGCCGATCACGAGGGCGAGCGCGCCGCGGCCGAACAGGCGCGGCATCGGGGATGAAGCGCGCATCGTCAGTACTCCAGCCGGTCCTTCGACCGGAAGATGCGGTTGAGGATGATCACGGCCGCGCAGACGACGCCGAACCAGACGGTCGCGATCGCCGACGGGTAGCCGAGATCGAATGTGTTCCAGTTGAAGGCGCGCTTGTAGACATAGGTGGAGACCGTCTCGGTCGCCCAAAGCGGGCCGCCGCCCGTCATGATCCAGACCAGGTCGAACACCTTCATCTTGCCGATAAAGGCGAGCACATAGAGGTTCAGCAGCGTGGGCTTCAGCATCGGCACGATGATGTGGCGCAACTTCGCGCCCCAGCCGCAATTGTCGAGCTCGCTCGCTTCCAGCACCTCGGACGGCAGCGAGTGGATCGCCGCCAGGCAGACGACCATGTTGAAGCCGGCCCATTTCCAGGCATGCGTCACGATGACGGACGCCAGGGCGAAGTTGGGGTCACCGAGCCAGGAGCGCGTCAGCGCATCCAGACCGAGTCCGCGCAGAACGACGTTCACGACGCCCCAATCGTAGTTGTAGATCCACATCCACAGGATCGCGACGACGACGTAGGAGAGCAGGACCGGCGTGAACCAGGCGATCCGGAGGAACCGGGCGAACGGCACGCCGGCATAGAGCGCCAGCGCCAGAAGCAATCCGGTCGCGACATCGAGGATCGGCGCGACGAAGGCCCAGATGAAGGTGTTGCGCACCGCGACCCAGAAGGTCTCGTCCTGCAGCAGTGCCTTGTAGTTCGCCAAGCCGACAGGGATGCGCTCCAGCCCCTCGATCGTGAAGAAGCTGTCGAAGATCGTGCGGAAGGCCGGATAGGCGGTCAGGCCGAAATAGATCAGAAGGGCTGGCGCTATGAAGATCGCCAGGACCGGCCAGCTCGCCTGGCGCGGATCGGTGGCCGGGGCGGCTGACGACGCGCTGACCGCGCGCGCCGCCTGGCTCCCCCTGAGACTCGTGATGGTCGCCATCTCTCTCAGCTTTTCAGGCAGGCCGCGTCCATCTTCTCAGCAGCGTCCTTCACGCTGATCAGACCGGCCGGGAAGGCGCTGTTCATGACCTGGGTGAAGGTTTCGGCGCATTTCGCGCGGTAGTGGAAAAGTGGCGTACCGAAGAAATAGTCGACGCCGGTATTGCGGGCGTTGAGCTCCTTGAAATAGGCCGCATGCGGCGAGTTGATCTTGGCGGGGTCAGATTTGAGGCCGGTCTGAAGCGAAACCTGTTCCATCCACTTGGTGCCGTTTTCGACCGTGGCCATCGACTTCAGAAGAGCGCCGGCGCAATCCTTGTTCTTGCTCTTCGAGTACATGACGTAGCTGCCGGCGACGGCAAGCGTCTTGCAGTTCGGGCAATCGCCCTTGTCCATGGCCGGGAACTGCATGATCCCCAGGGGGAAATCGGCCGGCATTCCGCCGCTCTCGGCCGGAGCGAAGGCGCGGCCGGTGAACCAACTTGGATCGGGGAAGGTCAGCGCGCCAGGCTTCTGATAGAAGTAATAATGGGACTCCCCGAGCTTCAGCGTGGCGAAGCTCTTCGGATAAGCACCGGCATCGATGACCTCCTTCATCCAGGTCATGACCTCGGCGACGCGCGGATCCTTGTAGGAGAGTTCGCCGGCCATGAGCTTGCCGTAGTCCGCCTTGCCGAGCTTGCGCAGCAAGGATTCATAGGTCAGCAGCGCGCCTGGAAACGGCCGGTCCCCGACGCCCTGCGAGACAGGGGTGATGCCGGCCGCCGCGCCCTTCCTGACGAGATCGAGGAAGCCGGCCTGCGTGAGCTGCGCCGATGCCGGAACGTCGACTCCGACTTTCTTGACCTGGTCCTTGTTGTAGTAGAGTTCGACCGTATAGGCCTCGACCGGCACGCCGTAGACCTTGCCCCTGGAGATCCAGGCGGGCTTGGCCCAGTCTTCCAGCCCCTTGAGATCGATGTAACCGTCGAGCGGCTCCAGGAAGCCGCCGGCCAAGAACTCCGGCTGGTCAGGTTCCATGTAGAAGATATCGGGGGCCTGGCCGGTGCGCACGGCCGATTTCGCCTGGGTGTAGATGTCCGCCTTGGGGATGAAGCTCAGCTTCACGGAGCATTGCTTGTTGGCGTCCTCGAACGCCTTCACCCGGGCCGACACCCAGTCCTTCTTGGCCGGCTCGTCGGGCCAATTCGACCACATGCTGATTTGCGTCTGCGCCTGTGCAGGCCCTGCCAGAGCCGCCGTGAGCAGCCCGGCCTTGAGAACCGTCCCCATCTTCATCGCATCCCCTCCCACAGGGCATTTCAACCTTGTTATTGCCGCCAGCTAGCGGCGCGCGCTCCTGATTGTCAATAACTGAATCGGGTTCTCGCTCTATTCGCGCATATTTTGACGTATGAGATCATGATTATTGACAATGCATCAGAGCTGCCAGATACCTGCCGAACAGCCGGCGAGGATCGGCACGGGAGGGCGTTCGATGACCAAGGGATTGCGCAAAGGGCTGACCAGCTATGGTGACGCCGGCTTTTCGCTGTTCCTGAGGAAGGCCTTCATCAAGGCGATGGGCTATTCCGACGACGCGCTGGACCGTCCCATCGTCGGCATCACCAACACCTACAGCGACTACAACCCCTGCCACGGCAACGCGCCGCAACTCATCGAGGCGGCCAAGCGGGGCGTGATGCTGGCCGGAGCGATGCCGATGGTGTTTCCCACCATCTCCATTCACGAGAGCTTCGCCCACCCCACCTCGATGTTCCTGCGCAATCTGATGGCGATGGACACCGAGGAGATGATCCGCGCCCAGCCCATGGACGCGGTGATCATCATCGGCGGCTGCGACAAGACTCTGCCCGCCCAGATCATGGCCGCCGCCAGCGTCGATCTGCCAACCGTGGTGATCCCTGTCGGACCCATGGTGGTCGGTCATCACAAGGGCGAGGTCCTCGGCGCCTGCACCGATTGCCGCCGGCTCTGGAGCGCGCATCGCGCAGGCGATATCGACGCGGCCGAGATCGAGGTCGTCAATGGACGGCTCGCACCGTCGGTCGGCACCTGCATGGTCATGGGCACGGCGTCCACCATGGCCTGCATCACCGAGACGATGGGGCTTTCGCTGCCGATGAGCGCGACGATCCCCGCCCCGCATGCGGAGCGCTTCCGCCTCGCGGAGATGAGCGGGAAGCGGGCAGCCGAGCTCGCCGTTTCAGGCGCACCGCGGCCGAGCGAGCTGATGACCGCGACCGCGTTCCGCAACGCGCAGATCGTCATGCAGGCGATCGGCGGGTCGACCAACGGATTGATCCACCTGACCGCCATGGCCAACCGCGTCGGCATCGAGATCGACCTCGAGGCCTTCGACGGTGTCGGGCGCGAGGTTCCCGTTCTGGTCGACCTCAAGCCATCCGGCGATCACTACATGGAGCATTTCCATCACGCCGGTGGCTTGCCGAAGCTGCTGCGCGAACTCGGCGACCTCATCGATCTCGACGCGCCGACGGTGGCGGGCGGAACGCTGCGCGAGGTGGTAGCCGGGGCCGAGGAGGTTCCGGGCCAGACGGTGATCCGCACCGCGGCCACCGCGATCAAGCCCGTCGGCGCGATGGCGGTCCTGCGCGGCAATCTCGCGCCGCGCGGTGCCCTCATCAAACATTCGGCGGCGACCCCTCGCCTGCTGAGCCACACCGGCCGAGCCGTGGTCTTCGAGTCGGTCGCGGACATGGCCGCGCGCATCGACGATCCCGATCTCGACGTCACCGCCGATGACGTGCTCGTTCTGCGCAATGCGGGCCCGAAAGGTGCGCCCGGCATGCCAGAAGCCGGCTATCTGCCGATCCCGAAGAAGCTCGGGCGGCAGGGCGTCAAGGATATGGTCCGGATTTCAGACGCGCGGATGAGCGGCACAGCCTTCGGCACGATCGTCCTGCACATCACGCCGGAATCGGCCGATGGCGGTCCCTTGGCCCTTGTCCGTAGCGGCGACAGCATTCGCCTGGACGTTCCTGCCCGCTCGATCGAGCTCTTGGTGGACGAGGCAGAACTCACCCGGCGCGCCGCAGAATTACCACCGATCGAAAGGCCGGACTGGGCGCAACGCGGTTACGCGCGATTGTTCTATGATAGCGTGACGCAGGCCGACGAAGGCTGCGATTTCGATTTCATGATGCCGCCCAGGCGCTGAGCAAGGGACCAAGAGGATGTGGCAGCCTGCGGAGCGCTATCCGGACCCGGCTATCGAGATCCTCGATCCCGCCTTCGAGCGATACCGGATCTTCAACGCCGCGGTGGAGCGTCTCCACACGGGCTGCCGCTGGAGCGAAGGGCCAGTCTGGTTCGGAGACGCCCGCCATCTGCTCTGGAGCGACATCCCGAACGACCGCATCCTGAAGTGGGACGAGCCGAGCGGTGCGGTCTCGGTCTTCCGATCCCCATCGCATCACGCCAACGGGAACACGCGAGACCTCCAGGGCCGGCTCATCACCTGCGAGCATGGCAGCCGGCGCGTCACCCGCACCGAAATCGACGGTTCGATCACCGTGCTGGCCGACCGCTTCAACGGGCGCAGGCTGAACTCGCCCAACGATGTCGTGGTCAAGTCGGACGGCTCGATCTGGTTTACCGATCCCATCTTCGGCATCGCCGGCGATTACGAGGGCGGAAAGGCGGAGCCGGAGCTCCCGCAAAACGTCTACCGCATCGATGGTCGGAGCGGTTCGCTGACAGTGGCCGCGGAGGATCTGCGTGGCCCGAACGGGCTGGCCTTCTCGCCCGACGAAAGGACGCTCTATCTCGTCGAATCACGGGCCACGCCCAACCGGCTCATCCTCGCCTTCGACGTCGCGGACCAGGCGCTGACAAACCGCCGCGTCTTCATCGATGCCGGCCCAGGAACACCGGACGGATTCCGCCTCGACATCGACGGCAATCTCTGGTGCGGCTGGGGCATGGGCCGCGAAGATCTCGACGGCGTGATGGTCTTCAACCCGCATGGCAAGCCGATCGGGCGCATCGGATTGCCCGAACGCTGCGCCAATCTCTGTTTCGGAGGCGCCAATCGGAACCGCCTCTTCATGGCAGCGAGCCGCTCGCTTTATGCCCTCTACGTCAACACGAGAGGGTGCCAGGTCGCGGCTGGTGCAATGCCGATCTGACGCCTTCGGGAAGGTCTGTTTTTCCGTTACGACCGAAAGGCAACTTGTGCCGCGTCCTCACCGGTCAGCTGTAAACGTGTCTTAGCGATCGAGTGGAAAGATCGGCCGGCGCACGTTGTGGTAAGGCAGCTTGGTGAGGTCCGGCGTGCAGAGCGCTCCGCTGTCGCAGACGACGATCTTGCCGGCGATGGGCTCGAAGGCGGCGCGGAAATGCTGCATCGACTTCAACCCGACCACGCGCTTGGCCGCCGGGTCGATGCCAAAGGCGCGAAACTGCTGGAGGTCGTTCATCTGGGCGCGGGTCGTGGTGACCAGAATCTCGATTCCACCGACGCGCAGCACGGCGCAAGGGCCCCAGCTCGACCGCAGCCCACCCATCATCGGGCCGTCGCCGACATAGTCGCCGTCGCTGACGCTGACGAGCGTGCCGGTGAGTGCAAGAGGCCTGCCGCCGATCTGCGGATCGACCTTTCCGCCCAGCTGCACTGAAACCGTAGAGCCCGGCTGGGCCCGGTGCAGTTCGGCGGCGACCTCGGGATCGACCATCGGGCCGAAGCAGGCGTCGTCGAGACCGGCCGCGATCATGGCCGCGAGCAGATTCGTCGCGTCGCCATAGCCTCCACCGCCGGGATTGTCGGCGTAATCGGCGATGATGAGCGGCCCCGACGTGGCGACATAGGACTTCGCCTCGTCGACCGCCTGCTCTACCGAGAGGAACTCCGTCACCGTGTCGAAGCGCCGGGCCCACATGTCGTCCATCAGCTCCTCGGCGAAGGCCTGATGCCGGGCGAGGTCGCCTTCGCAGGTAACCAGAACCGTCGGGCCGACCTCCTTGATGTCGGCATTGCCGAAGCCGCCGTCGACGCTGACGGCGAAGACGCCATGCTCCTGTTCATAGGCCTGCGCTCTGGCGATGCGCTCGACCATCGGGCCGATATCGGTCCGCCCGCCATTGACCTCCTCCAGCATCGGGCGCTGCGCCCGCAACGTCACCGGCCTGATCTCACCGGCCATGGTGCGTTGCAGGATGCCAGCCGCGAGCCGGCCGGTCTCGCGGATGTCGACATGCGGATAGGTCTTGTAGGAGACGACGATCTGCGCGAGGTCGGTCATCTTGCGGGTGACATTGGCATGCGGGTCGAGCGTCACGCCGATCGGGATTTTCGGCCCGAGGACGGCGCGCAGGCGTTCCAGCAATTCGCCCTCGCCGTCCTCGCAGAATTCCGTGACCATGGCGCCATGCAGGCCGAGCAGGACGCCGTCGATCTCTCCGGCATGAGCTTTGGCCGCCGCGACGATGACGCCGGCGATGCGGTCGAAGGCATCGCGCGTCACCGGGCCGGAGGGCTGTGCGGCGGCGCTGATCGCGTGGACGATCCGCCAGCCGGCGGGACGGCCGATGTCGAGGAAGCCGGCGAGCGGGGTATTCGCCGCGCCGCGCGCCATGATCGCCGCTTCCCCTTCGCTGACACCGCGATCCTCGAATGCGGCATAATCGGCCGGGCAGCGGCTGAAGGTGTTGCTCTCGTGCGAGAACTCGGCGGTGAGCACGGTGAAGGTCATGGCAGGGTTCCGGATGCGTCGGACGGCCTCAGCCGTCGCGAAGGGGGCGGCGGATATCGAGCGCCTCGATCAAGGAGTCGCCGAACAGGTTGATGGCGATGACGGTCGTCGCGATGACGAGCCCGGGGAAGACGATGATCCAGGGCGCGATGAAGATCTGGGCCGTGCCGGAACTCATCATCGCGCCCCAGCTCGGGACGGGCGGCTGCGCGCCGAGGCCGAAGAAGCCGAGCGTCGCCTCCAAGACGATGGCGTCGCCCGTCGCCAGCATGCCGGCGACGATGACCGGCGTCATCGCGTTCGGCAGCAGGTGCAGAAACAGCACCCGCATCGGGCTCGCGCCCGCCGTCACGGCGGCATCGACGAAGAGCTCGCCTTTCAGCGCCATCACCTGCGCCCGCGTCAGCCGGGTGAACTGGGCGAGATAGGCGATGGCGATGGCGATGGCGGTCGAGTGCAGCCCAGGCCCGAGGATGGCGATCAGCAGCAGCGCCAGCAGGATTTCCGGAAACGACCAGGTCAGATCGACGACCATCGTGACCACCCGGTCGAAGACGCCGCCGAAATAGCCGGCCGCCGCGCCGAGGGCCGCTCCCGCGAGGACCGAAAGCCCGATGGAGAGCACGCTGACGCTGAGGGAGGTCCGCGCCCCCTGGATGATGCGCGAGAGCAGGTCGCGCCCGAACTCGTCGGTGCCGAGCCAATGGGTTGTCGAGGGGGGCGTGTTGGCGATGGAGAGCTTTTGCGCGGCATAGTCATAGGGCGCGACCCAGGGCGCAAAGACAGCGCAGAGGACGAGCGCGACGAGGAACAACGCGCAGAGAAGGCCGCGCGGAGAGCGCGCGATACGGCCGATGAGGGAGGTGCGGTTCATCGGGCGCTCCTCATCGCGCACCCATCGCTTCGCGCAGCCGCGGATCGAGCGCGGCCTGGGCGAGATCGCCCAGCAGCGTGCCGAGCATCACCGCGATCGCCAGCATCAGGAGGCAGCCCTGGACCAGCGGATAGTCGCGCTGGCCTAGCGCGGTGATCAGCAGCGAGCCGAGGCCCGGCCGGGCGAAGACGTATTCGACGGTGACGGCACCGCCAAGGATCCAGCCGATGCGCAGGCCGAGAATGGTCATGACCGGCAGCATCGCCTGCTGCAGGACATGCCGTAGCTGGATGCGCCAGAAGGGCACGCCCTTGGCCTGCAGCACGCGGACGAAGTCGCGGCCGGCGATCTCGACCATGGCGGCGCGGGTGACGCGCGCGATCAGCGCCGTACCGCCGATGCCGATGGTCAGCGCCGGCAGCACCAGCGCATCCCATGTCCGGGCGCCGGAGACCGGAAACCACTCGAACTGCACGGCGAACATCAGGATCATCAGGAGCGCCAGCCAAAAGCTCGGCAGGGTCGAGCCGAGCAGGATGAAGCCCATAACCGCCCGGTCGAACAGGCTGTCGCGGAAGGAGGCAGCGAGCACGCCGGTCGTGATTCCAACGATCGTCGAGAAAACGAGGGCGGTCAGGCCCAGCGCCAAGCTATGAGGCAGGTTCTCGGCGATGAGATGCGCCACGGGCTGGCGCATCACGATCGCCTCGCCGAGATCGCCGGCCAGGACCTTGCCGAGCCAGCGCCCATACTGCACCAGCACCGGTTGATCGAGACCGTATCGGGCGATCATCTGCGCTCGCTGTTCCGGGGTCGAGCCGACCTGAACCAGATGCTCCAGCGGATCGCCCGGGACGAGATGGATGACCATGAAGATCACCAGCGAGACGGCGAGGAACACCGGCACGAGCATGGCGAGCCGCCGGATCGCGAAGCGCAGCACAGGATCCTCCCGCCTCCGTCGCCCTCGCCTCAGTTGGCCGGGGCGATGTCGATCAGCGACTGGCTGGAGAAGCCGACGCCGCGGATCTTTTCCGGCATGACGACTCGCTTGCCGTAGGCCAGGCTCTGCACCGGCTGGTAGATCGGGGCGAAGGCGTACTGCGACAGCACGTATTCATGGTATCTGGTGAAGTTCGCGACGCGCTCGTCCCAGGTCTTGGACTGGTTCATCGCGACGTCGTTCAGACGCTCGGCCTCGGGATCGTTGAGCATCGACACATTGGGATAGCCGAGCCGCTTGGCGCTGAAGAACCAGTCGATGATGTCCGCATTGGTCCACTGATAGGAGCGGACGGCGAGCTGGTGCTCGGTCTTCTTGCGATACTGCGCATTGATCGAGCCGGAATCGACGATGCTGATATCGGCCTGCATGCCGACCGCCTTGAGCTGCGCCTGCACGATCTCGGCGAGGCGCTTGAACTCGGTGCCGTTCTGGGCCCAGAGCTTGACCTCGAGGCGCTTGCCGTCCTTGACGCGGATGCCGTCAGAGCCGGGCTTCCAGCCGGCGGCGTCGAAGGCCTTCCTGGCGCGCTCGGGATCATAGGCGATCTTGTATTTCGGATCGACTTGCGCCTCCTTCAGCGTGGAGATCAGGAAGGTGTCGGCCACCGCGCCATTACCGCCATAGAGGCTGGTCAGCACATCCTTCTGATTGACGGCGAAGACGGCTCCTTCACGCACCTTGATGTCGGTGAAGGGCTCGACGCTGGTGTTGACGGGCATGTAGACCACCTCGTTGCCGGGGATGGTCACCAGCTTCACCGCCTTGTCGGCCTGGATGCGCGGCAGGAAGTCGGTCGGGACATTGACCAGCACGTCGGCTCCGCCGGTCTTGAGCTCGAGATAGGCCGTCGATTCCTCGCCGATCTCGCGGAAGGTCAGCTTCTTGAACTTGGCCGGCCCCTGGTTCTTCGACAGGTCGGAGGCCCATTTGTAGTCGTCATTTCGGGCCAGCACGGTCTGCTGGCCGACCGTGAAGGCCTGCATCCTGTAGGGCCCGGTGCCAACCGCCTCGGTAACGCCGAACTTGTCGCCCAGCGCCTCGTAGGATTTCGGCTCCGGAATGCACATGAAGGAGCTGGCGAGGTTGAACAGC
>NZ_JBMDWH010000130.1:0-9250 GCF_048595345.1 Allobosea sp.
TACGACCGCGAGAAGCTCCAGGAGCGCCTGGCCAAGCTCGCCGGCGGCGTCGCGGTGATCCGCGTCGGCGGCGCGACCGAGGTCGAGGTCAAGGAGAAGAAGGACCGCGTGGACGATGCCCTGAACGCCACCCGCGCGGCGGTCGAGGAAGGCATCCTGCCGGGCGGCGGCGTCGCCCTGCTGCGCGCCCTGAACTCGGTCAAGGCCCTCAAGACCGAGAACGACGACCAGAAGACCGGCGTCGAGATCGTCCGCAAGGCGATCATGGCCCCGGCCCGCCAGATCGTCGACAACGCCGGCGATGACGGCGCGGTCGTGATCGGCAAGCTGCTGGAGTCCAAGGACTACGCCTGGGGCTACAACGCCCAGACCGGCGAATACGGCGACATGGTCAAGGCCGGCATCATCGACCCGGCCAAGGTCGTGCGCACCGCCATCCAGGACGCTGCCTCGATCGCCGGCCTGCTCATCACCACCGAGGCGATGATCGCGGAGCTGCCGAAGAAGGACGCCCCGATGCCCCCGATGGGCGGCGGCGGCATGGGCGGCATGGATTTCTGAGGAAATCCATCCGCCCAAGACCCCAGGGTGCTGGAACCGGGCAAGCCCGGTTCCAGTGGCGGCACGGATTTCCGAGGACACCCATTCGCCTCAAGCAGAATGCGGAAGGCCCGGCGCAAGCCGGGCCTTCTCTCGTTTGCGGCGCTTGGCGGCGATGGATGACGGAAACGACATCCAATCGTCGCATCGGCGCCATCCGCCCTTGCTGTGCTCGTCCGGCAAGGGAGACGAGCCGATGTTGACACGCCGCATGCTTCTGGCAGGCCTCGGGGCCAGCTGCGCCCTGCCTGCCGGTGCCCAGGACGATTGGCGGCGCAGCGTGCCGGAGGTGCGCATCGGCGTCTCCTCCGCCGAGAACGAGGCGGGCGCCATCGCCCGCTATCAGCCGCTGATGGGCTATCTTTCGGATAAGCTCGAAGTGCCGACCAAGCTCTACCGCGTCACCGATTATGCCGGGCTGGTCGAGGCGATGCGCGCCGACCAGATGGAATTCTCCCGCTTCGGGCCGGCGGTCTATGCGCTCGGGCGGCGCATCCTCGGCGACCGGCTGCAGCCGCTGTTCCGGGATATCGATCAATACGGGCAGGAAGGCTATTATTCGGTCGTCCTGGTGCGCAGCGACAGCCCCTATCGCACGCTCGCCGATCTCAAGGGCAAGTCCTTCGCCTTCGCCGATCCGAACTCGACCTCCGGCTTCGCCTTCCCGGCCTATTTCATGCGCAAGGAAGGCGTCGATCCGCAGAGCCATTTCAGCGGCACGGTGTTCTCGGGGGGCCACGACAATTCCGTGCTCGCTCTGGTGCGGGGGCAGTTCGACGGCGTCGCGACCTATCAGGTGAATGCGGAATCGGGCGTCGCGCAGCGCCTGGCCGCCAAGAATATGATCCCGCAGGGTTCGACGCGGGTGATCTGGACCTCCCCGCTGATCCCGGCGAGCCCGTTCTGCGCCCGTGCCAATCTGCCGGACGCGCTCAAGGCCCGCTTCGTCGCCGCGATGAACGCGATGAAGGACGAAGCGCCGGAAATCTGGAAAACCTTCACGGACGGACATGTTTCGCGCTATGCGCCGGCGCGCCACGATGATTATCTCGACGTGATCGCCGTCACCGAGGAACTCGATGCGCAGCGCAAGCAACGGCGCAGCTGATCCCGGCCAGCCCGGTCCGACAGGCCCCCTTCCGCGAGATGACAATTCGCTCATCTTGCGACTGCGGCATTGAACGGCCGAAGCCCCTGCGACATGGTCCGAATCAAGGCTCCAAGCGAGCCATCGGATTTCTCGCCCAGGACTTCAGCCCATGCGTCCGTTGAGCATTCTCGTCGCCGTTCTGGCGGCCGCCGCGCTGGCATTCGGCCTCAAGGCGGGGGCCGCCGGCACGATCGGGCTCGGTGTCATCGGCCTGCTGCTCGCGCTCGCCACCTGGCGGGCGGTGACCATCGCGACCTTCCTGCGCATCTTCTCGGTGATCTTCGCGGTCGAGTACATCGTCACGGGCGCCGCCGCCCTGCTGGCGCAGACGGGGCTGTGGCCTGCGGCCCTCGCGGCGCTTGCGCCACCGACGAGCCTGCCGATCACCATCGCAGTGTTCGGCATCACCGTCTATGCGATTTCCTTCGTGCCGGCGATCGCGCGGATCGCACGGCTCGCTTCGCCCTATTTCGAGGATACGAGCCCGACGACGGCGACGCTGCTCAAGCCTTTCCGCATCGCGACGGGGCGGCTGGGCGTGCTGATGCTGATCTTCCTGGTCGTCATCAACCAGTTGCAGGTCGGCATCTCGCTGCGCCTCTCCTTCTTCAACCGCGACTTCTACAACGCGATCCAGGAAAAGGATGCCAACAGCTTCTGGTATCAGCTGATCTATGTCTTCAGCGTTTGGGCCGCGATCGCCGTCATCTCCAACCTGATCGAGATGGTGGCCAACTACGCGCTCCTGATCCGGTGGCGGCGGCACATGGCCGAAGCCTTCAGCGCCGCCTGGCTGCGCAACGCCAATCACTACCGCATCGCGCTCGCGGGCACCTCCGACAACCCCGACCAGCGCATCGCGGAAGACACGCGCTCCTTCGTCAATCAGACCTATAACTACGCGCTGCCGTTGCTGACGCAGGTTTCGACGCTGGTGTCGTTCTCGATCATCCTGTGGTCGATCCCGGTGGCGAGCACGGTGCCCGGTACCGACATCACCGTGCCCGGCTTCATCTTCTGGATGGCGCTGATCTATTCGGTTGCCGCGACCTGGATCGCCCATCTCATCGGCCGCAGCCTGATCCCGCTCGAATTCGAGCAGGAGCGGCGCGAGGCGAATTTCCGCTTCTCGCTGGCGCGGCTGCGCGAATATTCCGAGCAGATCGCGCTGATGCGCGGCGAGAGCACCGAGCAGCGCCATCTCAGCCAGCGCTTCGGCGAAATCGTCCAGAATTTCTACCGGCTGATCTGGGCCCGCGTCCGGCTCACCACCTTCACGCTCTCTTTCGGACAGGCGAACGTGGTCGTGCCCTATCTGCTGCTCGCGCCGCATTACTTCGCGGGCAAGATCACGCTCGGCATCATGACGCAGGTCGCGACCGCCTTCGACCGGGTGCAGACGGCGATGTCGTTCTTCATCGATCGCTACCAGACGATCGCGCAATATGTCGCCTCCATCAACCGTCTCACCACCTTCGAGGCGGCGATCGCGCAAGCGGATGCGCAAGGCGTCCGGGGCGGGGCCTCGGCGCTGGCGATCGCGGCCGGCGCCGGGCCCGACATGGCGATCGAGCGGCTGGCGCTGACGCTGCCGAACGGGGCACCGATCGTAAAGGCCGAGGGCCTGTCGCTGCAGGGCGGGCGCTCCACGCTCGTGGTCGGCCCGTCGGGCTCGGGCAAATCCACCCTGTTCCGCGCGCTCTCCGGCGCCTGGCCCTATGGCGAGGGCCGCGTGGCGACGCCGCAGGGCGCCACGACGCTGCTGCTGCCGCAGCGGCCTTATCTGCCGCAGGGCTCGCTCCGCGCGGCGCTGGCCTATCCCGCCGAGCCTGAGGCCTTCGACGACGCGGCGCTGCGCGACGCGCTCGCCAAGGTTCGCCTGCCGTATCTGGCCGACAAGCTCGACGAGGTCGATTTCTGGGGCCAGCGCCTTTCCGGGGGCGAGCAGCAGCGCCTGGCCGTGGCGCGCGCCCTGCTCGCGAAGCCCGACTGGCTCTTCCTCGACGAGGCGACCGCCTCGCTCGACGAGAAGCTGGAAAACGAGATCTATGCGCTGATCAAACAGGAACTGCCGCAGACGACCGTCGTCTCGATCGGCCACCGCTCCACGCTGCGCGAGATGCATGACGACATCGTCGCGATGGAGCCCAACGGCGACGGCACCTTCACGCCGAAGGCGGTCGCGCCGGCGCGAAGCTAGGATGTGCTGATTTCGCACGGAACCAGAGCGTCGTCCCGGACAAGCTGCGAAGCAGCGCCGCTCCGGGATCCATCGTCGCGCTCAGGAGCCCTGCGACGGATCCCGGGGCAGGCCTGGGATGACGGAGTGGTTCCACGAGAACTCGGCATGCTCTAGAGCATCGCGCCGCGCACCCTGCCGAGCAGGTCGATCAGTTCGGCCTGGCTGCCGGTTCCGGTCTTGGCATACACCGATTTGATCTGCGTTCTCGCCGTTTCATGGGTCAGCCGCAGTGCCGCGGCCGCATCGACAAGGCTGAACCGCCCCAGAAGGGCGCCGGCCAGCCGCACCTCCGCCGGGGTGAGATCGAAGAGCGCATCCAGGTGCGGAAGCGGTGCCGGCGCCCGCTCGTCCAGATCGGTGACCATCAACACCGCCACGGCAGGAACGAAGAAGCCCCTGGAATCGCCTCTCAAGCGGACGGCCCGGAGGATCAACGGATGCGCGCCGGGCCGGCGAATGGCGACCGGCTCCAGCGCGGCGGCATCAGCCGCGAGTTCCGGCCAGATCGCAGCGGATAGATGGCGCTCCAGCGCCTCTCCTCCCTGGCCGAGGCGGAGCTTGCCGGCACGCAGCTCGATCACTCGACCGACCATGGCCTCGGCAGCGGCCGTCATCCTGACGACTTTGCCGAACCTGTCGATGAAGAAGGCGGCCCTGCGCATGATCTCGATCGCGTCGGCCATACCGTCGAGCCGGTTGAATTCCAGTTCGCGCGCAAGCGTCGCAGCGCGCGAGGCGACCGGCACCAGGCGGGCGAAAGCGCGCTGGTCTTGATCGAGAAAAGCCCCGGCCTCGGCGCCGCGCTGCAGGGTCAGGCACCAAAGATCATCGCCTGTGGTTATTCCCAGGCCCGCGAACCAGCCGAAGCCCAGTGGGCGCAGAAACTCCTGATAATAGTCCATCCGATCCATCTGCTCGGCGGTGACAAAATCCTGATCGACCATCCAGCCGCGCTGCCTCATCGTCGGCACGCCGGCATAACGGAAATCCCGCTGATACCAGCCATCGGCGACATAGCGCTGCGCGAGCTCGCCCATTCCCTGTGTGGGCAGCACCAGCGGGCCCTGGCCTTTCACCGTCAGCAGGGCCGCGCCTTTCGCGCCGGTCTGCCGCGCGATGGTTTCCAGCGCGGCCTGCCATGCCGCGGGGTCCGTGGCAGCATCCAGCAACTGCGCCTCGATCCGCTGCAGGGTTTCGTCATCCATGCGACCGCGCTCCACGCTCAGAGCATCGTGACCGCGTCCGTCCGGAAACACGCCGGCCCCATGAGTGCCGCGCGGTATGAGCCACTCTCGTAAGGTTAGCCTGTTGTTACCGATCCATTCAAGACGAGGCTGCATTGCCGCATCACGGATGTCGGTTTGCGACCGCTTCAGATACCCAATGGTTCGGTCTTGCACATAAAAAGATCATCTTTATTTCCAAAATGTAAATATCTCCACATTTTTGATGTATATTTTTTCACATGTTCCCAAATTGCAACATAATTTAACTCCGCAACAAACAGTGAATTAATACACACTCGCAGCCATACATGAACCAATACCTTCATCATCGGATTGAATCACAGGATTCAGCCGCGGCATTCGCCAATCTTATTGGAGGTTTTGATGAAGAGCTTTGTTTCAGCGCTGGGCATGACGACGGCGGCCTTCGCCGTTGTCGGCAGCGCCAACGCCGCCGACCTGCCGTCGCGCAAGGCGGCGCCGGTCGAGTACGTGCGCGTCTGCTCCGCCTTCGGTGCGGGCTTCTTCTACATTCCGGGCACGGACACCTGCCTCCGCGTCGGCGGCCGCGTCCGCGCCGAATATCTCGTTCAGCAGCGCTTCAACCCGCGCGGTCTGGACGTTGCCGATCAGTACGGCATGCGCGCCCGTGGCCGCATCTTCCTCGACGCACGTAACCAGACCTCCTACGGCACGCTGCGCACCTTCATTCGCGTCGACACCACCATCTCGAACGGCTCATACGCCTCGGCCCAGGGCACCAACAGCACGGGGCCGATCTTCACGACCACTCGCGGCGGCGCCGGCGCGACCTCCGTCGGCCTCGATCGCGCTTTCATCCAGTTCGGCCCCATCACCGCCGGTCGTTCGCAGTCGTTCTTCGACTTCTACGCCGACACGCTGAACTACGGCCCGATCCGCACCACGGACGCCGTCACCAACCTGCTCGCTTACACCGCGACCTTCGGTTCGGGCATCTCGGCGACGATCTCGCTCGAAGATCGCATCGAGAAAGAGCTTTCTGCGCCTGGCTTCACGGCCGCCGGACAGGATTACCCCGATCTCATCGGTTCGCTGAACGTGACCCAGGGCTGGGGCTCCGCTCAGCTGTCGGGCGCGGTGTTCCAGCGCAAGACGGCCGCCACGATCACGTCGCCGACCACCACGTCGTTCGACAAGACCGGCTTCGCCATTCAAGGCGGCGTGAAATTCAACCTGCCCATGCTCGCGGCTGGTGATGAGCTCTGGCTGCAGGCTGCTTACAGCGAAGGCGGGATTTCCTACATCGGTTACGGTGGCAACTCCGGCACTTGGGGACAAAACTCCAATGTCGGTCGCCTGCTTTTCACCAACGCCGACGCCAGCGTGACAGCCGCGGGTCAAGTCAAGCTGACCAAGGGCTATTCCTTCGTCGCAGGTTTCCTGCACTATTGGACTCCCACGATCCGCCAGGGCATCTACGGCTCGTACTCGAAGCTCGATTACGCGAACGGCATCGGCGCGGTGAACGCAATCGGCCAGGATCCGACCGAATGGCGCGTCGGCTCGAACCTGATCTGGTCGCCGGTTTCCGGCCTCGATATCGGCGTCGAGGTCCTTTACGCCAAGGCTCAGGTCAAGAACCTCGTTCAGGCTCAGGGTCGCCCCGCCGGCGTCCTCCTGAAGTCGGACGACGCCTTCCAGGGCCGTCTGCGCATCCAGCGCGACTTCTGATCCGACAGCGAGGGCCCCGGCATGTCCGGGGCCCTTTCGCGTCCTGGTCCGCCCTGTGCGGCCAGCGCTTTCCGCTTCGTCGACCATCAAGCCGACCCTCGGGGTTCGCCCATGAACAGCGAGCAATGCCGCGTGGCCCGGGCCATGCTGGGGTGGAGCATCAAGCAGCTCAGCCGCGAAGTCCGCGTCGCCCAGCGGACCATCAGCGAGTTCGAGATGAACGGCCAGGCCAGGCCCGAGACGCTCTCCAGAATTCGCTCGATCTTCGTCACCAACGGGATCGAATTCATCGAGGACGATGACGGCGTCGGCCTCAAGCGACGCTACACCTTCGACGAATACATCTTTCGCCAGCAGTTGGCTCCGCAGCATGCTGGCCTCTCCATTCAAAACTGAAGGTTACCCACCAAGTCGAATGCACGGCATATCCCATTTGGGTGATGCCGCCAGTTCAATGCTCCTCCACAATAATCATAACCTCGAACGAGGGACCGACCGACACGCCACAACCTGACACGCTGAGGCCGTTTCTGCTTCAGACAGTGACGAGGGAACGATCGATGCCATGGGACTTTGCGTCATGCTCCGGGAGCTGCCGATGGGTGTGATGCCCGAGCCGCCCCAGACGGCGGTTTCGCTGCCGCTTCCCAACGACATCCTCGATGTGGGCCTGCCTAAGCGGAAATTCGTCAAGGGCTCGCTGATCAAGCATCCCGACGACGAGAGCGACAGGATCTACCTGATTGAAGCCGGGAGGGTGATCACCTTTTTCCTCGGGCCGCAGGGGCATGACGTGCCGGTCCTCGCACTGGGGCCGGGAAGCTTCGTGGGGGATCTGCCGGTCTTCGGCCATGACGAACCGGCGACTTATGCGCAGGCCGCTGAGGATACCTCGGCCCTGGTGATGAACCAGAGCCAGTTTCTCGACACCTTCCGCACGAGTCCCGAATTCGCGGAATACGTCGCCAAGACGCTCTCGCTGCGGCTGCGGCACCTGCGCCAGCTTTATATCGAGAACCGGTTGCTACCGATGAAGACGCGGCTCTATGCGGAGCTGCTGCGCCATGCCGTCCGCGACGATCAGGGCCGGCTGTGCATCGCGCCGCCGCCGACACACGCGGAACTGGCGAACAGCATCGCCTCGCAGCGCGAGACGGTCACCAAGCAGATCAGCCAGCTGGTCAAGGCGGGCGTGATCGAGAGCTCGCGCAGCATGATCCGCGTGCTCAACGAGGATTTCTTTCGCCTGGAAATCACCCGCTCGCTCGGTTCCGTCGAATAGACTCGAATTTCAGTTGAGACGTGAATTTGTCCACCGCATGACTGATGTTCTGCGAGTAACGTCGTCTATGGTTGGAACCAGTTCTGGGCATCAACCTCCAAAAGAGTGAAGACCCGAGAGGATGGAGCCCAATCTCCATCCTCTCATTCATGTCCGCGGCCCGCCGGGCCGCGAGGACCGGGGCTTCGACAGACGGCGCCATCGCCCGGAATGCTCTCCAGATGTCACTGGTCGTCCTCTCACAGGAATATCTTCGGGCCGCGTTCAAGAAGCCGCGCCAGTTCCTGAGGCCCGCCACCCCACGGATCTGCACGATCTGCGGCCATGAGGGCCGGTTTCTCGATGTCGGTCCGCGCCCGCAAGCGCGCTGCCCGCACTGCTCCTCCAAGGAGCGCGACCGGATCATGGGCCTGTTCATCAGAAGGCAGAAGCTCGACATGGCGGGCAAGCGCATCCTGCACTTTTCGCCGGAGCGGCCCTTCTTCCGGATCTGGCGTGACAATCCGGACTATATCGCGGGCGACATCAAGCGCAGCAAGGTGGCGAACGCCATCGTCGACGTGACCGATATCCGCTTTCCCGATGCCTTTTTCGACTATGTCATTTGTCACCACGTGCTCGAGCATGTGCCCGACGACGAGCGCGGCATGCGCGAATGCCTTCGCGTGCTGAAGCCGGGCGGCATCGCGTTCTTCTCAGTACCGCTGGATGCGTCGCGGGACGTCACCTGGGAGCCGCCGGCGGACATGGACCGGGCCGAGGTCGAACGCATCTGCGGCTGGGATCATGTCCGGCTCTATGGCCGCGACTTTCCCGACAAGCTCGCGGCGGCCGGTTTCGATGTGGGCGAGATCGGCTTCTCAGTCCAGGAGGGCGAGCGCCACGGGCTGACCGAGCGCCACGGCATGGAGCTTCAGGGGCTCGACCGCGTCTTCATCTGCTCGCGCCCCCCGGAGCTCGCGGGCCCCTGAACAGGGTGCCGGGCGCTGGCCGAACCACGATCCAGGCCTGACGGCGACGAAACCAACACTCGCCGG
>NZ_JBMDWH010000131.1:0-12737 GCF_048595345.1 Allobosea sp.
CGCGCCATCGTCGCCAAGCACCTCAACGCCGCCGCCCTGCTGGAGCGCGAGGATGTGGCCAAGCTCAATGCCGGCCTCCAGGGCGAACTTGCGGCCAAGGGCATGGTCGTCAACGAGACCAAGGCCGACGCCTTCCGCGAAGCGCTGCGCAAGGCGGGCTTCTACGCCGAATGGAAGAAGAAATACGGCGACGAGGCCTGGGGCATCCTGGAGAAGGCCGTCGGCGGCTCTTGAGCTGATCGGCGAATATTTCGCGCCTCTCGGGCACCGGGCATGATCACAAAGGCGCGGGGACCCCTCTCCTGTAAGGAGAGGGCAGGGTGAGGTGTCGGCCGTTTGACGCTTGAGGCGTGAGCTGACCACGGCTGCGGCGAGGGCGTGCGCAACTCGCCCAGGGGCCGACACCTCACCCCTACCCCTCTCCTTACAGGAGAGGGGATCCCACTCCCTGCTGCTCCCTCCTCCGCCCCCCTTTCTTTATCGAAAGCTTTGAACCATGCCCGGCCGCCTCGACGGCAAGATCGCCATCGTCTTCGGCGCCGGCTCCTCCGGCCCCGGCTGGGGCAACGGCAAGGCCGCGGCCGTCGCCTATGCCCGCGAAGGGGCGGCCGTCGCCTGCATCGACCTGAACGCCGACGCAGCCGAAGAGACGGCGCGGATCATCGCCGGCGAAGGCGGCCGCGCGCTGGCGCTCGATGCGGATGTGACCGACCTCGCATCGGTCGAAGCCTGCGTCGCGACGACCGCACGCCAGTTCGGCCGGCTCGACATCCTGCACAACAATGTCGGCGTGACCCATATGGGCGGGCCGGTGGAGCTCTCGGAGGCGCAGTTCGAGGCCTCGCTCCAGCTCAATCTCGGATCGGTCTATCGCTGCGCCAAGGCGGCGATTCCGGTGATGCTGGAAGGCGGCGGCGGCGCCATCGTCAACATCTCCTCGCTCGCCGCCATCCGCTGGACCGGCTATCCGTATTTCGCCTATTACGCGACCAAGGCCGCCGTGAACCAGGCGACGGTGGCGCTGGCCATGCAATATGCAAGGCAGAACATCCGCGCCAACTGCATCATGCCGGGGCTGATCGACACCCCGCTGATCTACAGGCAGATCTCCGACCAGTACGACTCGCCCGAGGCGATGGTCGCTGCCCGTAACGCCCTCGTGCCCATGGGCCGGATGGGCACGGCCTGGGACATCGCCGCCGCCGCCGTCTTCCTGGCTTCCGACGAGGCGAAGTTCATCACCGGGGTCTGTCTGCCCGTCGATGGCGGCCAGAGCTGCGGCACCGCTCCTCCCGGCTGAATGCCGGGCCGGCGCAGGCCCATCCCGCCCCGGGGCGATCGTAACCGCGCATGCATTCCCACGATGGAACGCTTGCTCCACGCGGGCGGGGCTGCCACAAGGTTAGCCAGATGGCGCGAGCCGGCGGAGACGGGCGGCAGACGATGAGCGAAGCGGCGACGGTCGATCTCCCGCGAGACTTCGAGAGCCTGCGGGGCGTGATCCTCGCCCGGCGCGACGCCCTGCCCAAGCGCATCGCGCAGATCGCCGCCTATGCGCTCGACAACCCCGACGAGATCGCCTTCGGCACCGCCGCGAGCATCGCCGAGGCGGCCGGCGTGCAGCCCTCGACCCTGATCCGCTTTGCCCAGCATCTGGGCTTCGACGGCTTCAGCAGCCTGCAGGAGGTGTTTCGCGAGCGCCTGCGCGAACGCAATTCGAGCTATGAGGAGCGGCTGGCGACCCTGCGCCGCAATGACGGCGTGCTGCCCGGCAACCACCGGATTCTCGAAGGCTTTCTCACCGCTTCCCGCAAATCCCTCGATGTGATGAGCCGCACGATCGACGATGCCGCGCTGGACCGGGCGATAGCGCTTCTGGCGCAGGCGGAGACGATCTATCTGCTGGCGCGGCGCCGCTCCTTCCCGGTCACGAGCTACCTCGCTTATGCGCTCGCCAAGCTCGGCGTGCGCTCGCAATTGGTGGAATCGGCCGCCGGGCTCAACGCCGAGATCGCCTCCTTCGCCACGGGCAAGGACGTCGCGCTGGTCGTCAGCTTCTCGCCCTATACCCCGGCGACGATCGAGGAAGCCCGCGTGCTCGCCGAGCGCGGCGTGCCGCTGATCGCGATCACCGACAGCGCCTTTTCACCTTTGGCCAGCTTCAGCGACATCTGGTTCGAGGTGGCGGAGGCCGATTTCGGCGGCTTTCGCACCCTGTCCTCGACGATGGCGCTCGCCATGGCGCTGGCGGTCGGCGTCGGTGAGGCGCGCCGTGCCGCGCCCCCGCCCGCGCGCCGCCGCAAGAGCGCAGAGGCCTGAGAACAATCATTCCATCTTGACGATGTAATGGAATTATCATTTCATTGCAGCAGCAAATGGCGGCGCTCATGCAGCTGCCTGGATCGCCGCAGCGGGAGAAGGCCATGACGAATGCGCGCGCAGGCACGGCCCCGGCGCTCGACGTCATCACCATCGGCCGCGCCTCTGTCGATCTCTACGGCCAGCAGATCGGTTCGCGGCTGGAGGACGTGACCTCCTTCGCCAAATCGGTCGGCGGCTGCCCTGCGAATATCGCGATCGGCACGGCCCGGCTCGGTCTGCGCTCGGCCCTGCTCACCCGCGTCGGCGACGAGCCCTTCGGCCGCTTCCTGCGCGAGCAGCTTGCCCGCGAAGGCGTGAATCTGGACGGCCTCAAGACCGATCCCGAGCGCCTCACCGCCCTCGCCATCCTCTCGGTCGAGAGCGACGCCTCCTTCCCGCTGCTCTTCTACCGCGAGAACTGCGCCGACATGGCGCTGGCGGAGGCCGATATCGAGGAGGCTTTCATCGCGCGGGCCCGCGCCGTGGTCGTCACCGGCACGCATTTCGCCCGGCCTGGGCCCGAAGCGGCGCAGCGCAAGGCGATGCGGCTGATGCGGCAGGCCGGCGGCAAGGTGGTGCTGGATATCGACTATCGCCCCAATCTCTGGGGGCTGGCGGGCCATGATGCCGGCGATAAGCGCTACATCGCCTCCGCCGCCGTCTCCGAACGGATGAAGACGGTGCTGCCCGGTTGCGACCTGATCGTGGGCACCGAAGAGGAGGTGCTGATCGCCTCCGGCGAGAGCGAGCTTGTCGCGGCGCTGGAGACGATCCGCGCGCTGACGCCCGCGACGATCGTGCTCAAGCGCGGCCCGATGGGCTGCATCGTCTATGAGGGAGCGATTCCGCGCGATCTGGAGGACGGCATCGTCGGCCGGGGCTTCCCGATCGAGGTCTACAATGTGCTCGGCGCCGGCGATGCCTTCATGTCGGGCTTCCTGCGCGGCTGGCTCGGCGGCGAGAGCCTCCGCACGGCGGCGACCTGGGCCAATGCCTGCGGCGCCTTCGCCGTATCCCGCCTGCTCTGCTCGCCGGAGAGCCCGACCTTCGCAGAACTGAACTATTTCCTGAAGCATGGCAGCCGGCACCGCGCCTTGCGCAAGGACGAGGACATCAACCACATCCATTGGGCGACCACGCGGCGGCGCCAGATCCCCTCGCTGATGGCCTTCGCCTGCGACCATCGCTCGCAGCTCGAGGAGTTGGCCGACCGGCTGGGCGCCGACCCGGCCCGCATCGGCACCTTCAAGCGGCTCGCGGTGAAGGCCGCCGCCCGTGTCGCGAAGGGCCGGCCAGGCTACGGCATGCTGCTGGACGAGAAGCATGGCCGTGAGGCGATGGTCGAATTCGCCCGCCATTCGTTCTGCTGGCTGGGCCGCCCGGTGGAAGAGCCCGGCTCGCGGCCCCTGCGCTTCGAGGCGGGGCGGGATATCGGCTCGGCCCTGCCGGAATGGCCGGTCGACCACTGCATCAAGGCACTGTGCCTCTACCATCCCGACGACCCGGCCGAGCTGAAGCGGGAGCAGCAGGACACCTTGCGGGGCCTCTTCGAAGCGTCGCGCAGGGTCGGCCGCGAAGTGCTGATCGAGATCATCGCGGGCCGCAACGGCCCACTCGGCACCGACACCGTCGCCCGCGCGCTGGAGGAGCTCTATGCCCTCGGCATCAGGCCCGATTGGTGGAAGCTGGAGCCGCAAGCCTCGCCCGCCGCCTGGGCCGCGATCGAACAGGTGATCGCCCGGCACGACCCCTGGTGCCGCGGCGTGCTGCTGCTGGGGCTGGATGCGCCCGCCGAGGATCTGGAAGCGAGCTTCGCCGCCACGGCCGGCGCGCCGATCGTCAAGGGCTTCGCGGTGGGCCGCACCATCTTCATGAGCGCGGCCGAAGGCTGGCTCTCCGGCCGGCTCGACGACGAAGCCGCCATCGCCGACATGGCGGCGCGCTTCGAAGCCCTGACCGGCCTCTGGCTCGCCACGCGCGACCGCAAGGCGGCTTAGCTCATGGCGCCTCTCTCCAGAGCAAGCCGTCATTCCGGACAAGCGGCGAAGCCGCGCAGATCCGGAATCCATCGAAGGGCGCTGGTGCTCTATGATGGATTCCGGGTCTCCGCTTCGCTACGCCCGGAATGACGCAGTGGTTCCAGTTCAAAATCGCCTGGCCGGACACCGATCATGACCTGCACCATCCGCCTCACCATGGCGCAGGCGCTGACGCGCTACATGGCCGCGCAGATGACCGAGATCGACGGCGAGCGCCTGCCGCTCCTCGGCGGCGTCTGGGCGATCTTCGGCCATGGCAATGTCGCCGGCATCGGCGAGGCGCTCTGGCAGGAGCGCGAGCGCCTGCCGACCTTCCGCGCCCATAACGAACAGGCGATGGCCCATGCCGCGATCGCCTATGCCAAGGCCAACATGCGCCGCCGCTTCATGGCCGCGACCACCTCGATCGGCCCCGGCGCGACCAATCTCGTCACGGCCGCCGCGCTTGCCCATGTCAACCGCCTGCCGGTGCTGCTGCTGCCGGGAGACGTCTTCGCCAGCCGCATCCCCGACCCGGTGCTCCAGCAGGTCGAGGGGTTCAGCGACGGCACCGTCTCGGCCAATGACTGTTTCCGCCCCGTCTCGCGCTATTTCGACCGCATCACGCGGCCCGAACAGATCATCGCCGCCCTGCCGCGGGCCATGCAGGTGCTGACCGACCCGGCCGAATGCGGCCCGGTGACGCTCGCGCTCTGCCAGGACGTGCAGGCGCAGGCCTATGATTATCCCGAGAGCTTCTTCGCCGAGCGCCTCTGGACCCCGCGCAGGCCCCGTTCCGACCGGGCCGAACTGAACGCGGCCGCGCAGGCGCTGAAGGCGTCGAAAAAACCGCTGATCATCGCAGGTGGCGGCGCGCTCTATTCCGGCGCGAGCGCCGACCTCGCCCGCTTCTGCGCCGCGACCGGAACCCCGGTCTGCGAGACGCAAGGCGGCAAATCCTCCCTGCCGGACGACGAGGCGCTGAACATGGGGGCGGTGGGCGTCACCGGCACCGCGGCCGCCAATCGCCTCGCCGCCGAAGCCGATTGCATCCTCGCCATCGGCACACGCCTTCAGGACTTCACAACCGGATCGTGGGCGCTGTTCGGCGCTCAGGACAAGACGATCATCGGCCTCAACACCCAGCCCTTCGACGCCGGCAAGCACCGCGCTCTGCCGCTGGTGGCCGATGCCCGCGAAGGGCTGGCGGAGCTGGCCGAAGCGCTCGGCGGCTGGACCGCGCCCGAAAGCTGGACCGACCATGCCAGAACCGGCAAGGCCGACTGGCGCAAGGCGGCGGACGAGACGACCGCCGCGACCAACGCCGCCCTGCCCAGCGATGCGCAGGTCATCGGCGCCGTCCAGCGGGCAATGGGCTCCGACATCGTGCTGCTGCACGCCGCCGGCGGCCTGCCGGGCGAACTGCACAAGCTTTGGCGGGCCGGCCCGCCCGGCTCCTACCATGCCGAATACGGTTTTTCCTGCATGGGCTACGAGATTGCCGGCGGCCTCGGCGCCAAGATGGCCCGGCCGGACAGGGAGATCGTCGTCATGGTCGGCGACGGCTCCTATCTGATGATGAACTCCGAGATCGCGACCTCGGTGATGCTGGGGCTGAAGCTCACCATCGTCCTGCTCGACAATCGCGGCTTTGGCTGCATCAACCGCCTCCAGAACGCGACCGGGGGCGAGAGCTTCAACAACCTCCTGAAGGATGCCCGGCACGAGACGCTGCCGCAGATCGACTTTGTCCAGCACGCGGCAAGCCTCGGCGCCATCGCCATGAAGGCGGCGTCCATCGCCGAGCTGGAAGCCGCCCTGGCGCAGGCCAAGGCCAACACCCGCACCACCGTCGTCGTCATCGACACCGACCCGCTGGTCTCGACGAGCGTCGGCGGAGCCTGGTGGGATGTCGCGGTGCCGGAGGTCAGCGAGCGGGCGGAGGTCCGAGCGGCGCGGGCAGATTACGACGAGCGCCGCAAGGGGCAGCGCGTCGGTGAATGAAGCTATCCCAACCGCGGAAAGCGCGGGGAACCCCTCTCCTGTAAGGAGAGGGGCAGGGGTGAGGTGTGGGCCCCTGGACCAGCGAGGCGCAAACCTCAACGCTGCCGACTCTGAGCCTCACACGAATAACGGCCGACCCCTCACCCTGCCCTCTCCCTATGGGAGAGGGTTCCCCGCGCCCCACCGCGTCGACTTGAGCCTGAAGACCATCGAGGACGACTGACATGATCCGCATCGGCGCGAACCCCATCGGCTGGTCGAATGACGACATGCTGGAGATCGGCGGGGACATCCCGCTGGAAACCTGCCTGAGCCAGGCTCGCGAAGCCGGCTTCACCGGCATGGAGCTCGGCAACAAGTTCCCGCGCGAGGCGGCGAAGCTGAAGCCGATCCTCGACGCCCATGGCCACGCCCTCGTCTCGGGGTGGTATTCGACAGAACTGCTGATCCGTGACGTCGCTGCGGAGATGGCGGCGGTGAAGGCGCATGCGACGCTGCTTCGCGACATGGGTTGCGCCGTCCTGATCACGGCGGAGACCTCCAATGCGATCCATTCCGACATCGCAAAGCCGCTCTCCGCCCGCCCCGTCCTGTCCAGGGACGCTTGGGATGATTTCGGCGCGCGCTATACGAATTTCGCGCAGGCCTTGAAGGCGGAATACGGCCTGCAACTCGTCTATCACCACCATATGGGCACCGTCGTGCAGACCGAGGCGGAGATCGACCGCTTCATGGCCGTCACCGGCGAGGCGGTCGGGCTGCTGCTGGACACCGGCCATGCGACCTGGGGCGGCGGCGATCCGGCCCGCATCGCCCGGCACTGGAAGCCCCGCATCCACCATGTCCACTGCAAGGACATCCGCGAGGCGGTGATGTGGCGGTCCAACAGGGGGGACTGGTCCTTCCTGCAATCGGTGCTCGAAGGCGTCTACACCGTCCCCGGCGACGGCTCGATCGACTATGTCCGCGTCCTGCGGGAGTTGCAGGGTTATTCCGGCTGGATCGTCGTCGAGGCCGAGCAGGACCCGAAAAAGGCCGAGCCCGCGACCTATGCCAGGCTCGGCCACGCCAATCTCAGCCGCTTCATCCGGGAAGCTGGATTGGCGTGAAGCCAGCGTCATTCTCGGGCGAAGCGAAGTGCAAACGCGAGAATCTCTTGCAGAAGATGCTCGGGTCGAGCCCGAGCATGACGAACCCGGATCGGAACGCCCCATGTCCCATCTCAAGATCCGCCCCTTCGGCAGCCATGGCCGGGTCACCCATGTCACGCCGGAAAGCGCGGGCTGGACCTATGTCGGCTTCGACCTGCACCGCCTGAGGCCGGGCGAAAGCGTCTCGGCTCAGACCGGCTACCGCGAGGCCTGCCTCGTCTTCGTCACCGGCAAGGGCGAGGTCGCGGCCGGCGGCGCGGCTCTGGGCGAACTCGGCGAGCGCGTGTCGCCATTCTCGGGCAAGCCCTGGTCGGTCTATGTCCCGCAGGGGTCGCAATGGTCGGTAACGGCCACGACCGATCTCGAACTGGCCGTCTGCTCGGCGCCCGGGCTCGCCGGCGGCCTGCCGGTGCGTGTCATCCGGCCAGAGGATCTCGGCCAGGAGATTCGCGGCACGGGCTCGAACACCCGCCACGTCACGAACATTCTGCCCGAGACCGACCCCGCCGATTCGCTCCTCGTCGTGGAGGTGATCACCCCCGCAGGCAACAGCTCGAGCTACCCGCCCCACAAGCACGACCGCGATGACCTGCCATCCGAATCGCTGCTGGAAGAAACCTATTACCATCGGCTGAATCCGCCGCAGGGCTTCGCCTTCCAGCGAGTCTACACCGATGACCGCAGCCTCGACGAGGCGATGGCGATCGAGAACGGCGATGTCGTGCTGGTGCCGAAGGGCTATCACCCCTGCGCCACCTGCCACGGCTACGATCTCTATTATCTCAACGTCATGGCCGGCCCCCGGCGCAGCTGGCGATTCCGCAACGCGCCCGAGCACGAATGGCTGGTGAAGAGCTGAGCCGGGCGATCAGCCCGGATTGCAGCGGTAGACGGTGCCGGTCGAATTGGGACCCTTCCATTTGATGTCCGCGACGCTCGACAGCACATGCGTGCCGTCCATCTCCGCAGCGCGAATCTTGAGCCGGTGCAGGATGGTGTCGCGCGACTTGTCGATCGGCACGACGGGCTCGAAGCCCGACGCGCCATCCGCCTCGCCGAGCTTGGCGCAGCTCTCGACCACCTTCTGGTTGTCGGTGACGACGACCATGCTGCTGCGCGAATTGTGGACGGCGCAGGCGCCCAGCGCGAGGGTCGGCAGCAGGAGGAACAGGCGTAGGCGGGTCATGACGGGCGAAACCTCCGGATCGTGGCCGCCATGTTCCGCTCCCGCGCGCCAAAGGCAAGTCCCGCTGCCGCATCACGCAACCGTGAATGGGTTCACAATCCGGCCGCATCTCTTAACCGAAACGCGATCGCATTCTTGACCGGCGCGGACTGCTGCCTTTAAGTCCCGCTGAGGCCGTGGGAGGCTGCAGAGGAAACACAATGCGTAGCATCATGATTGTCGGGGCGCTCGCCGCTCTGCTCGCCGGTTGCCAGACCGCGCAGGAGTCGATGGCCGACGCGGAAGTCAACTGCCAGGCTCAGGGCTTCCGTCCGGGCACCAAGGCCTATCAGCAGTGCCGCTCGGCCAATTATGTCGAGAACCGCCGCGCGTCTAACGAGGCCGGCAGCGCCGTGGCCGCCGGCGTGGCCGCCGGTGTCGTCGGTGGCGCCATCGC
Source organism: Allobosea sp. (assembly GCF_048595345.1). Classification (GTDB taxonomy): domain Bacteria; phylum Pseudomonadota; class Alphaproteobacteria; order Rhizobiales; family Beijerinckiaceae; genus Allobosea. The sequence goes on from NZ_JBMDWH010000131.1 coordinate 9,157, forward strand.
AGCCAGCGCCCGCCCGCGCTACTACTACGGCCCCGGCTATTACGGCCCCGGCTACTGGTGGTGAGATCGGCCTGGCTGCGCTCTCGCAGTCGGCAACGAAAAAAGGCCCTGCCGAGCACCGCTCGGCAGGGCCTCTTCTTTTGAGCGCTTTGGGACCGCGTTACGAGCGGCGCGTCGCGCGGCGGCGCGGCTGCTGGCGCTGCTCGTCGGAGGCGGCGGACGCCGCGGCCGAGGTCAGCATCGAACCGATGAAATAGACCGCGATGCCGACACCGAGCAGCGCGGCGATCGGCTCGCGCTCGGCCCGCTTGGCCAGCAGGCGCCCGCCCATATCGGCATAGTCGCGAGCCCGCGAGGCATAGTCGGACGCACGGTCCGCATAGTCGTCGACATCGTTGCGACGCAGCCACTTGCCGCCCTGCTTCATCGCGCGGTCGCGAATATCGGCGGCCTGCGAGCCATACTCGTCAAAGAGGCTGCGCCAGCTGCCGGTATCAGGGCGGTAGCGATCCCAGCGCGAGGCGGAATTGTCGCGCATCGCCGCCCAGGCGATCAGGCCGACGCTGAGGGCGCCCAGGCCGAAAGCGGCCAGCGGATGACGTTCCACCGCATCGACGACGGCCCGGCCGCTATCCTTGGCGAGCTCGACCGGATCGGTTTCGTCCCAGGTTTCCTTGGCGCGCTCGAACTGGTCCTTGACGGTCTCGGTCGCCTTGTCGGCCATGTCGCTGGCCTTGTCGCGCAGGGTGCGGACGGTGGCGCCGGCCTCGTCCTTGGCCTCGTCCCAATCCTTGGGGACATCCGGCGGGAAAGAAGGATTGCTGATCGCCATGGCGGGATACTCCGTTGTCTGGCAGTTACGGACACGCCGAAACCCGAGAGATCGGTCGGCCTCTCCGGTTGAACAAGCGAGCCCCGAACGGGTTCCCTGACCGCGTCGAAAACGCTCTTTTCGTCCGGCGCCCAGCTTTTATGCGTCCAGCTTTTCCTTGCCACGGCCATATCCGGGACATGATTGGCTGTGAAGCCTGTCGTCACAGGGGCCTTTCAACGAGAAGGAGACGCGCATGCATGTTCAGCACCTCCAGATCGCGCATCCCTCCGTGCTCTCGGATCCGGAGTGGATCGCGCTCGAAAGCATCGAGGAGAAGACCCGGCATTTCATCTTCGACGAGACGATGCTGTTCGCGCTCAAGGATCGCGGTCTGGTCGAAACCGACGGATCGCGCTGGCACGTCACGAAGACGGGGCGCCGGCGCCTGATCGAACGCGGCTGATCTGCGGCGGCATCGGTCGCCTTGCACGAAACGACGGCGCGGCGCTGGACAACCTCCGGCGCCGTCGCCATGTCAGGGCCTCCTCATCGCAAGCGGGTCACCATGGCGAAGCCGGTTTCCATCACCATTTCCCACGACCTCGGGCGCGAGGCCGCTGTCGCGCGGCTGCGTGGCGGGCTGGACCGCGTCCGCGACCGGCTGGGCATGGTGAAGATGCAGCTCGTCGAGGAGCGCTGGGACGGCGACACCCTGCATTTCGGCGTCGCGGCCCTCGGCCAGACCGTGGGGGGCCGGCTCGATGTCGGCGAGGATTTCGTCAAGGTCGAAGTCGCGCTGCCCTGGCTGCTCGCCGCCTTCGCCGAGAAGATCAAGCTCGGCGTCGAGAAGCAGGGCCGGATCCTGCTGGACAAGCCGAAGGTCTGACGGCGGGCAACCGCAGTGCAAATGTCGCAGTCTTACGACTTTCGATTGAATTTCCGGCTGCGAACTTGCACAGTCCTTGCCATTCAAACCCTTCGCTTCATTGAACTTCCGGATTTGGGAGAGACATGCACCACGGCCCGCTGATCGCCATCATCGTTGCGGGCCTCGGCCTTGCCTTCATCTTCGGCGCTCTCGCGCAGCGCCTGCGCATTTCGCCGCTCGTCGGCTATCTCGTGGCGGGCGTCGCCGTCGGTCCCTTTACCCCCGGCTTCGTCGCCGACCAGAACCTCGCCAACGAACTGGCGGAGATCGGCGTCATCCTGCTGATGTTCGGCGTCGGCCTGCATTTCTCCCTGAAGGAACTGCTGTCCGTCAAAGCCATCGCCGTGCCTGGCGCGCTGGTGCAGATCGCGGTCGCCACCGCGCTCGGCCTCGGCCTTGCGCTGCTGCTCGGCTGGGGCTGGATTTCCGGCGTCGTCTTCGGCCTCGCCCTGTCGGTGGCGAGCACGGTGGTGCTGCTGCGCGCCCTGCAGGAACGGCGCCTCGTCCAGACCGACAAGGGGCGGATCGCGGTGGGCTGGCTCATCGTCGAGGACCTCGCGATGGTCCTCGCCCTCGTCGCGCTGCCGGCGATCGCCGATGCGCTGAATGGGCCCAAGCCCGGCACGCCCTCGCCGCTCTCGGCGCAATTCGATCTCGGCCTGTGGGGCGTGCTCGGCGTAACCCTCGCCAAGGTCGTCGCCTTCGTCGCCTTCATGCTGATCGTCGGGCGGCGCGTCATTCCCTGGGTGCTGCACTGGGTGGCCCATACCGGCTCGCGCGAACTGTTCCGGCTCGCTGTGCTGGCGGTGGCGCTCGGCGTCGCCTATCTCGCCGCGACGCTGTTCGGCGTCTCCTTCGCGCTCGGGGCGTTCTTTGCCGGGATGATCCTGTCCGAATCGCCGCTCTCCCAGCGCGCGGCGGAGGAAACGCTGCCGCTGCGCGATGCCTTCGCCGTGCTGTTCTTCGTCTCCGTCGGCATGCTGTTCGACCCCGGCATCCTGCTGCGGGCGCCCTGGCCGCTGCTCGGCACGTTGGCGATCATCCTGATCGGCAAATCCTTCGCCGCCTGGGTGATCGTGCGCGCCTTCGGCCGCTCCAATGCCGTCGCCCTGACGATCTCGGCCTCGCTGGCGCAGATCGGCGAATTCTCCTTCATCCTCGCGGGCCTCGGCGTCGCCCTCGGCCTGCTGCCGGCGCAGGGCCGCGACCTCATCCTGGCCGGCGCGATCCTGTCGATCCTGCTCAATCCGGTCATGTTCGCGCTGGTCGACCGGCTGAAGCTCGGTGACGGCACGGCGGTGAAGCCGAGGCCCGAATCGGGAGAGGACGGCGCATCCCCCGGCGCAGCCCCGCAGCCGCCCGCGCCCGGCGCGCCGGAGCCGGCCGTGTCCGAGCCGGAGCGGGACATCGTTCCGACGACCCTGTCCGACCACATCGTCGTGGTGGGTTATGGCCGCGTCGGCAGCCTGCTCGGAGCGGGCCTGCTGGCCCAGGGCGCCAGGCTGCTGGTGATCGAGGACCATCCCGACGCGGTGGAGACCGCGAGGCGCGACGGTGCGGAACTGCTCGTCGGCAACGGCGCCGATCCGGAAGTGCTGGCGGCCGCCGGCATCGGCCGGGCCACCCGCCTCTTCGTCGCGATTCCCGGCAGCTTCGAGGCGGGCCAGGTCTGCGAACAGGCCCGCGCGGAGAATGGCACCTTGCCGATCGTCGCCCGCGCCCATTCGGATGCCGAGGTCGAGCATCTCTCGAAATGCGGCGCGACGCTGACCATCATGGGCGAAGCGGAGATCGCGCGCGCCATGCTCTCCATGTGTCAGGATCTTCGGGAGAAGCGCC
>NZ_JBMDWH010000132.1:0-4838 GCF_048595345.1 Allobosea sp.
GCACGGGACCTATGAGGCGAACCTCGCGATGCATGACTGCGACGTCATGATCAATATCGGCGCGCGCTTCGACGACCGCATCACCGGGCGCATCGACGGCTTCTCGCCGCGCTCGAAGAAGATCCATATCGACATCGACCCGTCCTCGATCAACAAGACGGTCAAGGTCGATCTTGGCATCGTCGGCGACTGCGCCCATGTGCTGGAGGATATGGTCCGGATCTGGCGCGAGAGCGGGGCGCAGGTCGATCGCACCGCGCTCGCCGCCTGGTGGACGCAGATCGAGGGGTGGCGCGGCCGAAAGAGCCTCGCCTACAAGCGCTCGGACACGATCATCAAGCCGCAATACGCGCTGCAGCGCCTGCAGGAGCTGACGAAGGATCGCGAGACCTTCATCACCACCGAGGTCGGCCAGCACCAGATGTGGGCGGCGCAGTATCTCGACTTCCAGGAGCCGAACCGCTGGATGACTTCGGGCGGGCTGGGCACCATGGGCTATGGCCTGCCGGCGGCGATCGGCGTGCAGATGCGCCACCCCAAGGCGCTGGTCATCGACGTCGCGGGCGAGGCCTCGATCCTGATGAACATGCAGGAGATGTCGACGGCCGTGCAGTACCGCCTGCCGGTCAAGGTCTTCATCCTGAACAACGAGTATATGGGCATGGTGCGCCAGTGGCAGGAACTGCTGCATGGCGGGCGCTATTCGGAGAGCTACTCGCAGTCGCTGCCCGACTTCGTGAAGCTGGCCGAGGCCTATGGCGGCCATGGCATCCGCTGCGACGATCCGGAGAAGCTGGACGACGCGATCATGGAGATGATCGAGACGCCCAAGCCGGTGATCTTCGACTGCATCGTCGCCAAGGAAGAAAACTGCTTCCCGATGATCCCCTCGGGCAAGGCGCATAACGAGATGATCCTGCCCGATTTCGAAGGCGACACCGGCCAGATCATCGACGCCAAGGGCAAGCAGCTGGTTTGAAGTCACATCCTGTGGCGGTCATCCCGGACAAGCCGCTTTGGCGGCGCCGATCCGGGATCCATGTCTGAACCGTTCTGGCATGGATCCCGGGTCCGCGCTCCGCTCGGCCCGGGATGACATCGAGAGATTGGATAAAAGACCATGGCCACCATCGGCCTCATCGGCGGCATGAGCTGGGAATCGACGGCGGTCTATTACCGGCTGCTGAACGAGGGCGTGCGCGCTCGTGCGGGCGGGCTGCACTCGGCCGATGTGCTGCTGCATTCGGTCGATTTCGCGCCGATCGCCGAGATGCAGGCCGAGGGCAACTGGGAGGCGGCCGGTGCGGTGCTCGCCGAAAGTGCGCGCCGGCTCCAGCAGGGCGGCGCCTCCTGCCTGCTGCTCTGCACCAACACGATGCACAAGGTCGCGCCCCGCATCACCGAGGCGACGAACCTGCCGTTCCTGCATCTGGCCGATGTGACGGCTCGGGCGGTGAAGGCTGCCGGTGTGAAGCGGCCGTTGCTGCTGGCGACCCGCTTCACCATGGAGCAGAGCTTCTATCGCGGGCGGCTCGCGGCCTTCGGCGTCGAGCCGCTCGTGCCGGAGGGCGCGGAACGCGACGAGGTCCACCGTGTGATCTATGAAGAACTCTGCCGCGGGCGTATCGAGCCTCGGTCGAAGGCCCGTTATCTCGCCATCATCGAGCGGGCCGTGCGGGAGGTGGGAGCCGACGGCGTCATCCTGGGCTGCACCGAGATCGGTCTGCTGATCGGGCAGGGCGACTGTCAGTTGCCGGTCTTCGACACCACCGCGCTGCATGTCGAGGCCGCGCTCGATTTCACCGCAGAACTGGAACGAGCCGCCGCATGAAACTGCTGATCGGCAACAAATGCTATTCCTCCTGGTCGCTCAGGGCGTGGCTGCTGCTGAAGGCCAAGGGCATCGCCTTCGCGGAACAACTCGTCCTGCTCGACGAGCCCGGCTTCAAGGACAAGGTGTTCGCGGCGGCGCCCGGTAGCGGCGGAACCGTCCCGACGCTGATCGATGGTGAAGTTGCCGTCTGGGAGACGCTGGCGATCGCCGAATATCTGCATGACCGCTTTCCGCAGGCCGGCATCTGGCCGGCTGATGCTCGGGCGCGCGCCCATGCAAGGGCGATCTCCAGCGAGATGCATGCGGGCTTCTTGTCCCTGCGCAACGCCTGCCCGATGAATCTCGGCAAGCGCTATGCGGCCCGCGACCGGGGCCCGGGCGTCGCCCGCGACGTTGCGCGCATCACGGCTGTCTGGCGGCAGGCGCGGGAGCGCTTCGGCGCCGGCGGGCCTTTCCTCTATGGCGAATTCAGCGCGGCCGATGCGATGTTCGCCCCGGTCGTCACGCGGCTCGATACCTATGCGATCACCGTCGATGGGGTCTCGCAAGCCTATATCGAGGCCGTTCTGACACTGCCGGCCTATCGCGACTGGCTGGCCGGCGCGCTGGCCGAGCCCTGGATCGTCGCCCATGACGAGGTCGACGAGCCTTCCCTCGCCGATCTTCGCAAGCTTTGAACAATCACGCCTTTTCACCCGCCGCCACAGGTCGTCCGATGTCGAGCACCGCCACCCATTATCCTAACGCCCCGAAAACGCAGCCGAGCGCGCGCCACACGCTGGCGGTGATCGTCGATAACGAGCCCGGCGTTCTCGCCCGCATCGCGGGGCTCTTTTCGGGCCGCGGGTACAATATCGAGAGCCTGACCGTCTCCGAGACGGAGCATGAGAAGCATCTCTCGCGCATCACGGTGGTGACCTCGGGCACCGAGGCGGTGATCGACCAGATCAAGGCCCAGCTCAGCCGCCTCGTGCCGGTACACCGCGTCGTCGATCTGACGGAGCAGGGCGAGGCGCTGGAGCGCGAGCTGGCGTTGGTCAAGGTCGTCGGCAAGGGCGATCACCGGGTCGAGGCGATGCGGCTGGCTTCCGCCTTCGGGGCGCGCACGCTGGACGCTTCGCTGACATCCTTCGTCTTCGAGCTGACCGGCTCGACCGAGGAAATCGAGCGCTTCATCAAGCTGATGACGGTGGTGGGTCTCACGGAGGTCTCACGCACCGGAATCGCCGCGATGAGCCGCGGGCCGGACGCGATGTGAGCATGATGCTCACTTCCGAAGCGCTGCGCCTGATCGCGCTGGGCCTCGGGCTAGCCGGGTTTGCTTGCCTCGCCTGGCCGGTCTTCATGCGGCTGAACGGGCGAGCACCCGCCAAGCCCGAACCCGGCGGCAGCCTGCGCTCGCCGCTGTGGTGGACCGGCTTCGTCCTCACGGTCGCCGCCATCGCCACCTTGCGGGCGGCGGGATAGCACATCGATGGGCAGTGCCGGGCGCTGACGGGCTTAGGCCCGCCGCCTCAGCCGGCGAAGCCCCCCTCCGCGAGGAATTCATGCTCCTCCGGCGTCGTCTGCCGGTCGAGCACCTTGTTGCGATGGGGGAAGCGGCCGAAATCGCGGATGATGTCGCGGTGGATCACGGCGAATTTCACGCCCTCGGGGTCATCGGCCGCCTTGCAGAGATCGATGCAACGCTGCTGGTCGGCGAGTTCTTCGGAATGCATGTGCGGCATGTAGAAAAAGCGCCGCTCGGGCGGCTCGTAGGCCCGGTCGAACCCTTTCGCGATGGCAGCCTCCGCTATAGCGAGCGCCTTGGTGTCGGTGGCGAAGGCGCGGGCGCTGCCGCGAAACATGTTGCGCGGGAACTGGTCGAGCAGGATCAGCAGCGCGAAGGCGCCTTCGGCCGTATCCTGCCAGCCATCAAGATCGCCTCCCGCCGCGGCCTCATGCGCAGGCAGGAAAAGGCGCGTGATCTCGGCGTCGAAGGCCTCGCTCTTGGCGAACCATTTCTCGGGGCCGGCCTCGCGCCAGAAGGCGGCGATGTCCGCTGCGGTCGGGAGTGTCATCGATGGCGGCTCCTTCGTCGGGTGGCCGGCTCTTTAGCATGAGTGGGCGGGGCAGGCTTTGCCTCATCGCGATAGCGGCTCCGCTGGCGCACCCGACTGCACGAAGCCTCTTGCCCTTGCCCAGCCGCTGCGCTAGACGACTGAACCGTAACGTACGGTACTGGGACCCGCCTAGCCCATGACACAGTCTGCCGCAGAGACGCAAGCCGAGGCGCTGACCGCGCGCCAGCAGGCCGTGCTCGATGCCGTGCTGGGGCTGATGATGGAGAAAGGCGACCAGCTCACCATGACCGCCGTGGCGCGGCGGGCGAGCTGCTCCAAGGAAACGCTCTACAAATGGTTCGGCGATCGCGACGGGCTGCTCTCGGCCACGGTGCGCTGGCAGGCCTCGCAGGTGAGGGCGGGCAATTTCGACCGCCAGCGGCTCGATGCCGGGGCGCTGCGCGAGAGCCTGACGCGCTTTGCCGCCAATTGGCTGGAGGTGATCTCCAGCCCCACCTCGATCGCGCTCAACCGCGTTGCGGTCAGCGAAGCGGCCTCGCGCGACGGCACGCTCGGGCGGATTGTGCTGGCCAATGGCCGCTTCGCGATCGGCGAGCGGTTGAAGCCCGTTCTCGAAGCCGGGCGCGAGGCGGGGCTGCTGGCCTTCGACGATGCGGAGACGGCCTTCCGCACCTTCTTCGGCCTCGTCGGCAGGGACGTGCAGATCCGCCTGCTGCTCGGCGATGCGCTGACGCTGGACAAGGCGGATATCGCGCGCGATGTCGCACGCGCCATCGACCAGTTCTTCACCCTCTACGGCACGGCACAGAACGATCCGCGCCGGACCACCCATAACGCGTGACAAAGGAGACACCCATGCGCGTCTATTACGATCGTGATGCCGACATCAACCTGATCAAGGGCAAGAAGGTCCTGATCGTCGGCTATGGCTCGCAGGGCCA
>NZ_JBMDWH010000133.1:0-7933 GCF_048595345.1 Allobosea sp.
GCCCCTTCGTCTCCGATGCCGAGGTCGAGAAGGTCGTCGCGCATCTGAAGACGCAAGGCCGGCCGCAATATCTCGACGCCGTCACCTCCGAGGAGGACGAGGCGGGCGAGGAGGCCGAGGACGGCGCCGTCTTCGACAAGACCGGCATGGGCCAGAGCGATTCCGACGACCCCTACGAGCAGGCCGTCGCCGTCGTCCTGCGCGACAAGAAGGCCTCCACCTCCTACATCCAGCGCCGCCTCCAGATCGGCTACAACCGCGCCGCATCCATCATGGAGCGCATGGAAAACGAAGGCATCGTCGGTCCCGCAAACCACGCCGGAAAACGGGAAATCCTGGTGGATGGCGTGAGCCACGGCGCTTTCGACGAGGGAGAGTAACGCTTCCGCGTCATTGCGAGAAGCGCAGCGGCGAAGCACTTCAGGGGGCCGGGGCGGAACACTCCAACCCAGTCCCCTGGATTGCTTCGCTTCGCTCGCAACGACGGACTCGGGATAGGCTTTAACCCGCGATGACGCCCTTGCGGAGCAGGAAGCAGCCATAGGGCCGGGCATCGCCGACCTGCACGACGCCGAACGCTTTCCGCGCCGCCTCGTAGAAGGCGAAGCGCTCGATGCCAGGCAGCGTATCGGCGCCGAGCCCAGCGGCGGCGACCTCCGCCGCGACCTCCTGCTGCACCACCGGCACGGCGGCGGCATCGCCGACCACCAGCATGCGGCGGATCGGGTTGGGCTCGAAATCGTCGATCGGCAGTACGGTGAGAATGGCGCGCACGGCCCGCGCCATGGTCAGCCCCGGAAGCCGCACGATGCGGCCGGTGGTGGTGGCGCGCGCGATCGTCTCGGCCGGGTGGTTGGCATCGACCACGGCGAGATCGTCGCCATGGCCCATGGCGGCGAGCAGCCAGAGCAGATCCGGGCCGAGAACGGGATCGATCGATTTCAGCATGAGGGCACCGGAGCGTGGGCAGGGATGAGCCCCTCGGCGCGCAGGTCGCTCCAGAGCGCGGCAGGGACAGGGCGGGCGACCAGCGCGACATTGCGCTCGATTTCGGCCGGGGTCACGGCGCCGAGGACGACGGTCGCGACCGCCGGGTGGGCGGTGGCGAAGGCCAGCGCAGCCTGCGGCAGGGCGACGTCATGGGCGGCGCAGACAGCCTCGATGCGCGCGACTCTGGCGATAATCTCCGGCGGTGCCGGCTTGTAGTTGTAATGCGCGCCGGGCCTCGCACCCGTCGCGAGGATGCCCGAATTGAAGACGCCCGCCAGCATCACCGCGATCCCCTTTTCCAGCGCCAGCGGCAGGAAACCGTCCAGCGCACCCTGCTCCAGCAGAGAATAGCGGCCGGCGAGCATCATCACGTCGAAATCGCCGGCGCGGGCGAAGCGCTCGCACATCGCAGCCTCGTTGACGCCGACACCGATCGCCTTGACCGTGCCCTCGGCGCGCAGGCGATCCAGCGCCCGATAGGCGCCCTCCATCGCCTCGGCGAAGCGCTGCTCCATCATTGAGCCATGCGTCCAGACATCGACGTCGTGGATCAGCAGAATGTCGACATGGTCGGTGCCCAGCCTGAGCAGGGACTGCTCCAGCGAGCGCATGGCGCCGTCATAGGAATAGTCGATCACGGCCGGGTGCGGCAGGCCGCCGGCATAGCCGGAACCGTCGGTCTTCGGCGCGCCGGGCTGCATCCAGCGGCCGACCTTGGTGGAGAGGATGACGCTGTCGCGCCTGACTTGGCGCAGGGCCGCGCCGATCCGGTGCTCGGACAGGCCGTGGCCATAGAGCGGCGAAGTGTCGATCAGGGAAATACCGGCGGCCAGCGCGGCGGCGACAGTGTCCTGCGCCATCGCCTCGTCGAGATGGCCGTAGAGGTCTCCGAGCGGCGCGCCGCCGAAGCCGATCAGGCTGGGCCGCAATCCCCCGATCGGCCGGCCTTGCGGCATGGCGATGTCGGCAGTTTCGGTCGTCATGGCGCCCTCCCGCGACCATCACGCGGTGGGAGCCGGCGATGATGCCTTTTCTTGGCCGCTCATCGGATCGGACCGATGGGCGGCGAGGCGCGCATCTGAAGAGGGTTCGCCGCGAAAATCAACCGCCGCCGCCAGCTGTGCCACCCCAACGAAAAAGACCGGGCCCGAGGGCCCGGCCGATCGATCGCGAGGCCGGCGAGCCGGTCTTACTCGGCCGGCACCGGCGAGGGCGTCGGCAGCGGAATGCCGTCCTCGTCGGTGACCTTGGCGCCGTGGAGCGCGGCGTTCAGGCGGGCGACGTCGAGCTCGCCTTCCCAGCGGGCGACGACGATGGTCGCCACCGCGTTGCCGATGAAGTTGGTGACGGCGCGGCACTCGGACATGAAGCGGTCGATGCCGAGGATCAGCGCCATGCCGGCGACCGGCACGGTCGGGACGACCGAGAGCGTGGCGGCGAGGGTGATGAAGCCGGCGCCGGTGATGCCGGCCGCGCCCTTCGAGGAGAGCATGGCGACGAGCAGCAGCAGGACCTGGTCGCCGAGCGGCAGGTGGATGTCCATCGCCTGGGCGATGAACAGGGCGGCCAGCGTCATGTAGATGTTGGTGCCGTCGAGGTTGAAGGAATAGCCGGTGGGGACGACGAGGCCGACGACCGAGCGCTTGCAGCCCGCCGCTTCCATCTTCTCCATCAGGCTCGGCAGCGCCGCTTCCGAGGATGAGGTGCCGATCACCAGCAGGATCTCTTCCTTGATGTAGCGGATCAGGGCGAAGATCGAGAAGCCGTTATACTTGGCGACCGCGCCGAGGATCACGACGATGAAGATCGCGGCGGTGAGGTAGAAGGTGCCGATCAGCATGGCGAGATTGGCGATGGAGCCGATGCCGTAGCGGCCGATGGTGAAGGCCATCGCGCCGAAGGCGCCGATCGGGGCGGCCTTCATCAGGATCGAGACCAGCTTGAAGATCGGGGCCGAGAGCGACTGCAGGATGTCGAGAACCGGCTTGCCGCGCTCGCCGACCATGGCCAGCGACAGGCCGAACAGGACCGAGAAGAACAGCACCTGGAGGATGTCGCCCGAGGCGAAGGCGCCGACGATGGTGTCGGGGATGATGTTGGTCAGGAAGCCGACGATCGAGGCGTCATGCGCCTTTGCGGCATAGGACTGCACGGCCTTGGCGTCGAGGCTGGCCGGATTGATGTGCAGGCCCGACCCCGGCTGGATGACGTTGGCGACGACGAGGCCGACGATCAGCGCCAGCGTCGAGAAGCAGAGGAAATAGATCATCGCCTTGCCGGCGACGCGCCCGACCTTCTGCATGTCGCTCATGCCGGCGATGCCGGTCGAGACGGTGAGGAAGATCACGGGAGCGATGATCATCTTGACGAGCTTGATGAAAGCGTCGCCGAGGGGCTTGAGGGCCGTGCCCTGCTCCGGCCAGAAATGGCCGAGCAGGATGCCGGCCGCGATGGCGGCGAGCACCTGCACATAGAGCTGCTGGTGGAGCTTCTTGCGACGTACGGGTGCGCCCGGCTGGAGCGGGAGAGCGGCGGCCATGATTTCCTCCGAAGACCTGTTGTTGCTTGACACTCACCGTTGCGTTCGCAACCAGCGTGCCAACCACCAGGCCCCGGTCAAAATCGTTTCATTTCAAACAGTTCACACGAAATTCATTCATCATGACCTTGCTTTTTGTGCGGCTTTTCGCACAGCCCCGGCTTGATCGAGGCGAAATTCCGCCCATAGTAAGGCATGGACCCGACCCGATCCCCGAGGCATGGCGGCGGCCGCGTCTGGCTCGCTTTCGCGCTGGGCGCGGCCATTCTGTTCGGGGTGGGCCTGATCGCCGCCGCCGATATCGGCCGGGGCCGGGCGATCGAGGCGACCCGGCTGCGGGCCGAGGACGCCACGACGCTGGCCATCGCCGTGCTGCGCGGCGAGTTGGAGAAACAGCGCGCCCTGCCCGCGATCCTGGCGCGCGACCCCGATGTGAGCGCGGCCCTGACGGGCGGGGACCGCCATGCGCTGGACCTGAAATTTGGCGCGATCGCCGCGGAGACGCGCACGGCGGTGATCTATCTGCTGGACGCCGCAGGACTGACGATCGCCGCCAGCAACTGGGATGAGCCGACCAGCTTCGTCGGCAACGACTACGCCTTCCGCGACTATTATCTCACCGCGCTGCAGAAGGGCTCGGCCGAGCAGTTCGCACTCGGTACGGTGAGCAAGCGCCCGGGGCTCTACATCACCGCCCGCGTGGCCGATGGCGATGGCAAGGCGCTCGGAGTCATCGTTGTCAAGGCCGAGTTCGAGCGGGTGGAGGCCGATTGGGGCGCACTGGGCGGGACGATCTATGTCGCCGATGGGCGCGGCGTGGTGCTGCTTTCCACCGAGCCGGACTGGCGCTTCCGCGTCGAACGGCCCCTCGACGAGGCGACCCAGGCCGAGATCCGGCGCTCGCTGCAGTTCGGCGGGGCGCCGCTGGTTCCTCTGCCGCTCGGCTTCGACGGGGAGCTGGTGCATCGCAGCGGGGCCGGCCGGGGCGCCAATGTCCGCACCCAGCGCGCCGTCGCCACCACCGGATGGACGCTGGACATGCTGCTGCCCGTCGGCGAGGCGGTGCGCAGCGAGCAGTCGCGGCTGCAATCCTTCGTCGCGCTGGCGCTGATCGTTGGGCTGAGCGGAGCGGCCCTGCTGCTGCGGCGGCGCCAGCAGGCCGATCTGCGCCTGCAGCGGGCGGCCGAGGCCAAGGCCGAGCTGGAGAACCGCGTGGCGGAGCGAACCGCCGCGCTCGCCGGCAGCAATGCGCGCCTCAAGGCCGAGATCGGCGAACGCGCCCGCGCGCAGGAGCGCCTGGCCGATATGCGAGAGGAACTCGCCAAGGCGAACCGGCTCGCCACGCTGGGCCAGGTCACCGCCGGCGTCGCGCATGAGATCAACCAGCCGCTGGCGGCGCTGCGGACCTATGCCGAAAATGCCCGCACCTTCGTGGGACGGCGCGAGCGCGAGCAGGCCGAGAGCGCGCTCGGCAAGGTGATCGGGCTGACCGAGCGGATCGGGCACATCACCGACACGCTGCGCGGCTTCGCGAGGCGCGGCGGGCGGGCGCTCGAACCGGTGAGCCTCGAGGAGGCGATCGCGGGCGCGCTGATGATCCTCGATTCCGCCTTGCGCCAGGCCGCGATCACGCCGCGGATCGACGCGGTGTCGCCGCGGCTGCAGGTGATGGCGCGCCATGTCGAACTGGAGCAGGTGCTGGTCAACCTGCTGCGCAATGCGGTGGAGGCTATCGAGACGCTGCCGCAGCGGCCCGGGGCGCCGCTGGTCGCCATCGGCGTGGTGGAGGAGCCCGACCGTGTGATCGTCACCGTGGCCGATCGCGGACCGGGGCTCGACGAGGCGGCGGTCGCGGCCCTGTTCACGCCCTTCCGCTCCTCCAAGCCGCGCGGGCTCGGCCTCGGCCTGATCATCTGCCAGGACCTCGTCGCGTCCTTCGGCGGCACGCTGACCGCGGCGGGTCGGCCCGGAGAAGGCTGCAGCTTCACCATCACCCTCAGGAGGGCACCATGACCGGCCCTGCCAGCCTCGCCGGCTGCGACATCGCCTTCGTCGACGACGATGCCGATCTGCGCGAGGCGAATGTTCAGGCGCTGCAGCTGGCCGGCTTCACCGTCGCGCCGTTCGGAGCCGCGCCCGCGCTGCTGGCCGAAATCGACACCGGCTTCGGCGGGGCGGTGGTGACCGATGTACGCATGCCGGGCATGGACGGAATCGAACTCTTTCGCCGGCTCAAATCGCTCGACGCCGATATCCCGGTCGTCCTGATCTCTGGCCATGCCGATGTCGCCATGGCGGTCGATGCCATGAGCGAAGGGGCCTATGACTTCATCGCCAAACCGTTTCCGGGCGAGAGGCTGGTGGAGACGCTGCGGCGCGCGGTGGAAAAGCGGCGCCTCGTCGTCGAGAACCGGCGCCTGAAGCTGCTCGCCGCCGCGACCGAGGAGGATGGCGGGCTGATCGGCGAGACGCCGGCCATGGTGCGGCTGCGCCAGATGCTGCGCGACCTCGCCGATGTCGATGTCGACGTGCTGGTGCTGGGCGAAACCGGCACGGGCAAGGAGGTGGTCGCCAACCAGCTGCATCGCCTCGGCCGGCGCCGGACGAAGCCCTTCGTGGCGCTGAACTGTGGCGCGCTGCCGGAAAACGTGATCGAGGGCGAGCTTTTCGGCTTCGAGGCCGGCGCCTTCACCGGGGCGCAGAAGAAGCGCATCGGGCGCATCGAGCATTCCAGCGGCGGCACGCTCTTCCTCGACGAGCTGGAGAGCATGCCGCTGGCGGCGCAGGTCAAGCTGCTGCGGGTGCTGGAGGGGCGGGAGGTGGCGCCGCTGGGCTCAAACGAGCTCAGGCCGGTCGATCTGCGCGTCGTCGCCGCGACCAAGCTCGACCTCGGCGACCCGGCCCAGCGGCGCGATTTCCGCGAGGACCTGTATTACAGGCTCAACATCGTCACGCTGCGGCTGCCCCCGCTGCGGGAGCGCCGGGCAGATATCCCGCTGCTCTTCGGCCATGTGCTCGGCCGGGCGGCGCGCAAGTTCAATCGCGAGGTGCCTGCGCTGGACCGGGCCGTGGAGCGGCATCTGAAGGAGAGCGACTGGCCGGGCAATGTCCGCGAGCTGGTGCATTTCGCCGAGCGCGTGGTGCTGGGGCTGACGGGCGACCTCGCCCTGCCGGAGCCGGCGGCGGGCGGAAACGCGCTCAGCCTGCCGGAGCGGCTCGGCCTGATCGAAGCGGATCTGATCAAGGAGGCGCTGGAGGCCCATCGCGGCGATGTGCGCGCCACGCTGGAGGCGCTGCGCATCCCGCGCAAGACCTTCTACGACAAGCTCGCGCGCTACGGGATTTCGCGCTCGGCCTTCGAGGAGCGTTGAGCCGCACCGGGCCCCCTTAACCCTCGCCGCAGCCCGTCGCGACCCCGCCTTTCGGCCCCCTGTTCCTCGCTTGCGAGTTTCACTAAGACTAGCGCCAAGGCAGCCGGCGGGCGGATGTTCCGCGGAGTTGCCGATCGCACAGGGCCGCCTTGCCGGAGGGGTGAGGCGGTGCCCAGGGAGACACCCATGAAAAAAATTCTTCTGGCGACGCTGTCGGCCTCGGCGCTGATGGCGGCCTCGCCGCTGATGGCGAAGACGCTCGTCTACTGCTCGGAAGGCAGCCCCGAGAACTTCGCCCCGAGCGTCAACACCACCGGCACCTCCTTCGACGCCAACACGCAGATCTACGACACGCTGGTGCAGTTCGAGCGCGGCGGCACCAAGGTCCAGCCGGCGCTGGCGGAAAAGTGGGACATCTCGGCCGACGGCCTGACCTACACCTTCCACCTGCGCAAGGGCGTGAAGTGGCACTCGACCCGCGCCTTCAAGCCGACGCGCGACTTCAACGCCGACGACATCCTGTTCATGATCGAGCGGCAGTGGAAGGAAGACCACCCGTTCTTCAAGGTGACGAGCTCCAACCACTCCTACTTCAACGACATGGGCATGCCCAAGCTCCTGAAGTCGGTCGAGAAGGTGGATGACTACACGGTCAAGATCACGCTCAACCAGCCGGAGGCGCCGTTCCTCTCCGACCTCGCGATGCAATATGCCAGCGTGCAGTCGAAGGAATATGCCGATGCGATGCTGAAGGCCGGCACGCCGGAGAAGATCGACCAGGATCCGGTCGGGACCGGACCGTTCTACCTCGTGCAGTACCAGAAGGATGCGATCATCCGCTACAAGGCCTTCCCGGAATACTGGGCCGGCAAGGCCAAGATCGACGATCTCATCTTCGCGATCACGCCGGATGCGTCGGTGCGCTGGGCCAAGCTCCAAAAGGGCGAATGCCATGTCATGCCCTATCCGAACCCGGCCGATCTCGATGCGATGAAGAAGGACGCCAATGTCCAGATCCTCGAGCAGCCCGGCC
>NZ_JBMDWH010000134.1:0-13929 GCF_048595345.1 Allobosea sp.
GCGCATCGAGCGGCAGTGAGACCCATGAGCACCGCCAGCTCCTCGACCGCCGGCGCCGGACGCCCACCGCACAGCGGAGGGCGCGACCGGGAAAGCCGCTGGGCGCCCTATCTCTTCATCGCGCCGGTGGCGCTCTATCTGGCGGTGTTCCAGGGTTACCCGCTGATCAGCGAGTTCATCCTCAGCTTTCAACAGAGCTCGCTGCTCGCCCCGCAGGACGCCCGTTTCGTCGGCCTGCGCAACTATCACGACCTGGCTTCCTCCAGCGATTTCGCCTCGGTTCTCTGGACGACGCTGATCTACACGGTCGCCTGCGTGGTCTTCGCGATCTCGCTGGGCCTCGGCGCGGCGCTGCTTCTGGACCGGCCGTTCCGCGGGCGGGGCCTGGCGCGGGCGCTCGTCACGGTGCCCTGGGCGGCCCCGCCGGTTGCGGTGGCGACGATCTTCGCCTGGATGCTCAATGCCCAATACGGCATCTTCAACCACGTCCTGAAGCTGATGGATTTCGAGATCGGCTATGAGAGCTGGCTCGACAACCCCAAGCTCGCTCTGCCGGCGGTGCTGTTCACGACGGTCTGGCAGATTTTCCCCTTTTCCTCGGTCGTGCTTCTCGCGGCGCTGCAGGGCGTTTCCGAAGAGGTGCGCGAGGCGGCGCAGATGGACGGGGCCGACCGCTTCAGCATCTTCAAGGTCGCGGTCTGGCCGACGATCCAGCCGACGGTCGCGCTGCTGGCGCTCTTCGTCACCATCTGGTCGCTGCGCCGTTTCGACCTGATCTGGGTGATGACGCAGGGCGGGCCGATCGGCGCCACCAAGACGCTCGTCATCGAACTCTACACCCGGGGCTTCGTCGCCCGCGAGCTGGGCGAGGCGGCAGCGGTCGGCATGATCGGGCTTTCGATCGCCCTCGTCGTGACCTTCGTCTATTTCTGGTACACGCAGCGCACCGAGCGCGCGCAGGGGCGCCGCTGATGAAGACCCCCGCCTCCCACGCGCTGCGCATGGCGCTGATCATGGTGCTGCTCAGCGCGGCGCTGTTCCCGATCTACTGGATGGTCGTGACCTCGCTGACCTCCTCGGCCAATCTCTTCGCCGACCGCCCGCAGATGCTGCCGGACGCAGCCCAGGCCTTCAACTATGCCGAGACCTTCGCCAAGACCGGCGTGCTGCTCTGGCTGAAGAACAGCGCGATCGTCGCGGTCGGTACCATGGTGCTGTCGATCCTGCTCGCCATCCTGCCGGCCTATGCGCTCTCGCGATTCAAGTTTCATGGCAAGGGCGTGCTTGGCTTCGTGCTGTTCGCCACGCAGATGTTGCCCGAGGCGATGCTGGTGGTTCCGCTCTATGCGATCTTCGCCAAACTCCTGCTGCTCGACACCCTCGGCGGGCTCATCCTCGCGAATGCCGCCTTCACCGTGCCGGTCATCACCTGGATCCTGAAGGGCGCGATCGACGGCGTGCCGCTGGAGATCGAGGAGGCGGCGCGCATCGACGGCTGCTCGCGCCTCGACATCGTGCTCGGCATCGTGCTGCCCGTGGTCGCGCCGACGCTGGCCGCGGCTTCCGTCATCGCCTTCTTCCATGGCTGGAACGAATACGTCTTCGCCCAGACGCTGATCCTCAGCCAGGAGTTGCGCACCGCCTCGGTCGGCCTCGCCAGCTTCGTCGGCGAGCTCTCCACCCCAATCCACACCGTGATGGCCATCGGCGTGATGTACACGCTGCCCGCCGTCGCCTTCTACCTGATGGTCCAGCGCTATGTCGTGGCTGGCATGACCGCCGGCAGCGTCAAGGGCTGAGGAAAAGCACAACCATGGCCTCGATCACGCTCAACCACGTCGCCAAGCATTTCGGCCCGAAGGTCGCGATCGCCGATATCGACCTGAAGGTCGAAGACGGGGAGTTCCTCGTCCTGCTCGGCCCCTCGGGCTGCGGCAAGTCCACGCTGCTGCGCATGCTCGCGGGGCTGGAGACGGTCACCTCCGGCGAGATCCATGTCGGCGGCAAGCGCGTGGACCAGTTGCCGCCCAGCGCCCGCGACATGGCCTTCGTCTTCCAGTCCTATGCGCTCTATCCGCATATGACGGTGCGCCGGAACATCGCCTTTCCGCTGATCATGCGGCAGTTCAAATGGTGGTTCCACATCCCGCTGATCGGCGGTCTCGCCAAGCGCCGGATCGAGAATTCACCCGCCGTGCGCGACCTCGTCGAGAAGACGGCCAGGACGCTCTCGCTCACCGACATGCTGGACCGCTATCCGCGCACGCTCTCGGGCGGGCAGCGCCAGCGTGTGGCGCTGGGGCGGGCCATGGTGCGCCAGCCGGAAGTCTTCCTGATGGACGAGCCGCTCTCCAACCTCGACGCCAAGCTGCGCTCGGCGATGCGGGCCGAGATCACGCGGCTTCATGGCCGCGTCGGCGGCACCTTCGTCTATGTCACGCATGATCAGGTCGAGGCGATGACGATGGGCACGCGCATCGCCCTGATGCGCGACGGCGTGATCCAGCAATTCGGCACGCCGCGCGAGATCTACACCGCACCGGCCAACACCTATGTCGCCCGCTTCATCGGCACCCCGCCGATGAACCTGATCGAAGCGGCGCTCGAGCCCGGCGCGCTCCGCATCGGTCATGTAGCACTGCCTTTCGCCAAGGCGCCCGCCGGCGGTGAAGCCGGTCAGGGAGGCGTCATCCTCGGCATCCGCCCGAACGCGCTGACCGTCTCGCCCGCGGCCGGGGAGCAGGCGGGGGTAGGGCAGGCGGGCCTCTTCGGCACGGTCAGCCTCGTCGAGCATGTCGGCGCCGAATCCGTGATCGCGGTGAAGCTTTCCGACGGCACGACGGCGCATGAGGAAGAGGGCGCCGTGCCGGGCGAGATCATGGTCACGGTCCAGGGCTACAGCGAGCTGAAGCCCGGCGACCCCGTCACCCTCGGTGCCGACCTCTCCGAAGCGGTGCTGTTCTCCCGCGAGACGGGCCGCCGGATCTAGGCCGAAGCGGCCATGGCTCCCCCGCGAGCGCTTGGCCGCCCGCCTCGTGCCCAGCAGAAGCGCCCGCACGTCGGGCTTGCGCAGGCCGCGTGACGCTGCGGGGCGAGGAGAACAGCCGCTGAACAGGGCTGGAGAACGCGATAGGGATCGCGGGGAACGCGATCTGGCGGCAGGACGCCATAACCAGCTGAAGGGTCAAAGGAAATTGGAGCGGGCGATCGGGATCGAACCGACGACATTCAGCTTGGGAAGCTGACGTTCTACCACTGAACTACGCCCGCAGGCTGCGGTGGTGGGCCAGGCGCGCCGCCGCAACGGGATGTTCTTAGCCGCTCGAAGCCGGCCTGTCATCCGGGATTTGCGCCGGGCATGCGACGGCTCGACTTTGCCGTGACACGGCGTGTGCTCTCGCCTTGCGGCGGGGCATCTGCCAAAGAGGGCGGGTTTCCGGGCGACCATCGGCGGGAGGCAGCGGTGATCGGTCCGCGCGCTCTCGCCTTGGCCGCCCCAGTCGCAGAACGGAAAACCCCGATGGATGACGGCTCCGCCCTCGTGCCGGATCTCTTGCAGCGCATCGCGGCGCGCCGCTTCCGTGTCGGCATCATCGGCCTCGGCTATGTCGGTCTGCCGCTGGCGCTCGCGGCGGCGAAGGCCGGTTTTTCCGTGCTGGGCTTCGACATCAATGCCGCGCGAGTGAGTGAGCTCAACGCCGGACGCCCCGGCCTCGCCCATATCCCGCAGGCCGAGCTGGAGGCCGCGCTGGCTGCGGACCGTTTCGCGGCGACGGCGGATCTGGCCCGCCTGGACGAGCCCGATGCGCTGATCATCTGCGTGCCGACGCCTCTGACGCGCCATCGCGAACCGGATCTGGGCTACATCACCCGCACCACCGAGGCGATTGCCGAGCGGCTGCGGCCGGGCCAGCTCGTCGTGCTGGAATCGACCACCTGGCCCGGGACCACGCAGGAGGTGGTGAAGCCGATCCTGGAGCGCACGGGGCTGATCAGCGGCCGCGACATCTTCCTCGCCTTCTCGCCCGAGCGTGAGGACCCCGGCAATGCCAGCTTCGACACCGCCTCGATCCCGAAGGTGGTGGGCGGGGACGGCGAGAAGGCGCTGCACCTGGCCACCGCACTCTATGGCGCCTTCGTGGTCGAAACCGTGCCGGTCTCCTCCACGGCGGTGGCCGAGGCGGTGAAGCTGACGGAGAACATCTTTCGTTCGGTCAATATCGCGCTGGTCAACGAGCTGAAGCAGATCTACGCGGCCATGGGCATCGATGTCTGGGAGGTGATCGAGGCCGCCAAGACCAAACCCTTCGGCTTCATGCCGTTTTATCCCGGCCCGGGGCTGGGCGGGCACTGCATCCCGATCGACCCGTTCTACCTCTCCTGGAAGGCGCGCGAATACGACATTCCCGCCCGCTTCATCGAGCTCGCCGGCGAGATCAACACGGCGATGCCGCGCCTCGTGGTGGAAGCCTTGGCCCGCGCGCTCGACGAGCGGCTCGGCCGCGGCCTCACCGGAGCCCGCATTCTCGTGCTGGGCGCCGCGTACAAGAAGAATGTCGACGACATGCGCGAGAGCCCGGCCCTGCGGTTGATGGAACTGCTCGAGCAGCGCGGTGCGAGCGTCGAGTATCACGACCCGCATGTCCCGGTGATCCCGCCGACGCGCGAGCATGCGGCGCTGGCCGGCCGCACCTCGCAGCCTCTGACGCCGGAGGCGCTGGCCGCAACCGACGCGGTCCTCGTTGCCACCGATCATGATGGGGTCGATTACGCCCTGATCGCGGCGCAGGCCCGGCTGATCCTCGACACGCGCAACGTCTTCGCGCGCAAGGGCGTGGCGATGGACGGGGTGGTGAAGGCGTGAAGCACGCTCGGAGCGGGCGCAGGATGGACGCGCCAGTCAGGCATCGATCGAAAGGAGAGGCTGAGAACGCGCGCAAAACGATCACGTGTCGATCGGAGGGCGATGACCGTCGGTAGCTGGGCGGCCGAGGCAGTGCTCGACCTGGTCACCCTTTGCTTCGAGCGGCCCAGCACGTCGGCCTGATCGGAGGTCTGCGCGCGACCCGTCCGGCGACAGGCGACGGGAACCGCACATGAGTCGCAGGTCGCGCTGTGAGCCATGTCAAAAGCGCTTTGCGCGCCGCCCCGATAATGCGATTGAGCGAGTCAATCGACTGAGTTTGGAACAGTTATTGACCATCACGATGCGCGAGAGCGAGCGTCTGGCGGCGCTGGCCAGCTACGACATGCTGGACACACCGAGGGAACGCGACTTCGATGAGATCGCGGACCTGGCAGCTCGAATCTGTGGCACGCCTATCGCGGTCGTGAACCTGATCGCCGAGGGCCGTCAGTTCTTCAAGGCAGAGGTTGGCCTGGGGGTGCGCGAGACGCCGCTCGACAGCTCCTTCTGCGCAAAGGCCATCCTTGAGGAGGACTTCCTGCTCGTCCCCGACGCCACCAGGGATCACCGTTTCGATTGCAATCCCCTCGTCACCGGCGAGCCCGGGCTGCGCTTCTATGCCGGGGCCCTGCTGAAGACCGAGCAAGGGCATGCGATCGGACGTTGTGTGTGCTCGATTACAAGCCCCACGACCTCACCGACCTGCAGCAGGATACACTCAGGGTGCTGGCCCGCCAGGTGATGCGGCAGTTGGATTTGAGGAAGGCGTTGAGGGATCGCGACGAGGCCCAGCGCCAGCAGGCGGTGCTGAATGCCGAGATCGCGCATCGCATGAAGAACACCCTCGCGATGGTTCAGGCCATCGCGACGCAGACGCTGAAGAGCGTGACCGAGCGCGACGCCGTCGCCGCCTTCAGCCAGCGGATCGCGGCGATGGGAATGGCACACGACCAGCTGCTTCAACAGGACTGGGAGGCAGCTTCTCTCCTGAGCGTCGTCAGGCCGATGCTCGCTCTCCATGGCGACGACGGGCGGATCGTGGCATCGGGCCCCGAGATCGAGCTTGGGCCGAAGGCAACGGTCTCCATCTCGCTGATGCTCCACGAACTGGCGACGAACGCCACCAAGCACGGCTCACTCTCGTCGCCGATTGGCAAGGTCGCCCTGTCGTGGCGGATCGACGAAAGTGGCGAAGAGCCGACGCTGAAAGTTCGTTGGCAGGAATCTGGCGGTCCGCTGGTCTCGGAGCCGACCCGGCGCAGTTTCGGATCGCGCCTGATCGAGATGGGCTTGCTGGGCAGGGGCGGCGTCCGGAAGCAGTGGCTGCCCACAGGGCTGATCGCGGAATTCGAGGCGAGCCTGGCCGACGTCCAACGGCCGTGACTCGATAAACTTCGATCCGGCACCGAACCATTCCCTTCGGCGCGAATTGGGATACCGCGGGTTAGAGGCGTTTTGAGAGTTCGAGAGCATGACCGTCGTTTTGGTGGTCGAGGATGAGCCGCTGATCCGCATGGACCTGGCTTCCATGATCGAGGATGCAGGCATCGACGTGATCGAGGCTTGCAACGCGGACGACGCGATCGCGATTCTGGAAGTTCGCAAGGACATCACCATCGTCTTCACCGATATCGAGATGCCCGGATCCATGGATGGATTGAAGCTGGCGTTCGCCGTGCGCGACCGGTGGCCCCCGGTATCGATCATCATCGCCAGTGGACGCCTCCGGCCGGAGCCGCATGAGATGCCGCCCCATGTCCAGTTCCTTCGAAAGCCCCATGACGAGGTGGTCGTGATGGAAGCCATCAGAAAGGCGGCCTGAGAACGATGCCCGAAGGCATGATCTTCTGCCGCTGGGCATCCCGCATCCGGACCGACCACCGTTAAGCCTACACCGACGACGTGTGCCGCACCGGCGTATCGGACGATGGCGCCGTCACTGGTAACGTGGGTTTCGAGATGCTGCTGCGGGATCTCGGCGACGGCACGACCGAGATCGTCACGCTGTCCCGGTGGATCTCGATCGAAGCGATCAAGGCGTTCGCCGGCGCGGACCGAACGGCCCCAGCAACAAGTTCTCGCTCGCCGGGGGCAGCTCAGAACCTGCGGAAGCTCGCAAAGCTCCTCCCGAACGCACTGGAGTTCAGGCCTGCATGAGACCGAGGATCGATCGGCCAGATCCGAAACGCCCTCGCGTATCGATCCTCGGTCTCACCTCTCAAGACCGATTTTTTCACCCATATCCGCTAACAACCGAAGGTCAGAGCTCGCCGATAGGCTGATATCGCCGCGAAGCTCGCGGCCTCACCGATGCGCGATGCGCCTTGAGGCGCGTGGTCAGTCGGTGAGACTCGCGACGAGAGAGCCTGACTTTGAGGCTGGATCTGCCGATATCTTAGCCTCCGTTGCCAACCCAATCGGCATATGGGGGGTTGACGTCAGAGCTTGGTATACCAAAAGTATGCCGATGGAAGCCGCCGCCGAAACCGCCTCTGTCCAGGAT
This sequence comes from Allobosea sp., assembly GCF_048595345.1. Classification (GTDB taxonomy): domain Bacteria; phylum Pseudomonadota; class Alphaproteobacteria; order Rhizobiales; family Beijerinckiaceae; genus Allobosea. The sequence goes on from NZ_JBMDWH010000134.1 coordinate 7,410, forward strand.
GATGAATCGCTCTCCGAGCGGGCCATGCTCGCGATCCGGCGCATGATCTTCTCGGGCGACCTCCCGGGCGGAACCATCGTTCAGGACCGCAAACTCGCCGATCAACTCGGCCTGTCGCGAACCCCGGTTCGAGAAGCGCTCGGGCGCCTCGCGGGGGAGGGCTATCTGCGCCGGGACGGGCGTCTGCTCACCGTGCAGGGCGTGTCCGTCGAGGACGTCATGGAGATTCTGGCGACGCGGCGCGCGCTGGAGGGCGAGACGGCCAGGCTCGCCGCCGGCCGGCTCTCACCGGATCAGCTCGCGGGAATCCGGAGCGCCATCGAAGGCATGGCCGAGCCTCGCGCGGTCTCGCATGAGCGGCACTGGAGCGTCGACGACGTCGTGCATCTCTCGATCGCGGAGGCCAGCGGCAACCGCCTGATGGCCAGGCTGGTCAAGGAGCTGCGCGAACGCACGCGGATGTTCGGCCTGTCCCGGATCCCCCGGCGCTTCGATCCGGGCAAGGGCGAGCATCTCGCCATCCTCTCGGCGATCGAATGCGGCGATCGCGAGGCGGCATGCCGGGAGATGCAGCGCCACATCGATCATGCGCGCCAGGGCATTCTCGATCTGCTGGCCGGCACGCTCCAGCAGGAGCCGCAGCCGAATGTCTCTGTTTCACAAACTGGCGCGAGGACCTGAGCAATGGCAGGCAAGCTCCTTCTTCTCCTGAACGGACCCAAGCGCGAAGGCGTCGCCAGGCTGCCCGAGCGCTTCGCCGGCTGGGGGCTGGATGTCGATGCCCGCTGGGCCTTCGCCGGCGATTTTCCGGACAGCTTGTCGGGCTATGACGGCATCTTCCTCACCGGGAGCCCCCATGGCGCCTATGAGGACATTCCTTTCATCAACCGCGAGCACGAGCTCATCCGCGAGGCGGACAGCCTCGGCATTCCGATGCTCGGCGTCTGCTTCGGCAGCCAGATCCTCGCCTCGGCGCTCTGCGGGCGCGATCAGGTGTTCCGCCGCCCGTTCTGCGAGGTCGGCAACAAATGGCTCGACGTCACGCCCGCCGCGAAAGGGGACGAGGTCGCGGGCGAGATCGGCAGCCAAGTCTACATGTTCGTCTGGCACAACGACGAGGTGCGCGCCGACCATCCCGACATGCGCATCATCGCGACGAGCGATCTCTGCCCCAACCAGATCTGGCGGTTCCGCGACCATCGCGTCTGGGGCATCCAGGGCCATCCCGAGGTGACCAAGGAGCAGGCGGTCGTCTGGTTCGAGCAGAGCCGAGAGACGATGGAGCGCGACGGCGCCGATATCGACCAACTCAAGGCGACGGCCGACGAAGCTCTGCCCGCCAAGACCATGCTCAGCAAATTCGCCGCTCTTTGCGGCGCCACGGCCGCCTGAGAGCGACCGGTCACAAGGAGAGGGGTTCTCATGAAGAAGCTGATCGTCGCAGCCGCCGCGATGGCGCTGCTCGCACCCGGCGTCGCCAGCGCCAAGGAAATGACCTTCGCCTCCTGGGGCGGAGCCTATCAGGACGCCATTCGCAAGGCCTGGATCCAGCCCTTCAGCAAGGAGACCGGGATCAAGGTCGAGGAGGATACGGGCCCGGAGACCGCCAAGATCAAGGCGATGGTCGAGACCAAGTCGGTGACCTGGGATGTGGTCACGGCCGGCGGCGGCGGCCTGATGCGCGGCGTGCGCCAGGGGCTCTTCGAGAAGATCACGCCCGAGATGGTCGATACGGCCCATGTGATTCCAGGCGCCCGCAACGATTACGGCGTCGCCTCCGAGATCTTCTCCACGCTGGTCGGCTTCTCGACGAAGGCCTTCCCGGCGGGTGCCGCGCAGCCCAAGAGCTTCGCCGATTTCTGGGACGTGGCGAAATTCCCCGGCAAGCGCACTTTGCCCGACAAGCCGGAAACCGTCGTCGAGGCCGCGCTGCTCGCCGACGGCGTGCCGATGGCCGATGTCTACAAGACGCTTTCGACCGAGGCGGGGCTCAAGCGTGCTCTCGACAAGATCCGCGCCCTGAAGCCGCAGGTCGCCGTCTGGTGGGCGAGCGGCGCGCAGCCGGTGCAGGCGCTGGGCTCGGGCGAGGTGGTGATGGCGCTCGGCTGGAACGGCCGCTTCCAGGCCGGCATCGACTCCAAGCTGCCGATCGCAATGGCCTGGGAGCAGCAGATCCCGCAGGTCGGTTTCTTCATGATCCCGAAGGGCGCGCCCAACAAGGCGGAGGCCGTCGCGTTCCTGAACTACATCGCCAAGCCCGAAAACAATGCCCGGCTCTCCGAATTCGTCGCCTATGGCCCTACCTCGGAAAAGGCTCTCGCCACGATACCGGCGGCGCGGATGGAGAACCTGCCCTCGACCCCGGAGCGTCTGAAGAACGCGCTGTTCCTCGACATCGAATGGTGGGCCGACAACGGCGCCAAGGTGACCGAGGCCTACACCGCCATGCTCAAGGAATGACGATGTCGATCGCTCGCCCCTGGTTCCCGCGCGAGGATTATCTCGCGCGGGTGGAGAAGGTCCGGGCCGAGCTGGCGCGGACGGGCCAGGATGCACTGGTCGCCTTCCTGCCCGAGACGGTGACCTATCTCACCGGCTTCTTCACACGCGGCTATTCCAGCTTCCAGTTCGCGGTCATCCCGCTCGAAGGGGAGCCGGTGCTCTTCTGCCGCGACGTCGAGGAATACTACCTCGACGCCACCTGCGTCTTTCCCAAGCGGGTCATGTGGACGGATTCGGACGACCGGATCGCCGTTGCGGCGCGGGCGATCCGCGAGGCCGCGGGCGCCAAAGCGAAGCTCGCCATCGAGATGCAGGCCTGGACGCTCAGCGTTGCCCGCTATGAGGCGTTGCGCGCCGCCCTGCCGGAGACGGTGTGGAGCGACATGTCGCGCTTCACCACGCAGACGCGCTTCATCAAGTCGCCGGCTGAGATCGCCTATCAGCGCAAGGCAGCCAAGGCGGCCGAGGCCGGCATGGCGGCCGGCATCGCCTCGGCCAAGGCCGGCGCGACCGAGCGCGAGATGGCGGCCGAGATCTGCGCCGCGATGATCCGTGCCGGCAGCGACCTGCCGGGCCCGGGCGTGCTGTCTTCGGGCGAACGCGCCTACCATCTCCACGGAGGCTACTCCGACCGGGTTCTGGCGAAGGGCGACATCGTTCAGCTCGAGACCACGCCCAATGTGCGGCATTACCACGCCCGCTTCATGCGCCCCATCAAGGTCGCGGAGGCCACCGAGGAAGAGCACCGCATCGTCGAGCAGTTGGTCGCCATTCAGGATGCCGCGATCGCGGCCGTGAAGCCCGGCGTCCCCGCCACGGTGCCGGATGCGATCTATCGCGACGGCGTGCTCTCCGCCGGTCTGCGCGAGACCTACACCAACAAGACCTTCTACTCGGTCGGGCTGATGCTGCAGCCCAATGGCGGGGAGCCGCTGGAGGCGGAGCCCACGGCCAGCTGGTCCTTCCAGCCCGGCATGACCTTTCACACCTATGTGCTGGCGAAAGGCTTCGGCATGTCCGAAACGATCGCGATCACGCAAGATGGCTGCGAACGCCTGACAACCTTCCCGCGGCAGCTCTTCGTCGCATGACGATCCAGGCGGCAGCAGCGGCAGGACGTCCGTCCGGTCCCCGGTGCGGTTTTCCCGTCTGGCTGGGGCTGGCACCCTTCGGCCTCGTGCTGCTGGTGCTGTTCGCAGTGCCGGTGCTGTCGCTGCTGAAGCTCGCCTTCGGGGAAAGCGGCGTCTCGTTGGCGCAGTTTCAGCGCATGGCGGCGGTGCCGGTCTACCGCTCCGTGCTGTTGACCACGCTCGGCCTTGCGGGGCTCGTCACGGCTCTGACCGTGATCGCGAGCTACCCGCTGGCCTATGTCATGGCCACGGTCGGCCCACGGGCACGCGCGCTGCTGATGCTGCTGGTGCTGCTCCCCTTCTGGACGAGCGCGCTCGTGCGCACCACCGCCTGGATCATCCTGCTGCAGAGCAACGGCGTGGTGAACACGCTGCTGATGGGCTTGGGCCTGACATCCTCGCCGGTCGCCTTCGTCTACAATCTATCCGGCGTGCTGATCGGCATGACGCATGTGCTGATGCCCTTCGTCGTGCTGCCGCTCTATGCCGCCTTCCGCAATCTGGAGCTGACGACGGTGCAGGCGGCCGAGAGCCTGGGCGCCGGGCCGCTGACCATCTTTCGGCGCATCATCCTGCCGCTGACGGCACCGGGCGTGGTGGCAGGGGCCATGATCGTCTTCATGAATGCGATCGGCTTCTATCTGACGCCGGCCCTGATGGGGGGGCCCGGTCAGACCATGATCGCGCAGATGATCGCCAGCAACATCAACACCGAGCTCAACTGGCCCTTCGCTGCAGCGCTCGCCACCGTTCTCCTGGTCGCCACCGTGGCCATGCTCGTGCTGTTTCAGCGCTTCTTCGGGCTGGAGCGTCTCATCGAAGGAGGGGGCGGCAAGGCGGGCCAGCCCTTCACCGTGACCTCGCGCGGCCGCTCCTTCGGCGGCTGGCTGTCGATTGTCGCGGCGGGGCTGGTCGGCGTCTTCCTGATCGCACCGATCGTCATCGTCTTCCCGATGAGCCTCGGCTCCTCCCCGTTCCTGTCCTTCCCGCCCGAGAATTACAGCCTGGTCTGGTACGAGAATTTCTTCGCGACGAGCAAATGGGTCGCCGCGCTGACGCGCTCCGTCCAGATCGCGGCGCTGACGGTCGCGATCTCGGTCGTGCTCGGCACGCTCGCCGCACTCGGGGTTTCACGGATGCGCCCGCGCTGGCGCAACACGGTCGAGACGATCTTCATCCTCCCGATGATCGTGCCCGTGATCATCCTGGCGGTCGGCCTGTACTATCTGCTGGCACCGACCGGGCTCGTCGGTTCGATATGGGGCGTCACGCTCGGCCACATCGTGCTCGCTACCCCTTACGTCTTCATCACGGTGCGCGCCGCGCTGAAATCCTTCGACGTCAATCTGGAACTGGCGGCGCTCGGCCTCGGCGCCTCCTGGGCCACGATGTTCCGGCGCGTGATGCTGCCGGCGATCGCACCCGGCATCGCGGCCGGCGCGATCTTCGCCTTCATCACCTCCTTCGACGATGTGGTCATTGCGCTGTTCCTCACCAACATCCGCAGCAGGACCCTGCCCAAGCTCATGTATGAAGGCATTGCTCACGAGATCGACCCCACGATCATCGCCGCCTCGTGCCTGATCATTCTGGTGACGGTCGTCGTCCTCGGCGCCAATCTTCTCGTCGCGAAACGGACAGCGTCATGAGCATCGCCGCCCTCGGCAAGGCCGTCTCCATCCGCGCGCTCAACAAGAGCTATGGCGCGACGCTGGCGCTGGACGACGTCTCGCTGGACATCCCCGCCGGCTGCTTCTGCACGCTGCTCGGCGCCTCCGGCTCGGGGAAGACGACGCTTCTCAAGACCATCGCCGGCTTCGAAACCTATGATCGCGGCCACATTCTGGTCGGCGACGCCGATATCGGACCCGTGCCGGTATCGAAGCGCAACATCGGCATGGTCTTTCAGAACTACGCGCTCTTTCCGCATATGAGCGTGCGCCGGAACGTCGCCTTCGGGCTCGAGATGCGCCAGCTCCCGGCCCGCGAGGTGACCAGCCGCGTCGAGGAGGCGTTGGCTCTGGTGGATCTGACGCCTTATGCCGACCGTCTGCCGCGCCAGCTCTCGGGGGGGCAGCAGCAGCGCGTGGCGCTCGCCCGGGCGCTGGTCATCAGGCCGGACATTCTCCTGATGGACGAGCCGCTCGGGGCTCTGGATAAGAACCTGCGGCAGTCGATTCAGACCGAACTTAAGCGCCTGCACGCGGCGGTTGGTGCGACGGTGGTCTATGTCACTCATGATCAGGAGGAAGCGCTCTTCCTCTCCGATCAGATCGCCGTCATGGACAAGGGGCGGATCGTCCAGATCGGCACGCCGCGCGGGCTTTACGACAAGCCGGCCAACCGCTTCGTCGCGACCTTCCTCGGCGAATGCAATTTCGTCCCGGCCGGGGCCGGGACGCTCGCGGTCCGGCCCGAAAAGATCGTCGTCGGCGAGGCCGCCAGGGCAGCCGAGCATATCCTGCCGGCCAGCGTCGCGTCGGTCGATTTCATCGGCCGTGGTTTCCGCGTCCTGCTCGATTACGAGGGCACCGACATCGCGGCCCTGGTCGATTCCACCGACGAGATCGCCGCCTTGGCCCCGGGCGAAGCCACGTTGTTCGGCTTCCGCCAGCGGGATGTGATCGACGTCTCCGCCCCCTGACTGAAGAAAGAATCGACTGATGTCTCTGACTGCCGCCGCTTCCGGTGTGTTCCCGATCGCGCCGACGCCGTTTCTGCCGGACGGCGCGGTCGACTGGACCTCGACGGAGAAGCTCTTCGCCTTTTATGACGCGATCGGCTCGGATGGCACGACGGTGCTCGGCATCATGGGCGAGGCGCCCAAGCTCGAGCCGGAGGAATCGGTTCGCATCGTCGAGGCGGCGGTGGCCGGCATGCCGGGCAAG
>NZ_JBMDWH010000135.1:0-7025 GCF_048595345.1 Allobosea sp.
TCGACGCGATGACGACGATCGGCAAAGGGCTGCGGGCCGAGCTCGCGGCGCATTTTTCGCTCGATCTGCCGGAGGTCACGGCCGAGCAGGTGTCCACGGACGGCACCCGCAAATGGCTGCTGCGGATGCCATCCGCCGGCCCGCGCGACCGCGGCGCCGAGATCGAGTGCGTCTACATTCCCGAGGTCGACCGCGGCACGCTCTGCGTCTCGAGTCAGGTCGGCTGCACGCTGACCTGCACCTTCTGCCACACCGGCACGCAGCGCCTCGTGCGCAACCTCACCACCGAGGAGATCGTGGCGCAGCTGATGGTGGCGCGCGACAGGCTGGGCGATTTTCCCAACCGCGTGCCGCCGGAAGGCGCGTTCGTGCCGAATGATGGCGGGCGCTTCGTCTCCAACATCGTCTTCATGGGCATGGGCGAGCCGCTCTACAATTTCGACGGCGTGCGCGACGCGATCGACGTGATCTCGGACGATCAGGGGCTCTCGCTCGGGCGCCGCCGCATCACCGTTTCGACCTCCGGCGTCGTGCCGCAGATCGGCCCGCTCGGCGAGGAGATGGGCACGATGCTGGCGATCTCGCTGCATGCCGTGCGCGACGAACTGCGCAACGAGCTCGTGCCGCTGAACAAAAAATATCCGATCAGGGATCTGATGGAGGCCTGCCGGACCTATCCGGGGCTGACCAACGCCAAGCGCATCACCTTCGAATACGTCATGCTGAAGGGGGTCAACGATTCCGACGCCGAGGCGCGCGAGCTGGTGCGGCTGCTCAAGGGCATCCCGGCCAAGATCAACCTGATCCCGTTCAATCCCTGGCCCGGCACCCGTTACGAATGCTCGGACTGGGACCGGATCGAACGCTTCTCCGAGATCGTCTTCCGCGCCGGTTATGCCTCGCCGGTGCGGACACCGCGCGGGCGCGACATCCTCGCCGCCTGCGGCCAGCTCAAGAGCGAGACCGAGAAGCTTTCGGCGCGGGCCCGGCTGATGCTGGAGCAGGACCAGGCCGGCGAGTCCGGTGCCGCCGTCGCAGCCGAATAGGCGCGTCGCCCTTGCGCTGGCTGCTGCTGATCCCCTTCGCCTGCCTCGTCGCCATGGGCGCCGGGCTCGTCGCGCTCGGCCTTGCCAGCGTGGCCTCGCCCGCCGTGGCGCTCACGATCGGCGGCGGCATCGAGCGCCTGCTCGATCTGCTGTTCGGCCTTGCCGAGACCGGCGTCGATCCCGCTCCCGCCGCACAGGCCGCCTTCGCATTGGTGGCGCGGCTGGGCTTTGCGATCATCGTCGCGCCGGTGGTCATCGTCGCTGTCCTGGCGGAGCTGCTGCGGCTGCGCAGCGGGCTGGCCCAGAGCGGCCTGACGGGTCTTCTGGCCGCTCTGCTGCCGCTGGCGATGCTGCGCCTGGCGCGCACGCCGAGCCCGCTGGAGCTGCAGATCATCTCCGGGCTGTTCCTCGTCGGCGTCGTCTCGGGTTTCGTCTACTGGCTGATCGCCGGGCGCGGGGCGGGCGGAGAGCCGAAAGCTCCCGCCCTGCCGAGGTCGTGACGACGCTTCAGAGGCCGAGCACCTTGCGCAGTTCCGCCTTGGCGGCCGCGAATTCGCTCTGGAACTCCGGCTGATCCATGATACGGGCGGCGATGACCGAACCCGCGATCCGGCCGGCTTCGATGTCTGAGCGGTAGTGGATGCCGCCGATCACGCGGTTCCAGCCATAGGCCCAGGCGCGATCCATGATCTCGGCCTTCTTCTCCGGCACCATGTTGGAGAGAACGATGCCCATCAGCGTGCCGACGGTGGTGTGGCCGGAAGGGTAGGAGCCGGAGTTCGACATCTTCACCACCGGCTTGACCAGCGGGCTCGCCATATGGGGGCGAGGGCGCTTCCAGCTATCCGTCGCCGGATCGACGACGGCGCCCTCGGTCTCGACCACGCGGTCGAAGAAGGCGGAGAAGACCGGCAGCGCCTCGGCTTTGAAGGCCGGACCCATCACATCGGCGAAGCGCCAGACATTCTCGGTCGCGTCCGCTTGGGCCTGCGCCTCCGTCTCGGGCGTGCGCGTCACCTGGATCGTCAGCACCTCGCCGATCTCCGCCTTGGTCTGGGCCGAATCCTGCGCCGGCGGCGGCTTCAGGATTGTCAGGAGGTCGATGGTCCTGGCTGTGGCGAAAGGCTTGGCGTTTTCGGCATGCAGCGGTGCGCTGACGGCGAGAAGGGCGAAGAGGGCGAAAGCGAGCTTGCGCATGGTGAGGGGTCCTGATGGTGACGGCAGACGCACGCGCTTCGCAGATGACAGGGTGATGACCTCCGGCAACGGGGTCGCTTGCGCCGCGCAGCGTCGGGGCATCCGCATCAGTCGCCGATGGCCACGCCTTCCCGGCGACCATCGGCGCCGCCGAGAAATCCTTCCGGCGTCTTGACGATGGCCTGGGTGCCGGAGGTCATCTCCAGCAGGCGCACCTCATGGCCCTTCGCCTCGAGCGCGGCCTTCCAGGCTTCCGAATCCGTGCCTTTCTCCAGCTCGGTCGGGCCGTTGCGGCTGCCGAAATTGCCGAAATCGACGGCCTGCTGCGGGTCCATCCGCCAGTCGAGCAGCGCCACCAGCGTCTTGCCGACATATTGGATGATCTGGCTGCCGCCGGGGGACCCGACCACGGCGTAAAGCCGGCCGAAGGCGTCGAAGACCAGGGTCGGCGCCATGGAGGAGCGCGGCCGCTTGCCCGGCTCGACGCGGTTGGCCACCGGCTTGCCGTCCTCCTCGGGCGCGAAATTGAAATCGGTCAGCTCGTTGTTGAGCAGGAAACCGCCTTTTGTCATCAGCCGCGAGCCGAATCCGTCCTCGATCGTGGTGGTCATCGCCACGGCGTTGCCAGCCGCATCGACGATGGAGATATGGCTGGTGCCGTGCTCGATGCCGTCAGAGGTGCCGAGCAGCTGGGCGCGCCTGTGGGGCGGATCGCCCGGCTTGGCGCGACCCATCGAGCGCTCGGGGCTGACGAGCCCGGCCCGGGAGCGGATATAGTCGCGGTCGATCAGGCCGCTGAGCGGCACGCTGAAGAAGCCGGGATCGGCGAGGTAGAGATTGCGGTCGGCGAAGGCGAGACGCCCGGCTTCGGCGAACCAGTGGACCGCTTCCGGCCCCGGCCCCATGCGGCGCAGATCCTGCCCCTCGAGAATGCCGAGCATCTGCTGCAGCGCCACGGCGCCGGAGCTCGGCGGCCCCATGCCGCAGAGGCGCCAGAGGCGATAGCCGCCGCAGACCGGCTCGCGCTCCTCGACGCGGTAGGCCTCGAGGTCGGCGAGCGTCATGTCTCCCGGATTGGACGGATGGCCGGTGACGGTCGCCACGATATCCTCTGCGATCGGCCCCTTGTAAAAAGCGTCCGCTCCCTGAGCGGCGATGGCGCGCAAAGTCGCGGCGAAGGCCGGGTTCTTGAGCAGCGTGCCGACGGCCTTCGCCCGACCGTCGGGCTCGTAGAAGTATGCGGCGGCGAGGCCGTTTTTCGGGAGGTCCTTCTCGCCGGCGAGCAGGCCGTTGAGGCGTGGCGAAATGGCGAAGCCATCCTCCGCCAGCTTCAGGGCCGGGGCGACGAGATCGGCGAAGGGCAGCTTGCCCCAACGCCGATGAGCCTCCGCCAGCAGCTTCAGCGTGCCCGGCACGCCGACCGAACGCCCGCCGACGACCGCTTCGCGGAAGGGCATCGGCTTGCCGTCCCTCATGAACCGGTCCGGCCTTGCGGCGGCAGGCGCCGTCTCGCGTCCGTCCAGCGTCGTCACCTTGCGCTCGGCTTCGCTCCAATGGACGAGGAAGGCGCCGCCGCCGATGCCGGAACTCTGCGGCTCGACGAGATTGAGCACGAGTTGCACCGCGATGGCGGCATCGACCGCGCTGCCACCGGCGCGCAGGATCTCCCGGCCGGCTCCGGCCGCCAGCGGGTTGGCCGCCGCGGCCATGTAGCGCTGAGCGGTTCCGGTGGTCTTGACCGTGCGACCGGTCGCCGCTTCGGGCGCCTGGGCCTGTGCGAGCGCGCCGGCGAGGGGAAACAGCAGGGCAGGAAGCAGGAGCAGAATGTGGCGTCGCACGGCGAGGCATCCCGGTGGCAGCGATCGGCGGATAGTGGAGCATCATGCGAGGGCACGGAAAAGGGCCTTCGCAGCCAGGCCACGCCCCGCGGATCGCCGGCTTGCGTCTTGGATGCGCCATCGGCCGCGGGTAAGGTCCGAATCACCTGCTGCCAGACGTTGCCAAAGGGGTTTCCGGCATGTCGTTTTCCGCCCAGCTTCGCCGCCCGCTCGCGTGGCTCGTCCTCGGTCTGATGGGTCTGGCGCTCGCGGGCTGCGGCTACAACAATGTTCCGACGATGGAGGAGCGCGCCAAGGCCGCCTGGTCCGAGGTGCAGAACCAGTATCAGCGCCGCGCCGACCTCATCCCGAACCTGGTCGAGACGGTGAAGGGCTATGCCGCGCAGGAAAAGGACGTGCTGACCTCCGTCATCGAGGCGCGCGCCAAGGCGAGCCAGGTCAAGGTCGATGCCTCCACGGTGAACGACCCGGCCAAGTTCAAGGAATTCCAGGACGCGCAGAACCAGCTCAGCGGCGCGCTGGGCCGTCTGCTCGTCACCGTCGAGCGCTATCCGGAGCTGAAGTCAAACCAGAACTTCCTGGCCTTGCAGTCCCAGTTGGAGGGGACCGAGAATCGTGTGGCCGTGGCGCGGCGCGACTACATCCAGGCCGTGCAGGCTTACAACACCGAGATCCGCACCTTCCCCGGCGTGATCTGGGCCAAATTGGTCTGGGGCGCCAAGCCGATGGAAAGCTTCACCGCGAGCGCCGGGGCGGATCGCGCGCCTAGCGTGAAGTTCTGACGGCGTGACGAGCCTGGCCGCAGCGGCGCGAGCGACGCTTCCCCGTCGCGGATGGGGTCTCGGCCCGGCGCTGCTGCTTTGCCTCCTGTTGTTCGGCGCTCTGGCCGCGCTCGCGGCGGAGCCGAGCTATCCGGCGCTCACCGGCCGCATCGTCGACGGCGCGAACATCGTCGCGCCCGAAGTGCGCCAGCGCATCGAGGAGAAGCTCAAGGCGCATGAAGACAAGACTTCGGACCAGGTCGTGGTCGCGACCTTACCGTCGCTTCAGGGGCTGACGATCGAGGATTACGCCAACGGGCTGTTTCGCCACTGGCAGCTGGGGCAGAAGGCGAAGAACAACGGCGTCCTGCTGATCGTCGCGCCGGCGGAGCGCAAGGTGCGGATCGAGGTCGGATACGGGCTCGAAGGCGCGCTGACCGATGCCCTGTCCAGCACGATCATCAGCACGGCGATCGCGCCCAAATTCCGCAATGGCGATTTTCCCGGCGGCATCGAAGCCGGCGTCGATGCGATCGTCAGCATCCTGGCCGGCGATGCCGAGCAATGGCAGCGGCGCGCCGAGATCCGCAGCGACGAGAGCAGCTTTTCCGAGAAGGTCGCCGTGGTCGTCGCGGTCATCCTGATCATGCTGTTCGTCATCTCCTTCCTGCGCGGGGTCTCCCAGCAAAGCGGCGTGCAGCGTCACCGCACCCGGGACGGCCGCTGGATCGTGCTGCCGCCCGGCTCGGGCTCGGGCTCGGGCTGGGGCTCCGGGTCCGGCTGGGGCGGAGGCGGGGGCTGGAGCTCGGGAGGCGGCGGCTTCTCTGGCGGCGGCGGTTCTTCGGGCGGCGGCGGGGCATCGGGGAGCTGGTGATGGACGAGGCCGACAGGCAGGCGATTGCCGAGGCGGTGCGGCGGGCCGAAAGCGGAACCGCGGGCGAGATCGTCGTCGTTATCGAGGAGCAGGCCTCGCATTACCGCAGCGTGCCGATCGTGCTGGCGCTGAGCCTCGCCTTGCTCGTGCCCTGGCCGCTGATGTGGCTGACGATGGTCAGCGCCCCCCGGATCTTCCTCATCCAGCTGATCGCGGCGGTCCTGCTTCTGGCCGGGCTCGGCTGGCGTGGCCGCGGCGGTCGCTTCGTGCCGGGCTTCGTCAAGCGCAAGCGAGCGCATCAGGCGGCGCTGCGCGAATTCACCATGCGCGGCCTCGCCCGGACCCGGAACAGGACCGGGGTGCTGCTCTACGTCGCGCGGCAGGAGCGCTTCGCCGAGGTGCTGGCCGATAGCGGCATCGAGGCGAAGATCGACGCCGAACGCTGGCGCATGATCATCGAGCCGCTGGTCAAGGAAGCCGCCGCCGGCCGCCTGACCGAGGGCGTGATCGCAGCGGTCGGCGCGATCGGTGCCGTGCTGGCGGACCATGTGCCGGCCGGATCGGACGATGTGGACGAACTGCCCAACAAGGTCATCGTGCTTTAGGAGGCGGCGGCGCCGCTTCCCCTCTCAAGCGCGCTGAGTTTTCGCCGAAACACCCCGTTATCCCGGGCTTGTCCCGGGATCCATCGGAGGGCGCCATTGCCCTAGAATGGGCGGCGCCGCTTCGCAGCTTGTCCGGGATGACGGTCTGGTTCCGTGCAAAATCAGCATGCTCTCGCCGCGCTTCGAGATCGGACCGTACGATCCGCTCCGTCGCTCAGGGCGTCGCGGGTCCGCGTGCCGCGCCCAGAACCGCTCCCGGCATGATCCCGTATTTGCCGGGCAGATCGGCCTGGACGACGACGACATAGCCATCCGCATCGGGCGTCCGGATCCCGGCGAGCGGGACGTTGAGGCGGGTCTCGCGGCCGTTCCAATCGCCGATGCGCTGCATGCCGCGCACGACATTGGCATAGGACAGCGTACGGCCCTGATTTTCGCCGCGCGTGATCGGCACCGTCACTTGACGGGTCGTCTGCAACAGCCAGATGCCGGCCTTGCGATCCTCGGGCGTGGCCGAGGGCTTCACCTCGACTTCGAGATCGCCGGCCGTCTCCTTGAGGGCGATGCGGGCCTCGAAGCCGGAAGCCGGCAGCTGGCGCACCGCCTTTTCGACCTCCTCCTTGTCGGAGCCGACAAGATGGGCGGTGCCGTTGACGACGATCTGCGGGGTGTAGACCTGCCCGTCGCCGCGCGCCTTGGCGTAG